>NZ_LAVK01000080.1 GCF_001083795.1 Streptomyces sp. SBT349
GCCCTCGGGCCGCCCTGAAGGCGTTCGCGCGAGCCCGTCCCGGTCGGAGGGGGCCCGCGCGAACGCCTTCAGGGCGGCCCGAGGGCGAGGGCGCGGGAAGGTTAATGTAACTGGTCGATGCGCGAGATTCGGACGTGCGTCCTCGGCGGCTCGGCCCGAGCACCTGAGTGAGTGGGCTGCACGCAAGACCGAGGTCAGCCTCGCCCCGGTTGATCTCGACCTCCGCGACCAGAAGGCTGACATGACGATAGAGGGCAAGACCGTGCAGGAACCGGCCGCCGTCTCCCCGGCGACCGGCTTCGCCCGAGCCCACCTGTTCAACGGCCGTACGACCGACGCCTACCGGGAGAGCCTGATGCGGGGGGTGGGCGCCGTGGCCGACCGGGTCTCCGCCGCCGCGCGGCCGTTCTCCGGTATCAGCCCGGAGCAACTGGCCCCGGAGCTGGACGCCGTGGACCTCGACCGCCCGCTCGGCGACTCGGCCGCCGCGATCGCGGAGTTGCAGCGCATCTACCTGCGCGACGCGGTGTACTTCCACCACCCCCGCTACCTGGCCCACCTCAACTGCCCCGTCGTGATCCCGGCCTTACTGGGGGAGGTGGTGCTCAGTGCCGTCAACTCCTCGCTGGACACCTGGGACCAGAGCGCCGGCGCGACCCTGATCGAGCGCCGCCTGATCGGCTGGACAGCCGGCCGCATCGGTTTCGGCGGGGACGCCGACGGCGTCTTCACCAGCGGTGGCACGCACTCCAACCTCCACGCGCTGCTCCTCGCCCGGGAGGAGACGCTCGCCCGAGCCGGGGCCGGCACCGCCCGGGACCGTCAGGATCTGCTGCCGCGGCTGCGGGTGCTCACCTCCTCGGCCGCGCACTTCAGCGTCATCAAGGCCGCCAAGCTGCTGGGCCTGCCGATGGAGGCCGTGATCGCCGTGCCCACCACCCCCGACCGGCGCATGTGCGTGTCCACGCTGCGTGCGGAGGTGAACCGCCTGGAGTCCGAGGGGCTGACGGTGATGGCCGTGGCCGCCACGGCCGGAACCACCGACTTCGGCACGATCGATCCCCTGGACGCCGTGGCCGACGTGTGCGAGGAGAAGGGGATCTGGCTCCATGTGGACGCCGCGTACGGGTGCGGCCTGCTGGTCTCGCCCACCCGGCGCCACCTTCTGAACGGCGTCGAGCGGGCCGACTCGGTCACCGCCGACTACCACAAGTCCTTCTTCCAGCCCGTCAGTTCCAGCGCCCTCGTCGTCCGTGACGGCGCCACCCTGTCCCACGCCACCTACCACGCCGACTACCTCAATCCCGCCGGCATGGCGGAGCGGCACATACCCAACCAGGTGGACAAGTCCCTCCAGACCACCCGCAGGTTCGACGCCCTCAAGCTCTGGCTGACCCTGCGGGTCATGGGCGCCGAGGCGATCGGACTGCTCTTCGACGAGGTGGTGGACCTCGCCGGGGCGGCGTACGACCTCCTCCGTGCCGACGCCCGCTTCGAGGTGGTGACGCGCTCCCCGCTCTCGACGGTGGTCTTCCGCTACCGGTCCGAGGGCGACGACCTCGCCACGGACCTCACCGACGAGGCCAATCAGTACGCGCGCGAGGCCCTCGCCGCGTCCGGGGAGGGCCTGGTGGCCGGGACCAAGGTCGACGGCCGGCACTTCCTGAAGTTCACGGTGCTCAATCCGGAAACCACGCTGGACGACATCGCGCACGTCCTCGACCTGCTGGCCGGCCACGCCGCCGACTATCTCGCGATCGCCGCCACCATCCGGGACTAGGACCGCCCCCGCCCGCAGGAATGGAGAACCCATGCCCGCTCACACCGGCGAGGTGCACGACGACGTCGTCGCCGTCGGCCTCGGCCTCGGCCCCTGCAACCTCGGACTCGCCTGCCTGAGCGCGCCGGTCGAGGAGTTCGACGGCGTCTTCCAGGAGGCCCGCGACCAGATCACCGGCCGGGAGGTCTACCCGATCGAGAAGAGCATCGCGTGCCAGGAGTTCGGCGCTCCGGAGGATGTCATATCGTGACCGCGTTCGACCGACCCGCTCTCTTCTCCCGCCGCACACGTCTGGGCACCCTGGCGCTCCACCGGCTCGACCCGGAGGCGGACGCCGTCCTGCTGCACGCCTGGGTGACCCACCCCAAGGCCGCCTACTGGATGATGCGGGACCACAGCCTCGCCCAAGTGGCGCGCGCCTACCGCGAGATCACCGACCATCCCTGCCATGACGCCTTCGTCGGCACCCTGGACGGCGAGCCCTGCTTCCTGGCCGAGCGCTACGATCCCGCCCGCGTCGAACTGGCCGGCCTGTACGAGGCCCGGCCCGGCGACATCGGCATGCACTTCCTCTGCGCCCCCACCGCCCGCCCCCGGCACGGCTTCACCCGCGCCGTCATCACCACGGTGATGGCCTGTCTCTTCGACGATCCCGCGGTGCGGCGCGTCGTCGTGGAGCCGGATGTGCGCAACACGGCCGTGCACGCGCTCAACGCCGCCGTCGGATTCGTCCCCGAGGGGCCGCTGACCAAGCCCGAGAAGGAAGCCCTGCTGAGCTTCTGCACCCGGGAACAGTTCCGGGCAGCCACCGAAGGAGCCACCCCATGACCACACCCGACCGCCCGGTTCCCCCCGCCCCGGTGGCACACCTGCACCCGGACCCGTGGGCCGCCGCCAACCGGGCCATGGTGCGCAAGGCGCTGGCGGAGTTCGCGCACGAGAGGCTGCTGGAACCGGAGCCCACGGGCGAGGGCCGGTACCGCGTGCGATCGGACGACGAGAGCGTGGAGTACCGTTTCGCCGCCCGCCGCATGGCCCTCGACCACTGGCAGATCGCCCCCGACACGATCACCCGCCACCGGGACGGCGCCGAACTCCCGCTGGACGCGGTCGACATGATTCTCGAACTGCGCACCTCCCTCGGACTGGGCGACGAGGTGCTCCCGGTCTACCTGGAGGAACTCAACTCCACGCTCTCCTCCGCCGCCTACAAGCTCTCCCGGCCCGCGCTCCCGGCGGCCGAGCTGTCCACCGCCGGCTTCCAGGCCATCGAGTCCGGCATGACCGAAGGACACCCCGGCTTCGTCGCCAACAACGGCAGGATCGGCTTCGACGCCGAGGAGTTCCACCGCTACGCCCCGGAAGCGGGCGCCCCGGTCCACCTGGTCTGGCTCGCAGCCCACCGGGAACGGACCACCTTCACCTCGTGCGCCGACCTCGACTACGACACGCTGATCGAGCGGGAGCTGGGAGCCGCCCAGCGCCGCCGCTTCACGGACACCCTGGCCGGCCTCGGACTCGACCCCGGACACTACCTCTTCCTCCCGGTCCACCCCTGGCAGTGGATCAACAAGCTCACCGTCACCTTCGCCGGTGAGCTGGCCACCCGGAGGCTGGTGTACCTCGGCGAGAGCGAGGACGCCTACCTGGCGCAGCAGTCCATCCGGACCTTCTTCAACGCCGACCACCCCGAGCGGCACTACGTCAAGACCGCCATATCCGTCCTGAACATGGGCTTCATGCGCGGGCTGTCGGCCGCCTACATGGAGGCGACTCCCGCGATCAACGACTGGCTGGCCGGACTGATCGCCGCCGACCCCGTCCTGCGCGCCACCGGGCTGACCATCCTCCGGGAACGCGCCGCCATCGGGTACCGCAGCCCCCAGTACGAGGCGGCCACCGACCGTTACTCGCCCTACCGCAAGATGCTGGCCGCGCTCTGGCGCGAGAGCCCGGTACCCGCCCTCGCTCCCGGTGAACGCCTGTCCACCATGGCCGCCCTGCTCCACACCGACCGCGACGGCGGCTCCCTCGCCGCGGCCCTGATCGCCCGCTCCGGGCTGGCCCCCGAGCGCTGGCTGCGCCACTACCTCGACGCCTACCTCACGCCCCTCCTGCACAGCTTCTACGCCCACGACCTGGCCTTCATGCCCCACGGGGAGAACGTGATCCTGGTCCTGGACACAACCGGCACGGTGGTGCGCGCGGTGTTCAAGGACATCGCCGAGGAGATCGTCGTCATGGACCCGGAAGCCGACCTGCCCCCGCTGGTGCGGCGCATCCGCGCGGCGGTGCCCGAGGACATGCGGCTGCTGTCGATCTTCACCGACGTCTTCGACGGCTTCCTGCGCTACCTCTCGGCGATCCTCGACGAGACGGGGACCCTTGCCGAGGGGGAGTTCTGGCGCACCGTCGCGCGCTGCGTCTGCGACTACCGGGACTCGGTGCCGCACCTCGCGCACCGCTTCGAGCGCCACGACCCGTTCGTCAAGACCTTCGCGCTGTCCTGCCTCAACCGCCTCCAGCTGCGCGACAACCGGCAGATGGTCGACCTCGCGGACCCCTCCGCCGCACTCCAGCTGGTCGGCGAACTGCCCAATCCGCTGGCGCCGTTCGCGCCGGCCCCATGACCGCCACGGAAGCGGCCGGCGCACGCGCACACGAAGCCACGCACCGCGTCCCGGCGGCCCGCATCCGGGACCCGGCGGGTTGCGGCCCTAGGGCCGGGGGGCCGTGCTGTCCCGGACCACCAGGGTGGTGGCCAGCTCGACCCGGGGGCTCTCCGGCTCCTCGCCGCCCATCAGCCGGACCAGGGTGCGCAGCGCGCTGCCGCCCATCTCCTTGAGCGGCTGGCGCACCGTGGTCAGCGCCGGGGACACCCAGCGGGCCTCGGGCAGGTCGTCGAAGCCGACCACGCTGATGTCCTCGGGGACCCGCAGACCCGCGCCGGTCAGCGCCTCGTAGCCGCCGATGGCCATGTGGTCGGAGCAGATGAACAGCGCGGTCGGCGGGTCGGGCAGCTCGATCAGCGCGCGCACCTGCTCCGCGCCGCTGGCCCGGTCGTAGTTGCCGTGCCGCACCAGCTCGGGTGTCACGTCGAGCCCGGCGGCGACGATCGCGGAGCGGTACCCCGCCATCCTGGCCCGCGTGTAGAGATGGTGGGGCGGCCCGGTGACCAGCGCGATCCGCCGGTGGCCGAGCTGGAGGAGGTGGTTGGTGGCCTCGTAGGCACCGGCCCAGTTGGTGGTGCCCACGGACATCACGTCCGGCGGCGGGTCGCTCAGCGGGTCGATCACCACGCAGGGGATCCTGGCCGCGGCCAGCCGGGCCAGCTGCTCCGGCGTCGCCTCGATGAGGCCCAGCACCACGCCCGCGCTGCCGCGCTCCAGGACCCGGTCCACCCAGTCCTGCGCGCGGCGCCCGCCGGTCGGCGCGGAGCCGCGGGCCCGGGAGATCACCACGTGCACGCCCGCCTCGTAGGCGGCCGACTCCATGCCGCTGGCCACGCTCGCGGGCCAGGAGCCGTCGAGCCCGCTCAGCACCAGGTCGACGGTGCGGATCTCCGGCTCGAAACCCGAGGTGCCGCGCCGCATGTAGTGGTGTTGGCGCAGCACCTCGTCGACCTTGGCCCGGGTGTCCCGCGAGACGTCGTCCCGGCCGTTGAGGACCTTGGAGACGGTGGAGACGGACACTCCGGCCATCTCCGCGATATCCGCGAGCGTGGGGCGGGGCACCTTGCTGGTCACGAGTCCATTCTCTGCTCTCCCGACAATTTTCGGGACACTGTAGTGCTCAGGCCGTCGGCCGCCCCACCAGGGCCGCCGCCGGTGCCCGCAGTCTTGACGGCGCCGAGCACGGCGTCTAGCTTCCCTACCGGTTGGTTTCGAAATCCGGCCATCCTCCCCCGGTCGTCCTCGACGAGCCGGACCCGTGGCAGCGATCCGACAGCGGCGGTCGATCGCGCCCCGGCCCCCTCTTCCCGACAGGAGAAGTCATGTCGCCGTCGCCGTCCCCGCAGCCGCTGCGCGTCACCGTGTGGTCCGAGGGCCGTCACGAGCAGCGCAGCCCCGAGGTCGCCGAGCGGTACCCGCACGGGATGCACGGCGCGATCGCGGAGGGCGTCCAGGAGCACCTGGGCGACCGGGTCCTGCTGCGCACGGCGACCATGGACGAGCCGGAGCACGGGCTGACCGAGCGGGTGCTCGCGGAGACGGACGTGCTGACCTGGTGGGGACACCTGGCCCACCGCGAGGTGGCCGACCCGGTGGTGGAGCGGGTGCGCCGCCGGGTGCTGGCCGGGATGGGGCTGATCGTGCTGCACTCCGGGCACTGGTCGAAGCCGTTCACCCGGCTGATGGGCACCACGTGCACGCTGCGCTGGCGGAACGCGGCGGAGCGGGAGCTGGTCTGGACCGTGGACCCTTCGCACCCGATCGCGGCCGGGGTGCCGCACCCCATCGTCATCGAACAGCAGGAGATGTACGGGGAGTTCTTCGACATCCCGGCCCCGGACGAGCTGGTGTTCGTCAGCTCGTTCGCCGGGGGCGAGGTGTTCCGCAGCGGCTGTACCTTCCGGCGCGGCAGCGGCCGGATCTTCTACTTCAGCCCGGGGGACCAGGACTACCCGGTGTACCACCACGCCGACGTCCGCCGGGTGATCGCCAACGCGGTGCTCTGGGCGGCCCCGGACCGCATCGGCGGGGCGCCGCGGCTGACCCACTCGGAGACCGGGTGGTTCGAGGACGGCGGCGCGGTGGCGTGACCGGGTACGGGGGCCCGCGCCCCACCAGGGGCGCGGGCCCGCGTCCGGCTAGGGCTGGGTCACCCCCTGTCCGATGAAGTCCACCCAGTTGACGTTGAGTTCACCGGTGGTCTTCACGAAGTACAGCGGCCCGCTCTCGGCGGTGGAGCCGCCGCTGACCGCGGCCGTGAAGTCACCGTAGACCTGCCAGTCACCGGTGGGCGGGACCTCGATGGTCGCCACGGTCGGCCCCGACTCGGGGTCGCCGGTGCGGACCTCGACGGTCGCGCCCAGCGTCGGCGAGGCGGCGCGCAGGCCGATCTCGTCGATGTTGGTCAGGTTGGCCGGGTTCCAGGCCCACCAGTCGCCGTTGTCGATGTGACCGATGTTCTGGCCGCCTCCGGCCGCGTCACCGGTGCCCTCGATGCTGACGCCCGGGTCGCCGCCGCCGGTGGCGGACTCCAGGCGGCCGGAGGAGTCGAAGTACTCCGCCTCGCGCAGCTTGGGCTGGAGCACCAGCACCTCCTGGGTGGTCAGCGGCGGCGCGTCGCCGTTGCCCTGGTCGGTGTAGGTGACGGTCACGGTGCCGAAGATGTTGGCGCCGATGTGCCCCTCGTCGCCCGGCAGCGGGAAGCTGCCGGAGCAGCCGTGGTACTGCTCGTAGCCGTGCGCGTGCTCGTCGTGGCCCAGGGCGGGCTGGACCACCACGTTGTCGCAGTCGATCTCGCCGTCCTCGGCGTCGGTCACCGACACCTCGTAGGCTATGGAGTCCCCGAACGCGAAGAACCCGCCGTTCACCGGTCCAGCGACGTCGAGGACCGGAGCCTCGTTGCCCGCCGTGATCTCCAGGTTGGACACCGAGGTCCTGCCGTCCTCGTCGGTCGCGGTCAGCCGCGCGGTGTACCGGCCCGCCTCCGTATAGGTGTGGCCGGCCGTGGGCGCCGTGCTGTCCTCGGCGCCGTCACCGTCGAAGTCCCAGGAGAACGTCACCGGGCCACCGTCCGGATCGTGGGAGCCCGCGGAGTCGAAGGCGACGTCGAGCGGCAGCGGCCCCGAGGTGCGGTTCGTGGTGATCTGGGCGATCGGCGCGCGGTTGCCCTGGACGTAGTCCACCCGGTAGACCCCGGAGTCGGTGTTGTTGCCGCCGAACCCACTGCCCCACTCGATCACGTACAGCGAGCCGTCCGGGCCGAACTGGAGCGCGTGCGGCCGGTTGAACTGCAGCTCCTCGAAGATCCGCGTCACACTGGCGACCTGGGTGCGGTCCTCGTTCAGCCCGAACGAGAACAGCCGGCTGTCGTTCCAGTCGGCGAACACCACGTTGCCGTCGAAGGACTCGGGCCACTTGGTGTCGGACTCCAGGTTCGGGTCGAACTGGTAGGCGCCGCTGGTCATCGGCGCGCCGCTGCGGCCGATCTCCGGAGTGCTGGTCTCGGCACCGAGCCAGACCTCGGCGGGCTCGGCGGCGGGCAGCTCGCGCACCCCGGTGTTGTTCGGGGAGTCGTTGACCGGCGCGGAGCAGTTGTACGCGGCGCCGGAGGTGCCGGTGGCGAAGTCGTAGTCGATGTAGGGGGTGTTGGCGCCGACGCAGTAGGGCCAGCCGTAGAAGCCCGGCTCGTCGACGATGTTCCACTCGACCCGGCCCTCGGGACCGCGGGAGGGACTGGCGCTGCCGGCGTCCGGGCCGTAGTCGGCCACGAACAGCTGGTCGGTGGTCGGGTCGAGGCCGATCCTGAACGGGTTGCGGAAGCCCATCGCGAAGATCTCGGGGCGGGCGTTCGCGGTGCCCTCCGGGAAGAGGTTGCCGTCCGGGATGGTGTAACCGCCGTCCGCCTGCGGGGTGATGCGCAGCACCTTGCCGTTGAGAACGGCGCTGTTGGCGGCGGTGCGCTGGGCGTCCCAGCTGGCGCGGCCCGCCTGCTCGTCCAGCGGGGAGTAGCCGTCGCTGGCGAACGGGTTGGTGTTGTCGCCGGTGGCGATGTACAGGTTGCCCTGGGTGTCGAACTCCAGGGCGCCACCCGCGTGGCAGCACTCCTGCCGCTGGGTGTCGACGGTCAGGACCACCCGCTCGCTGCCCGGGTCGAGGGTGTCGCCCTGGACGGTGAAGCGGGAGACCCGGTCGACCTGCTCCTCGCCCTGTGGCGAGTAGTAGAGGTAGAGGTGGCCGTTGTCCGCGAAGCCGGGGTCGAGGGCGATGCCGAGCAGCCCGAACTCCTGGCCGGTGTACACCGGGACCTGGCCCGCGGTGACCACCGAGCCATTGGTCAGCACCACATTGACCGCGCCGTTGCGGTCGATGTAGAAGACCCGGCCGTCGTCGGCGATGTCCAGTTCCATCGGGTTGCTGGTGTTGTCGTCCAGCGTCACCTTCTCGAAGTCCTCGGCCAGCGGCCCGTCGCCCGCGCCGTCGCCCGAGCAGTCGGCCGCCACCGCGCCGGCGGCGGTCCGGATGCCGCCGAGCAGGTGGGCGAGGAACTCCGGCTCCTCGTAGGACTCCGCCGTGTGGCCCATGCCGGTGTACCAGGCGTGGCCCGCGTCGACGTCCCGGCACCAGGAGATCGGGTGGTCCTCACCCATGGTGCCGCCCTCGTAGGAGCCCTCGTCCAGGGTGGCGAGCACATGCGCGCTCTCCCGGGGGTTGGGGGCGTAGTTGTACCACTCGTCGTGGCGGCCCCAGTCGGCGGGCAGCGAGGCGGTCGAGGGGTGCTCGGGGTCCTCGACGTGGACGGTGGCGTCCTGCGGCGCGGGGTGGCCGGCGAAGTAGCCGCCCACCAACTCGCCGTACCAGGGCCAGTCGTACTCGGTGTCGGCGGCCGCGTGCACGCCCGCGTAGCCGCCGCCACCGGCGACATAGCGCTCGAACGCGCCCTGCTGGTCCTCGTTGAGCACGTCGCCGGTGGTGGAGAGCCAGACGACGACCTCGTACTGGGCCAGTTCCGCGTCGTTGAAGACCGCCGCGTCCTCGGTGGCGGTGACCTCGAATCCGTTCTCCTCGCCGAGATCCTCGATCGCGGCGATGCCGGCGGGGATCGAATCGTGCCGGAAGCCCGCCGTCTTGCTGAAGACCAGGGCGTTGAAGGTCTCGTCACCGTGCCCCGGATGGGCGGCGGCGACGCCACCGGCCGCGACGGCCAGCGTCACTGCGACGGCACCGGCTCGTGCCGCCGTTCTGAGGTGTTGCCGGGTTGTTCTCAACACGTCTCCTCACAGGAGAGGGTGGGGGGTAACGCTCCTCTGGTTCCGGGGGGTCCCCGGACGTTCGGTTCCTGTGCACTCCGGGCCGCTCACGCGGTGGGACCGGCCCGATCCCCGCGGGCGAGGGCGCCGCCCGCGGGAAGTCCTGACGATCAGGCCGACGGCGTTCGGCCCGGTGGAAGCACGCGCGGGGGATCCGGTCGGCAGCGGGTTCCGGTGCTCAGCGGCTCGCCCACAGGAGTCCCCTCTCGGTGATGGCGCGGACCTCGGGGACCCGGAAGTCCTCGGTCCCGTGGCCGAAGGTGGACACGAACACGCGGCCCCTGCCCCAGGTCCTGGCCCACACGGCGGGTATGTCGGCGGGGCGCGCCCGCCGTTCGTCGGCCTCGAAGGCGACGGTCGCCAGGACGTCGTTGAGCGGGTCGCTGTGGGTCCAGTACTGGCTGCCGCGCACCTCGAAGTCGTGGAGCCCGGCGATCACCGGGTGGTCCGCGAACCCGGGGGAGAGCCGGACGCGTCGCCGGTCCGGCCCCCCGGTGTCCATGACGAACTGGCCGCCGGTCAGCAGCTGGTAGTCCTTGTCCTCGCGGAAGGCGTCCACGATGCCGCCGTGCCAGCCGGCCAGGCCCGTTCCGGCCTGCACGGCCGCCATCAGCCCGGCGCTCTCGGCGCGGGTGATGTCGCCCGACGTCCAGCTCTGCACGATCAGATCGGTCCGTGCCAGCAGCGCCTCGTCCTCGTAGACCTCCAGCGATTCCTCCACCAGGACCTCGAATCCGTGTCCCTGGAGGAACGGCACGAAGAGGTTGGTGGTCTCGACGGGCTCGTGACCTGGCCACCCACCCCGCACCACGAGAGCCTGCCGCCTTCCGGAGACCATAGGGTCCCTCGCTCCTTTCGCGCTGCCGGGCCGCGAGAGCCACCTCGCGGCCTCGCCGGCTCCGGCCTGCCGCCAGCGGTCGGCCCAGTGCTCCCCGATGGGCCGCCGCTCGAAACATTTCGAATATCTTCCCGGTCGCCGGAACTGTAAGAAGCCCGGTTCAGACCCGTCAAGACATGCGACACGGCATCGCGAAGTTTTGCGAAAAGATTCGGAGCTGTGCGGTTCTGCGGGCCCCTCGTCGGGGCCGCGTCATCAGCCGATGAAGCCGTGCGAGCGGAGGAAGTGCGCGGCGGCCTCCTCCGGCGTCCTGCCGTCCAGGTCGACCATGCCGTTGAGCTCGATCATGGTGGCCTCGGTCAGCTCGTCCCCGATGCGCACCGCGAGGTCAGCGAGGGCCGGGTGCTCGGCCAGGGTGTCCTCGCGCATGGTGAGCGCGGCGAGTTCGGTGGTGAAGTGGCCCCTGTCGTCTTCGAGGACCGTCAGGTCCAGGGACTCCAGGCGGGCGTCGGTGGTGAACACCTCGGCGAAGTTGCAGGGGCTGGCCTTGGCGACGTTGACGAAGTTCAACGCGAAGGCGTTCTGGTAGACCTGTGACGGCGGGAAGTCCACGTCATAGCTCTCGCGGATCGCGCTCAGTTCGCGGTCGAGGAACTCCGCGGCCCCGCACAGGGTCATCTCGTCCGGGTGCTCCGTGCCGAACCGCTCCAGGTCGCTGAGCTGATCCACCTCTCCGAGGTCTCCCGCGGAGTCCGCGGCGCGGGCGACGGCGTACTGGTTGCCGAAGCGCGCCGGGCCGAGCCACGTGATGCCGTTGCGTTCCTCGTCCTCGCCCGCGGTGGCCCGGAACTGCGGCAGCACACCGTCGACCGGCCTGTCGTGCTGGAGGAACTGCGTCCAGCCGGTGCCGGAGTACTCCCAGTACATGTCGATCTCGCCGCTCTCCAGCGCGCCGCGGACGATGCCGGTGCCGTTCAATCCCGTCTGGTCGGACACCTCGGCGCCGGCCGCGCGCAGGGCGTACAGCGTGATCTGGCCGAGGATCTTCTGCTCGGTGAACTCCTTGGAGCCCACGGTGAAGCGGGCGCCCGAGAGGTCGAACTCCTCGGCGATCGAGCCCCCGTTCAGCTCCTCCTGGCCGATCGAGTCAGTGCCGCCGGGCGCGATCGAGCACGCGCCGACGGTCAGGGCGGTCAGGGCGGCCAGGGCCAGGTGTATGGCGAGCCGCCGGTGCGCGTTCCGTACCCGTCGCTTCACCGTTCATCTTCCTTCCCGTGCTGTCGGTGCTGTCCGTGCCGGCTCCGTGCCGGGTCCGTGCTTCCGCGTGGCTCCCGCTCCCGCGGGGCGTCTCCGGTCACCGGGGTCACAGCCCGCGCGGCCGCAGCAGGTCCTCGGCGATGCCGGCCAGCCAGTCCAGAGCCAGGGCCAGGACGGCGACCAGCACGCTGCCGGTCACCAGCACGAGGTCGCGGCTGGAACTGATGCCGTTGGAGATGACGTCGCCCAGTCCGCCCGCGCCGATGAAGGTGGCCAGCGTGACCGTGCCGACGGTGATCACGAGCGCGGTCCTGACCCCGGCGAGCATGACCGGTACGGCCAGCGGCAGTTCGATGCGCCACAGCACCGCGCGGCGGGTCATCCCCATGCCGAACGCCGACTCGATCACCGACCGGTCGACCTGCTGGAGCCCGACGATGGTGTTGCGCAGTACGGGCAGGATTCCGTACAGCACGAAGGCGATGACCGCGATCTGGTCGACGCCGAGGCTGACGAAGGCCACGGCCAGCAGCACGATCAGGCCCAGGGACGGCAGCGCCTGCCCGATGCTCGCGAGGGCGAGCACGGGCCCGGCGATGTGCCGGGCCCCTCTGCGGGTCAGCAGGACGCCGGCCGGGACGGCGATGAGCAGGATGAGGGCTGTCACCACGCCCGTGAGTTCCAGGTGCTTGACGGTGCGGCTGACCAGGTACTCGGCGTTGAGGGAGCGTTGCTCGATCAGGTCGTGCGACTGGGCGGAGACGTAGAGGGCGAGGGTGAGCAGGACGGCGCCGAGCCCGAGCGGGGTGAGGGCATGGCGAAGGAGAACGGGCATGGTGGCTATGCCTCCTGCATGCGGGGGGAGTCCTGCGGGTCGGAGGCGGCTCGGGCGTTGATCAGGGTGCGGAGCGAGTCCATGTCCACGACACCCCGGTAGCGGCCGTCGCCATCCACCACGGCCAGCACGGAGGAGTTGGCCGAGAGCATGAGGTCGAGGGCGTCGAAGAGGCTGTCGTCCGGTCCCAGCCGGCTGAGGAGGGGGAGTTCCTCGCCGGGCCTGCGTTCCGGGCCCAGCAGGGGGATCCAGCCGGTGGGATGGCCCTCGTCGTCCAGCACCAGCAGGTGGTCCCGATCGGTGCCGGCGGCCGCGGCGGCCCGCGCTGCCTGGTCCGAACCACGGGCGACCGTGGGCCACTCGGGAAGGGCGAGGCCCCCGACGGGAGTGAGGGACAGGCGTCTGACCGAGGCACCGGAGCCGATGAAGTCGGCGACGAACGGGTCGGCGGGATCCGCGAGGATGTTCTCGGGGGTGTCGTACTGGTGCACCGTGCCGCCGTCGCCGAAGATCGCGATGCGGTCGCCCATCTTGACCGCCTCGTCGATGTCGTGCGTGACGAACACGATCGTCTTGCGCACCTCGGCCTGGATGCGCAGGAACTCGTTCTGCAACGCGTCCCGGTTGAGCGGATCGATGGCGCCGAACGGCTCGTCCATGAGCATCACCTGGGGATCGCCGCCCAGCGCGCGGGCCACGCCGACGCGCTGCTGCTGGCCGCCGGAGAGCTGCCGGGGATACCGCTTGCGGTAGGTCTGCGGGTCGAGCCCGACCAGGTCGAGCAGCGCGTCGACGCGCTCACCGATGCGGCGCTTGTCCCAGCCGAGCATCCTCGGGACGGTGGCGATGTTGTCGGCGACGGTGCGGTGGGGGAAGAGGCCGCCCTGCTGGATCGTGTAGCCGATGCGGCGCCGCAGCAGGTGGACCGGGACCTCGGTGACGTCCGTGCCGTCGAGGTGGATCCGTCCGGAGGTGGGTTCGATGAGCCGGTTGATGAGCTTCATCGTGGTGGTCTTGCCGCAGCCGGAGGGGCCGACGAAGATGACGATCTCTCCGGCCGGTACGTCCAGGGTCAGCCCGTCGACGGCGGCCTGCTTCTGCCCGGGGTAGTACTTGGTCAGACCTTCCAGCCGGATCATGGGGTGGTCGTCAGCTGTCCTTGGCGTCATGTCAGGCACCGATCCCTTGGGGTGTGGTGAGTCGGTTCACGGCGGTGTAGAGCAGTTCGAAGAGCACGGCGAGCACCACGATGCCCGCCACGCCCTCGATGGTGAGGTAGACGGCGAACGGCGTACCGGCGGTGGCCAGTCCATCGAGGATGAGGTTGCCGAGTCCGGGGCCGTTGACGGCCGCGGCGATGGCCGCGATGCCCAGCAACAGCTGGGTGGCCACCCGCAGTCCCGCGAGCAGCACCGGCCAGGCCAGCGGGAGTTCGACGGTCGTCAGCACCCGCAGCCGTCCCATGCCCATCGCGCGGGCGGACTCGACGACGGCCGGGTCCAGGTCGCGCAGGCCCACGATCGTGTTGCGGATGATCGGCAGCAGGGCGTACAGGGTCAGGGCGACGATCGAGGGGCCGTGTCCCAGCCCGAGCGGGGTGATGAGCAGGCCGAACAGGGCGAAGGAGGGGATGGTCAGCAGCACGCCGGCCACGCCCAGCACGACGGCACGGGGCACGCCGGTGCGGTAGGTGAGAACCGACACCGGCACCCCGACGAGTACGGCCAGTCCGAGTCCCTGGAGCACCAGCAGCGCGTGAGCGAGCGTGGCGTCCAGGACGTCCGACCAGTTTCCGGAGAGGAATTCGAGAAAAGTCATGGCGGCCGTCCTCGGTGGTCAGGCGGTGGCCGCGGCGGAGTCCCGCGCCGCGTCGGCGCGGGCGAACGCCTCGGCGTAGAAGGAGTCCAGCTCGTCGACCAGCCCCTGGAACGTCGGGTGCTCGTCGAACATCCACTCCGTGTGTCCCGCGCCCTCGATCAGGTGCAGCCGCTTGGGCTCCCGCGCGTGCGCGAAGAGGGAGCGGGCCTCCTCGGGCCGGTACAGCCGGTTCTCCGCGCCGTGCACGACCAGCAGGGGACGGGGCGCGATGCGGTGCGCGACCTGCTCGGGGGAGAAGCGCAGGAGCAGTTCGGCCGATTCCAGGGTGACGCCCGAGCCGAAGCCGGGCGCCTTGTACAGTTCCTCGCCGACGTATCCGTCCGTGTGGCCGTCCCGGTCGAGCCGCACGATGTCCCACGGCGAGGTGATCTCGGAGCGACCGCTCTCCACCCGCCGGCCACGGTCTCCGGCGATGCGCTCCAGCAAGGAGTTCCAGCTGGTCTCGTCATGCGTGTTGCGGGTGGAACGGGTGCCGTCGCTGACGCAGTTGACCGCGGCGACCGCCCGAACCCGGGGGTCCTCGGCCGCCTCGGCGACCACCACGCCGCCGCCCATGCCCCAGCCGAGCACGGCGATCCGGCCGGCGTCGAGCACCCGCGCCGCACTGGCCCGGTCCACGGCGGCCCGCACGTCTTCCGCCCACTCCTGGGGCACCAGGCGCCCCCGCTCACCCTCGCTGCCGCCGAAGCCGCGGTAGTCGAAGGCCACCACCGCGTAACCGCGGACGGTCAGGGCGCGGGCGAAGCGCTCGGGGTGGATGACCTTGAGGCCCTGGTACCCGGAGGCCGGGATCACCACCGGGTAGGGGGCTCCGGCTCCGCCGTCGTCGGGCAGGTGGAGGTCGGCGTCCAGGCGCAGGCCGCTGCTGAAGAACGGGAAGTCATGGGAGATCACGGTGTTGCTCCTCGGCTCTGTCTCGTCGGGGGTGGGGGGTGCGGCGACGCGGGTGCGGACGGCGCGCGTGCCGGACATGGGGGTGCGCGAGGTGGGGGTGCGCGGCCCGCGGCGCCGCCCCGGGGAGCGGGACGGAGGCGCGCGGCAGGGGCGATCGGCGTCGTGTGGTGCGCGCCCGGCTACGGGCGCCGTCCCGGACGCCACCGCGGGTCAGCGGCCGGCCATCGCCAGCGAGAGCTGCCGGGCGGCCGAGCAGACCACCCGTCCCGCCCGGTCGAGCTCCTGTTCCAGGCGGTAGGTGGGGGCCGAGACGTTCAGCGCGGCCATCACCCGCCCGCGGAAGTCGCGGACCGGCGCCGCGGCGGCGACCAGGCCCGCTTCGAGCTCCTCCTGTACCAGGGCGTAGCCCTGCTCGCGTGCCCGGTGCAGGCGGGCGAGGAAGTCCTCCACGTCCCGGCAGGTCCTGGGCCCCGTGGCGGGGAACGTGGCATCGGCCAGCAACGCGCGTACCTCGTCGTCGCTGTGGTCGAAGAGCAGCGCACGGCCGGAGGAGGTGCTGTGCAGCGGGGGCATCCGCCCCACCCATCCGGTGGCCTGGATCGCTCGCTGAGGGCTTTCGGAGAGCACGGTGAGCACTCCGTCGCTGGTGAGCACGGTGAGGTGCGCCCGCTCCTTGAGCACGTTGACCAGTCGGCGCAGCACGGGCGGCGCCTCGGCGAGCAGCCTCGGGTGCCCGGCGTTGGCCGCGATCACGAACACCTGCCAGCCCAGACGGTAGCCGAGCGTGTCCGGATCGCGCGCGACGAGGCCGACCTGGTCAAGTGCCTTGAGGGCGCGGGAGACCTGGGTCTTCTCCCGCCCCACCCGGCGCGCGATCTCGACCACACCCAGCCCGCCGCGCGCCGCCGCCTCGTCGGACCCGAGGATCCTCAGGATGGCGAGCGTGCGGTGAAGGCCCGATGAACTCTCGACTGCCACGCCCGCAGCATGACCGAGCCGGGTGCCGATCACAACCGTGGTTGCCGAGGGAGCAACTCCCCACCTCCTGACCGGTCCTGAGGCGGTGAACGAGACGCCGCCGCGGGCCGCCGTCATGGCGACGACGTCCTCGCCTCGTCCGGGAAGGACCGCCTCACCGCGTGACGAGGGACTCCGGGCGCTCGGACGCGCAGGCCCGCAGCGCGCCGGGGTCCAGCCCCTCCCGGGCGAGGGTGTCGACCAGCAGTTCCAGCGCCTCGGGCGGGCTCGGGGAGTCGGGCTGCCCGGCGTCCGAGGAGAGCACGATGTGCTCCAGCCCCACCCGGTCCGCGTAGGCGGCCAGCCGCGCCGGGGTCATGCCGGCCTGGTGGAGCAGCTGGAAGGCCGTGATCTCGACCAGCGCCCCGGAACGGGCCAGCGCCGCCGCCTCGGCCGCCGGCATGTCGGGCACCCGGTACCCGGGATGGGTCAGCAGGAGCCTGCGCACGCCGAGCCCGCGGGCGGTCTCCAGGAGCCACCGCACCTCGGCGGTGCTGAGGTGGCCGGTGGCGAGCACGGCCTCGGCCTCGGCGACCATGCGGCAGATCGCGCGCACGTCCTCGGCGGTGTCCGGGGCCACCGGCGGGATCGCGTACGCGTGCGGGGAGAGGTCGGTGCGCGTCGCGCAGAGGCTCGGGAGCCCCGCGTCGCGCTGGGTGTGCGCGTCGGCGGTCGGCATCCACACGATCCGGCCGCCGGCTCCCAGGCAGGCGGCGACCGCCGCGGGATTGACGCCGCCCGTGTGCTGGTTGAGGGCGATCCCGCCGTGGACGGGCAGCCGATGGGCGCGGGAGGCCACCGCCGCGCGCCCGACGGTGGACTCGTAGTGGGCCTTGAGAACGCACCCGGTGAATCCGGCCGCAGCGTAGGCCGCGACCACGTCGTGGTCGTCGGCCCGCCGGGAGGTCACGTCGGGTGCCGCATGCACATGGAGGTCGAACACCCGCTCAGGCTGCGCCCCGTGGCCCCTGAGGGCAACATCGGTTGCCCTCAGGGCAACGGCCCCACTCCCTCAGTCGACGTACTCCTGCATCAGGCGGTCCACCTCGCGTGCCACCAGGCCGAAGCGCGCCTCCTCCAGCAACGGGATCTCCCGGCGCCGCCGCCGCGCCGCGAGGACGTCGATGTCGACCACGGTGAGCGCCTCCTGGCCCCGCGGCGCCTCGGCCACCACCTCTCCCCACGGGTCGAGGACCCGCGACCCGCCCCAGAACGACGCGTTCCCCTCCTTGCCGACCCGGTTGACGAACACCACCCAGCACTGCTGGAGGCGCGCCATGTGGACCAGCAGGTCGGCCCAGTACACGACCGCGTCGATGGCCCCGGGCACCAGGTCGGAGGCGCTGTTGGTGGGAACGAGCAGGATCTCCGCACCATCCTGGGCGGCGAGCCAGGGCACCACCGGCTGCCAGGCGTCATTGCAGATCAGCGTCGCCATCCGGCCGTACGCGGTGTCGAACGCCCGCAGCGTGCTGCCCGGGCTGAAGTGCTTGCGCTCCTCCCACGCCAGATAGTTGGGCAGGAAGAGCTTGCGGTGGGTGTGCGCCACCGTGCCCGAGGCGAGGTAGCTCGCCGAGTTGAAGCGCCGGAGCGTGCCGGCCTCGTGCAGTCCGACCAGCACGTCGGGGCCGTGCCGGGACAGTTCCGCGAGCCGCCGGTCCTCGGCGCTGATCGATGTGTCGCGTCCCACCGAACCCAGTGCGTAGCCGTGCAGGCTCAGCTCGGGGAAGACCACCAGATCCGCGTGCCGCCCCGCCGCCTCACGGACGACGGCCCCGGCCGCGTCCACGTTGGCCTGCACATCACCCAGCTCGCAGTCCACCTGTGCCAGTGCGATCCGCACGACAAGCACCCCTTTCCCATCCCACGCGTGCCCGCTCCCGGGAGCTGCGGTTCTACCGGCCTACTCCCTTGGCGGCAAGTCGAGTTGCCCACGCGACAACCCCCCGCGCCGCGGTCGGTCTACGGGCTCGTGACCTCGTCGGGGTGGAGCGCGTCGAGGATCAGGGTGAGGCCGAAGGTGAACTCGTCCGCGTAGTCGTACCCGGGCTTGAGAGCGTGCTCGGTGGCGAGCTCGGTGAGGTGCGGGTAGGCGTCGGCGGGCATGTCGCGCAGGATGGCGCCCGCGACCTCGTCCAGCCCCGCCGAGCTGCTGAACGGCAGGCTCAGCTCCTGGATCACGAAGCCGTACAGGTAGCTGTCGATCAGCGAGAAGGCGTGCGCCGCCATCGGGACGGAGAACCCTCCGGCGCGCAACGCGCCGATGACGGCGTCGTGGTGGCCCAGGGTCGCCGGGCCGGGCCGGGTGCGGGAGTCCATCAGCGCGACGGCCCACGGATGGCGCCGCAGCGCGGCACGGGCGGAGACCGCGCGGTGGCGCATGGCGCTTCTCCAGTCCGTGCCGCGCGGCGGCAGGTCGATCTCGCCGAACACCGCGTCCACCATGCCGTCGAGGATGTCCTCCCGGCCCGCGACATGGTGATAAAGCGACATCGCCTCGACGCCCAGCGGTTGGGCGATGGCGCGCATGGTGAGCGCGGCCGACCCCTTCTCGTCCGCCACCGTCACCGCCGCGCGAATCACGCGCTCGCGACTGAGCGGCGTACGCGCCGGCGCCCTGCGCCTGCCTCCCTCGGGCATCCGCCCTCCTTCTCGCTCCTCTTGACCGCCTTACAGTGTAAGGCTATCGTGCCTTACGCCATAAGGTCGACACTCCGGCGAAGGGACTGCGCCATGGGGATGGAACGCGGGAAGAGGGTCGCCATCATCGGGGCTTCCGGGAAGCTCGGGCAGTACATGGTCCGGCACGCGCTGGAGCGCGGCTACGAGGTGGTCGGGGTGTGCCGGGAGCGCAGCGTGCCGAAGCTGGCCGCGTTCGAGGGCCGGATGACCGTCGTCCCCGGACCCACGAACGATCCGGACGTGATCCGGCGGGCGGTCGCAGGGTGCGACGGGGTGCTGACGGTGCTGGTGCCCTGGGGGGTGCGGCAGTACGCGTCGGGCACGGCGCGGGCGGTGCTCGACCACGCACCGCCGGACGCGCGTCTGGTCTTCTCGTGCGGCTGGCACATCACGCGCGACGGCGAGGACACGTACTCACGGACGTTCCGGGCGGGCGTCCGGATCGCCGCCGTGCTGGGCAAGCTCGTCCGCGCCGTCGAGATCGACGACCAGGTGGAGGCGTGCCGCCGCGTGTTCGCCAGCGACACGCGGTGGACGGTGGTGCGCGGCAGCAGCCTGGAGGAGGGCGAGAGCCAGGGCCTGCCCGTATGGAGCCGGCATGTGGGCGACCCGGTCCTGGCCAGCAACCTGACGCGCCGGGTGGACTTCGCGCTGTTCATGGTGGAGGCGCTCACCGACGACGCGCTCGTCCGGGAGGCCCCGGCGATCGTCGGCTGCCGCACCCCCAGCGCCCTCGGCCACGCCGCGTAGGGCCCGGCCGGGTCCCGGTCACCTGCCTCGGTCCGCCGGGCGGACGCGGGCCAGCAGGAGCGCGATGTCGTCCTCGGTCAGCCGGTCGCCCACCATCGTGTCGACCACCCTGCCGCACAGGTCGTCCAGCGACCCGTCGGACGGGGACAGGGCGCCGCGGAGGCGGCCGAGGCCGCTGTCGATGTCGGCCTCCCGGGTCTCCACCAGGCCGTCGGTGTAGAGGGCCAGCATCGTGCCCGGGGCCAGGTCGAGCTCGAACGACTCGAACGCGCCCAGGCCCACGCCGAGGGGCGTGCCCGGGGGCAGGTCGGGGAAGGTGACGCCGCCGTCCGGGGTCACCACGGCGGGCGGCGGGTGGCCGGCCCGCGCGATGGTGCAGCGCCGCGTGGCCGGGTCGTGGACCGCGTACAGGCAGGTGGCGTTCGTGGGCTGGGGGCACCCCCCGCTGGTGTCCCCCTCCACCAGCCGCACGACCAGGGTGTCGAGGCGGGTCAGCAGCTCGGCGGGTGGCAGGTCCAGGTAGGCCAGGGTGCGGATGGCGGTGCGCAACTGGCCCATCGCGGCAGCCGCCTCCAGGCCGTGGCCCACCACGTCGCCGACGACCAGGGCGATCCGGCCGTCGTCCAGCCGGATGACGTCGAACCAGTCGCCGCCCACCCCCTCGTGGACGTGCGCGGGCAGGTAACGGGTGGCCACCTCGATGTCCCGCCCCCCGCTCAGATCGCGGGGCAGCAGATTGCGTTGCAGCGCCAGCGCGGCGGCGCGTTCGCGCGTGTACTGGCGCGCGTTGTCCACGCCGAGCGCGGCACGCAGGGCGATCTGCTCGGCGAGCACCAGGTCGTCCTCGTCGAACGGCCGGGGGTTCTCCATCCGGACGAAGACGGCGATGCCCAGGATCTCGCCGCGGGCCAGCAGCGGCGTGATCATCAGGGAGTGCATCCCGGTCTCGTGGATGACGCGCGCGCGGGCCGGGTCCTGGTCCAGCCAGGTGCCGGGCGAGGTGTCCAGGTGCGGTTCCAGGTGGGACTTCCCGGTGGCCAGGACCTTGGTGAACGGGGACGACGGGGGGACGTAGACGGCCTCGCCCTTGGCCCAGAGGGACTCCGGGAGGTCCTCGTGGATCGACGCCACGCCCGCGCGGCGGAAGACGGGGATGCTGACCTCGGTGGCGTCCAGCCGTTGCAGCGGCTCGTCGCGCAGCGGCACGGCCTCCGCCAGGTCGACCGTGATGTAGTCGGCGATGACCGGCACGGACAGGTCCGCAAGCTCCTGCGCGGTGCGCACGATGTCCAGAGTGCTGCCGATCCGTGTGCTGGCCTCGCCGAGCAGCCGGATGCGCTCCCGGGCCCAGCTCCGGCTGATGTCCACCGACAGCACGCACGCGCCCAGCGGGCGGCCGTCCTCGGCGTCGATCCGGAACATCGCGGCCGAGAAGGTGCGGGTCCCCTTCCCGTCGGGCGACGGCCACCGCGACTCGTGGTCGATCACCTGGGCGCCCTCGTCGAGCACCCGCCGCAGGGACACCTCGATGGAGCGGGAGTCGACACTCGACGACAGCTCGGTCAGCCGGCGCCCCAGGTGGCCCTCCTCGGAGCGCCCCGTCTGCCGTGCCACCGTCTCGTTCATCCAGCGCAGGCGCAGGTCCGTGTCGTAGATGCTGATGCCCATGGGGGAGCGGTACTTGAGCGCCGTGAGCAGGGGCTCGGCCGTCGCGTCGCTTTCCGGCCGCCAGGCCGGCGGGGTGGCGGTGAGCAGCCAGGGGGCGTTCCCGTCCGGCGTCACCAGCGGGAAGAGGCGTGCCCGCACGGGCACCCCGTGGCCGTCGCGGTGCCGCGCCTCCACGGTGCCCGACCAGCCGGTGCCATCGCGCAGGATGCGGGAGAGCCCGGCGGCCGGGCGGTCGGCCTGATCGGTCCCCACGGGATCGGTCCGAAGGAGCGAGGCGGCGGAGCGGCCCACCACCTCGGCGGCGGAGAGGCCGAGCAGCCGCTGGGCGGCCGAGGACCACGCGGTCACGGTGCCGTCCGCGTCGATCACCGCGACGGGTGCCTCGGCGCCGCCCGCCTGGTGCACCGCAGGGTCGGATGCGGCCATCGATCGAGCCCATTTCTCGCGTTCGGCTGATGTATGCCGATATGTGACGGAATGCGCTCACTGTAGTCGGTTGACGTCGAGCGGGCTTCCGCTTCCCCGGTCCCGCTCCCGGTCACCGTGGCCGCGCGCACGGCAGCGGCGGCATCTCGTCGGTACAACGGTCTTCCAAAAAACCGCGCTCCGGGGTTAGCGTGTCCCTGGCCCGCCCTCAGCCGGCCGACCGCCACCTGAGAAGGGGATGCCGTGAAGATCCTGGTCCTGCCCGGCGACGGCATCGGCCCCGAGATCACCGGGGCGACGCTCGACGTGCTCTCGGCCGTGGACCGGGTGCTCGGCCTCGGCCTGACCCATGAGGTGCGGGACATCGGGCTGGCGAGCCTGGCGTCGAGGGGCACCACGCTCCCGGACGACGTGCTGTCCGCCGTTCCCGAGGCCGACGGCGTGCTGCTCGGTCCCGTCTCGCACTACACGTACCCGCCGCGCGCCGAGGGCGGCATCAACCCCTCGGCCGAACTGCGCACGCACTTCGCGCTGTTCGCGAACGTCCGCCCGTGCCGGTCCCGGCCGGACCTGAGCGTCCTGCGCGCGCCCATGGACCTCGTCATCGTGCGGGAGAACACCGAGGGCTTCTACTCCGACCGCAACATGGTCGCGGGCACCGGCGAGTTCATGCCCGACCCGGACCTCGCCCTGTCGGTGCGGAAGGTCAGCGCCGCGGCGTGCCGGCGGGTGGCGCGGGCCGCGTTCGAACTGGCCCGGGGCCGCCGCCGCAAGGTCACCGCGGTCCACAAGGCGAACGTGCTGAAGCTGTCCGACGGGCTGTTCCTGCGCGAGGTGCGGCGGGCGGCGGCCGAGTGCCCGGACGTCGAACTGGAGGAGCTGATCGTCGACGCCACCGCGGCGTTGCTGATCCGCAGCCCGGAGCGGTTCGACGTGATCGTCACGACCAACATGTTCGGGGACATCCTGTCCGACGAGGCGTCCGAGCTGTCCGGCAGCCTGGGCCTGGGGGGATCGGTCAACGTCGGCGAGACGATCTGCGTCGCCCAGGCCCAGCACGGCTCGGCGCCCGACATCGCGGGCCGGGGCATCGCCAACCCCACCTCGCTCATCCTGTCCGCGGCCATGCTCCTGGCCTGGCGGGGCCGCCGGGACGGCGACCCGCGGCTCGTCCGCGCCGGCGCCGCGATCGGCGCCGCGGTCGACCGTGTCCTCGACGACCCCGCCACCCGCACCCGCGACGTCGGCGGTCGCCTTGGCACCGCGGAGTTCGCCGCCGAGACCTGCCGCGTCATCGAGCGCGACACCGCACGAACCGGAGAGAGCTCCTGATGATCGCCTCCCTCAACCCGGCCACCGGCGCCGAACTCGCCCGGTTCGCCCCGCACTCCGAGGAGGACGTGACCCGCGCCCTCGACGCCGCCGTCGCCGCCCAGTCCTCCTGGCGCCGCCACGACATCACCCGGCGCACCTCGCTGCTGCGGGAGATGGCCCGGGTGCTGCGGGCCGGCAAGGACGCCTACGCCCTGCTGATCACCGAGGAGATGGGCAAGCCGATCGCCGAGGCCGAGGCGGAGATCGAGAAGTGCGCGGTCACCTGCGAGCACTACGCCGAGCACGCCCCCGCCTACCTGGCGGACCGGCCGGTGGCCTCCGACGCCGCGGAGAGCGCCGTGGTGTACGACCCGCTGGGCGTCGTGCTGGCGGTCATGCCCTGGAACTTCCCCTTCTGGCAGTTCTTCCGCTTCGCGGCCCCGGCCCTCGCGGCCGGCAACGGCGTGCTCCTCAAGCACGCGGACAACGTGCCCCGGTGCGCGCTCGCCGTCGAGCAGGTCGTCGCGGCGGCGGGAGCCCCCGAGGGACTGTGCCGCACCCTGATGGTCGAGGTCGCGTCGGTCGCGGCGGTGATCGCCGACCCCCGGGTCGCGGCCGTCACCCTCACCGGCTCCACCGGGGCCGGCTCCGCCGTCGCCGCCCAGGCCGCCGCCGTCCTCAAGAAGCAGGTGCTGGAACTCGGCGGTTCCGACCCGTACATCGTGCTCGCCGACGCCGACATCCCGCGGGCCGCCGCGACCGCGGTCAAGGCCCGGTACCTCAACGCCGGCCAGAGCTGCGTCAGCGCCAAGCGGTTCATCGTCGAGGCGGCCGTCGCCGACGCGTTCGCCGACGCGCTCACCTGCGCCGCGGCAGCCCTGACCGTCGGCGATCCGCTGGACCGGGCCACCGACATCGGCCCGATGGCCCGCGCGGACCTCCGTGCGACCCTGCACGACCAGGTCGGGCGCAGCGTCGCCGCCGGAGCCGACCTCAGGACCGGCGGCGAACCCGCCGAGAGGCCCGGGTGGTTCTACCCGCCGACCGTCCTGGACCATGTCACCCCCGGCATGGCGGCCTTCGACGAGGAGACCTTCGGGCCGGTCGCGGCCATCACCCGTGCCGCGGACGCCGAGGAGGCCATCGCCCTGGCCAACCGCACCGAGTACGGTCTCGGCGCGGCCCTGTGGACCCGCGGCCTGGCGCGCGCCCGCGTCTTCGCGCGCGCCCTGGACGCCGGAGCCGTCTTCGTCAACGGCATGGTCGCCTCCGACCCGCGCCTGCCGTTCGGCGGGGTCAAGAGGTCCGGCTACGGCCGGGAGCTCGGCGCCTGCGGCATCCGCGAGTTCGTCAACACCAAGACCCTCTGGATCGGCCCCACCCCGAACGCCTCCCCGGGAGACGCCCTCCGATGAACGCCGACCCTTCCCTCC
>NZ_LAVK01000081.1 GCF_001083795.1 Streptomyces sp. SBT349
CCCCGAGGCGAAGGCGCTGCCCAGCCTGCTCGAACTGGAACGGGCGCAGGGCCCGTTCCAGTTCGAGCAGGCTGGGCAGCGCCTTCGCCTCGGGGACGCCGACCCGCAGGGCGTCGTCGGGCAGCGCCGCGGCGGGCTGCCCCGAGCCGACCGGGTCGGCGTACAGCCGGACGGTCTCGTCGTCGGTGGTGGGCGGGCGGCCGAGGGGTCCCGGCCCCTGAGCCCGGTCGCCCGAGCCTGCCGCGGTGTCCTCGACCGCCGCGCCCCGGGCGGGCGCGAGGGGGACGCCGCCGCCCGCCGAGGGGCGCTCGGAGCCGGGCGCCGCGCCGGCGCCCCGGCCCTCGGCTCCCCCGGGCAGCGAGAACTGCCCGAGCCACAGCGCGTCGGCGAGTCCCGCCCAGTCGGGGTCGAGGCCCGCGCCGCGCAGGGCGCGGATCAGCGTGGCCAGGTCGTCGGGGGGTGGGGGCGCCGGCTCGGACATGGCCGTCTACCTCGGCGGGTCGAGTCGTTGGATCAGGGTGTCGGCCAGCCGGTCCCGGGTGGGCGGCTCGGCGTGGTGGGTGAGGTAGATGGCGTTGAGCAGCTGGTCGGTGGCGAGCTGTTCGGTGCGGGAGCGGTCGAGGAAGCGGGCGATGAGGTCCTCGCCCACCCGGGCCAGCTCGTCGCCGAGGTGGGCGCGGACCACGGTGGCCAGCCGCTCGTGGTCGGGCTTGCCGAGCGCCAGGTGGATGCAGCGGCGCAGCAGCGGCGCGGGGAAGTCGCGCTCGCCGTTGCTGGTGAGCACGACGAACGGGAACGCGTTGCACCGGATCCTGCCGTCCCTGACGGTGACCTTGGCGCCGTCGTCGGTGAGCACCTCGACCTCGGGCTCGCGCTCGGCGAGCCGCTCCAGCTCGGGGATGGCGAACTCGCCCTCCTCCAGGACGTTCAGCAGGTCGTTGGGGAGGTCGATGTCGCTCTTGTCGAGCTCGTCGATCAGCAGGACCCGGGGGACGGCCGTGGGCAGCAGGGCGGTGCCGAGCGGGCCGAGACGCAGATAGCTGCCGATGCCGCCGGGGGCGGCGGGGAACGCGGCGGCCGGGCCGCCCGCCGCGCGGCTGCTGGCGGCGATCTGGGTGTCCTGGAGGCGGGCGATGGCGTCGTAGTGGTACAGGCCGTCACCCAGCGCGGTGCGGCTGACGATGGGCCAGTGCAGCACGCGGCCCAGGCCGAGTTCGTAGGCGACGGAGTGCGCCAGGGTGCTCTTGCCGGTGCCGGGGTCGCCGGTGACCAGCAGCGGGCGGCGGAGGTAGAGGGCCGCGTTTATGATCTCCAGCTCGTCGGCGCTCGGCCGGTGCATCTCGGCCAGGTGCCGGAACGCGCCCAGCCTGCGGGTGGACGCGCTGTCGGTCGCGGGCCCCGGGGCGACGAGCGGCTGGCCGTCGAAGTCCCGCCAGGGCGGGGGCTTGGGCAGTGCGCGGATGCCGTCGTGCGGCTCGCCCGCGCCGCGGTAGATGAGCCATTCGCGGGCGCCGCGCCCGCCGGGGGCGGCGCCGTCCGGGATGCCCGGGTTCGTGTCAGACACTGCCACAGCATGCTCCTCGTCGCTCGTCCACCGTCAGGGCCGCCGGGTGTGCCCCGACGGTACCGGGGTTTGCCCCACTGCGTACCCAGCTCACGATCACAGCGTCTCCAGGGGGTCGTCCGCGCCCGGCAGGGGGCGGTGCGGGTCGGAGTAGAGGAGCGCGAGCCCCCTCGACCAGGACGCCCCCGGCGCGCCGGCGCCCGGCAGGGCGCGCAGCCGCCACACCGCGCCGGGGAGTCGTCCGGCGTGACCGGCACCGGTCACCGTGCGGTCGACCCCGCGGTGGAAGTCCCCGCAGCCCGGCTCCCGTTCGGTGATCTCTCGGCGCCACAGGATGACGTTGTACCCACTCGTCATCACTCGAAGCAGGGCGGTGGGCTCGCCTCCGGTCGCGGGGGTGTGGCACAGGACGGGGACGGTCGCCGGGTCCCGGCCGACGAGCACGTCGGCCTCCGGCAGCGGGCGGGAGCGGCCGTCGGCGCAGTCGAGTATGTCGGGGACCATGCGGCCGACGTGGAGCTTGGCCCAGCGGGCCAGGCGCAGCGCCCGCACCTCCTCGCTGTCCTGGTCCTCGGGAATGGGGTCGGTGCACCGGAAGACGACGGGCCGCTGCTCGCCGAGCGAGGGGCCCCCCGGGGTGAGCGCCCAGTCCTCGGCGGAGAAGCGGAGCAGCGAGTAGGGCAGCGCGATCTGGAGCGGGACGGGCCGGTCCGGCTCGTCGCCGCGGCGGAACGCCTCGCGCAGCGCGGCGCCCAGGCGCGGCGGGAGGTCGCCGGGGCCGGTCTCGCGGCGGCCCTCGTCGATGGAGACGAACTCGCCGTCGCCCGCGGTGTTGCAGACGCGCCAGTCGTAGCGACCGCGCTCCCAGCCGTGGGGGGTGATCTCCAGGAGGACGAACGGGCCCTGCTCCATGCCCGGGTGGCCGTCGGGCGGGCCGGGGTCGAACGACCAGACGTCGGCGAGGGTGTCGGGGCCGGGTCCCTTGGCGCGGGCCTCGCGCTCGCGGAGCCTGGCCTCCTGCTCCAGGCGCAGGGCGGTGCGGAACCAGCGGGGCAGCTCGGCGCCCGCGGCGGTGCCGTCCACCCAGGCGAGCAGCCTGCTCTCGGCGTCGGCCACGGCCGCGCGGGGCCGGTCGGCCGGGCGGGGGCGCTCGGCGGTGGCGGCGTGGACGGCGTAACGGAGCACGGTCCACAGCTCGTTCGTCCCCTCGCCCGCGCCGTAGAGCCGGCCCAGGCCGTCGCGCCAGCCGCGCGGGGCGGGCAGCGTGCCGTGGTAGGGGCGGCCGGCGAGCTCGGTGACCATCTCGTCCAGCCGCCTGGTGGAGAGCGGTGACGGCAACTCGGCGAGCAGGCCGAGCAGTTCGACACGCTGACCGGGGGTGAGCGCGCGGTCCGCGGTGGCGCGCAGGTCGCTCTGCGCGTCGGTCCAGGTGCGCTCGGCGAAGTGGGCCACGTCGCGGTGCCGCTCGGCGTGGTGGCGGTCGTGGGCGTGCAGGACGCGCTGGTACAGGTCGTCCACGACAGGGGCGGGCAGCCGTCGCAACTGGACGACGGAGGTGGCGAGGCCGCCGTCGCGGCCCGCGGAGCGGCGGGCCTTCAGCACGCCGATCACCTCGCCCCTGCGCAGGTCCACGACCGGGCCGCCGGAGACGCCCTCGGGGAACTCGTCCTCGTTCCCCAGCTTGAGGAGGCCGTCGGTGCCCAACTCACCGCGGATGGTGCAGCGCCCGCTCACGTTCTCCGTGCCGTCGGGGGTTTCGAGCCAGCCGAAGAAGGCGACCTCGCTGCGGGTGAAGACCTTGGCGGTGCGCTCGGTGAGCCAGACGCAGGGGTGGCTGACCGGCTCGACGAGGCGGATGAGGGCCAGGTCGGGGGCGGGCCAGGAGCCGCCCGCGCCCTCCTCCGGCTGGGCCCACTCGACCCTGCCGGTCACCGGCCCGTCCACGCCCTGGAAGCTCAGCCCCACTTCGCGCCATCCTCCCTCGGCTCTTCCCCCGCGAAGTGCTACGTGGGCGCAGGTGAGCACCCAGTTCGGAGCGACGAAGAAGCCACTGCCCCAGGGCTGGGAAACCGGCCCGCCCCCGTCATACCCGGCGGGCGCCTCATGGATGCGTACGGTGGCGGCGGCGGCGAGCGGCGCCAGGATCTCGAAGGGGTCCACATCCATCGGCTGTGCGCCCCCGTTGCCCGTCCATGCCATCCGACCCCCCGTCGCCGCGGTGTGCATGCAGGTTAACCGCCAGTACCGACAGGTGCCTATCCTGGGCTTTTCCTTCCCCAACGGCGCTACGGGAGCACGTCGTGTACTTCACGGACCGCGGTATCGAGGAACTCGCGCGGCGGCGCGGCGAGGAGGAGGTCACCCTGGAGTGGCTCGCCGATCAGCTGCGGACGTTCGTCGATCTCCATCCCGACTTCGAGATTCCCGTGGAACGGCTGGCCACATGGCTGGCGCGGCTGGACGACGAGGAGGACGAGGAGGACGAGGACGACGACGGCGCGTCTTGACTTCCCGGGTACGCGATATATCGTGTTGTGAAGAGACGCGATATATCTGCGTGTTCCACCGTGTCCCGCAGACCAGGGGAGGTCCCGATGCCGGGGAAGTCCGAGTCCGAGTGGTCGGTCGACCGGGAGCAGAAGCTGACCTTCGACGACGAGCGCATCGATGAGCTGGAGGTGCGCCTTGTCAACGGCGCGGTGAATGTGGTGGGGACCGGCGACGCGGCGGTGCGGGCGGAGATCGGCGAGGTCGAGGGGCCGCCCCTCGTCGTGCGGCGGAGCGGGCACACGCTCACCATCGCCTACGACGACGTGCCGTGGAAGGGCTGGCTCAGGTGGCTGGACCGCAAGGGCTGGCGGCGCAGCGCCGTGGTCTCGGTCTCCGTCCCCGCGGGCACGCGGGTGAGCGTGGGGGTGGTGGGCGCCTCCGCGGTCATCAGCGGGATCACCGGGCAGGTGGACGTGCGGGGGATCAACGGCCCGGCGACCCTGGTGGGGCTCGGCGGCCTGGTCCGCGCGGACACGGTCTCCGGCGACATCGAGGCCCAGGGGCTCAGCGGCGAACTGCGGTTCAACTCGGTCTCGGGGCAGCTCACCGTGATCGACAGCCGCAGCCCGGCGGTGCGGGCCGACTCCGTCAGCGGCGACATGGTGCTCGACCTGGCCCCCGGCGAACTGCCCACCGACATCAAGCTGAACACGGTCTCCGGCGCGGTGGCCCTGCGGCTGGCGGACCCGCTCAGCGCGACGATCGAGGCGAGCACCGCGAGCGGCCCGGTCTCCTCCTCGTTCACCGAGCTGGGGGTCTCCGGCGCCTGGGGCGCCAAGCACCTGGCGGGGACGATCGGTTCGGGCACGGGCTCCGTCGTCTGCCACACCGTCTCGGGCGCCATCGCGGTGCTGCGCCGCCCCCCGGACCGGTACGACTCCCCGGTCGGCTCCTCCGCGCGTAAGGACTTCTGACATGCCCCCCGTCTTCGGCCACGGCCGCCTCCGCCTCTATCTGCTGAAGCTGCTGGGCGAGGCCCCCCGGCACGGGTACGAGGTGATCCGGCTGCTGGAGGAGCGCTTCCAGGGGCGGTACGCGCCCTCGGCGGGCACGGTCTACCCGCGGCTGGCCAAGCTGGCGGCCGAGGGCCTGGTCACCCAGACCGAGGAGGGCGGGCGCAAGGTGTACTCGCTGACGCCCGAGGGCGAGCGGGAGCTGACCACCCGCGAGGAGGAACTGACCGCCCTGGAGCGGGAGATCCGGGAGTCGGTGACCGCGCTGGCCGCGGACATCAGGGAGGACGTCAGCGGCTCGGCGCGCCACCTGCGGGACGAGATCAGGCAGGCGACCGCCGCGGCCCACGCCGACGGCACGGACACGGCCGCGGGCCGGGCGGCCTGGCAGGCGAAGGCGCGCCGCGCCAAGGAGGAGAGCCGCAGGGCCAAGGAGGAGAGCCGTCGCGCCCGGCAGGAGGCGCGGAGGGCGGAGGAGACGGCGAACGCGGCGGCCAAGCACCACTTCGAGGAGGCGGCCCGGCGGATCCACGACCGCGTCCAGGGGCGCGCCGACGCGGGCGACTGGCCCGGGGCGGTCCGCGAGGGGCTCGACGGGCTCAGCCACGAGATCGGCGGCTGGAGCAGGTTCGTCGAGCACCCGTCGGCGCCCTGGTGGCACGGCGGCGCGACCGGCGAGGCGGGCGGCGCGGACGAGCACCCCGAGCCGGTGGAGGACCCGGCGCGGGAACTGGAGCGGCTGCTCGACAGGTTCCGCGACGACGTGCGCGACGCGGCGCGCGACCACGGCGTCTCGCAGGAGAAGCTGCGCGAGGCCCGCCGCCACCTGTCCACGGCGGCGGCGCACGTCATAGCGATGCTGCGCTCCCCGCACGGCTGACCGCCACGCCCGCCCCGTCCCGGCGGGCACGGCAGCCGCGGTCAGTCGCGCGGGCAGGGGTGGCCGTTCCCCCAGGTGGTCCGCTCGTCGTCGGAGGCGAAGGCGCCGCAGTCCAGGACGATCTCGGGCGTGGTCTCGCTGCCGCGGAGGATGTAGACCGGCTTGTCCCGGGGGACCCGCCCGTCGTCGAAGGACAGCACGCCGGTCACCCCCTGGATGTCCACCTGTCCCGCGTCCAGCATGGCGCGCACCGTCGAGCGGTCGAACGCCGCGTCGTGCCCGTCGTAGGCGGCCCTGGCCGCGTCCGCCAGCACCATCAGCGCGTCCCGGCCCAGCGCCGCGTCCCCGGATGCCAGCGCCTCGGGGCCCGAGGGGGCCAGCGGCCCGAACTCCTCCTCGTACACCTCGAAGAAGCGGTCGGCGGCGGGCGTCGGCCGGTGCACGCTGGGCACCGCGTGCGCCAGGTAGTACAGGGTGAGCCCGGAGTGCCGCTCGACGGGGTTGGTCTCCTCGGAGAGCGCGCTGGCCACGGTGTCCGCGCCCAGCACGGTGATGCGTCCCCCGCACTCCGGGATGGGCCCGAAGTCGCTGAGGAAGGCCGTGAGATCGCCCTCCCTGCCCACCCAGAAGACGAGGGTCGCCGGCTCCTCGACCAGCAGGCCGCAGACCTGCTCGGCCAGGTCGTCGAACGTGGCCCGCGTGCCGTCGGGGCCGCCGGTGCCGGCCGACTGGTGCGCCAGCATCGTGACCTCGCCGTTGGGGAAGGACTCCCTGAAGTCGGAGGCGAGGTTGTCGCTGTAGACGTCGTCGGGGTAGTAGATGACCGCCGCGGCCTCGGCCCGCACGGGCCCCTCGGGGAGCGTGATCAGCTCGGTGTGCTCCAGGAACGAGGCGGCGACCCGGGCCTGCCGCGCGTTGGTGGGCGCGAGCTGGTAGAAGAGACGCGACTGCTCGATGAGCCCGTCGGCGTTGGCGGTCGTCCCCACCATGGGGATGTTGCCGTCGCCCAGGATCCGCATGGCCGCGAAGGTCTCGGTGCGGCTCTCCCCCGGCCCGACGACGCCGATGATGTCCTCGTCGTCCGCGCGCCGCACGATCTCCTCGGCCACCGGCTCGGCGTCCCTGAACCCCGGGCCGCTGTTGGCCAGCAGGACGCGCAGCAGCACGTGCCCCTCGTTCTCGACCGCGTTCTGCCGGATCTCCCGCTGCGCCAGGGCCAGGCCGCGCAGCTCGGCGAAGGTGCCGCTCCCGACGGCCTCGGGCGCGGTCGACTCGGCGGTGAACTGGGCGAAGTGCACCACGGTCCGCACCTGCCGCCCCTCCGCCGCGACGAGGTCGGCCACCGCCCCGTTGGTCTCCTCGATCATGGTGAACAGCTCGTCGAACTCCTTCCCCATGCCGGGGAAGCCCTCGCCGCCGTCGCTGAGCCCCAGGCAGGCGTCGCCGTCGTGGGAGTCCTCGAACTGGCCGTCGGGGCAGAGCGGATCGCTGAGGGGCGGGAGGTCGACGCCCGCCATCCGCAGCCCCACGACCAGCATGACCGGCACCAGGGCGAGGGCGCCCAGCCGGAGCGCCAGCCCGACGCCCGGCGGCCAGGCGGGCACGTCCTTGGCGACCGCGCGCTGCTGGAAACGGAAGCGGTCCTCGGCCTCCTCGTCCCTCGCCTCGCTCAACGGTGGTACGGAGACGGCGAGTTCGAGCGGCCCCTCGGGCAGGTTGGGACCGTCCCGCAGGATCCGCGCCGCGTCGAGGAACCCGGTGGCCTCCGGCACGCCCGACACCCCGGCGTGCGCCACCAGGACCGTGCCCTGGCTCCCGAGCCCCTTGACCGCCCGCCGGTAGGCGGCCACCAGCTCGGACGTGCCGCTTCCGGCGTGGGCGAGCAGCACGAACCGGGAGCGCCGCCCGCGCCACGGGGAGAGCAGCCGGGGCCGCAGGGCCTCGTCGAGGTCGGCGAGGAGCGCCCACAGCAGCACCTCGCCCGCGTCGGCGCCCCACACCCCGCCGGGCGCGAGCCGCTGCGCGTCGGTGAAGAAGTCGGAACTCGGCTCGCCCGCGCGGCGGTTGACCCAGTCCGAGAACCAGCCGCGCCGCCCGCGCCCGGTCATCAGACGGTTCACCCGGCGCCTGAACACCCAGGGGCCGAACCACCCCTTCCAGATCCACAGCAGCCAGGACAGGATCACCCCGCCGGGGCCCTCGTCATCGTCGGGGAGCGGCTCACCCCCTCTGCGCAGCCTCTCCCGCAGCTCGGTGGCGCGCCGGTCCGGGTCGCCCGGGTGCAGCCCCGCCGCCTCGGCGACGCCGCGCAGCAGCTCGTACCGCCGCAGCCGCAGCCGCCCCGTGTGCCGGGGCATGACGCGTAAGTCGGCGGCGGCCGTGGCCAGCAGGCTGACCTGGTCGGCCACGCCGCCCGGCTCGGGCGGCTCGATCAGGGCGTACGGGACCAGCCGCCCGCGCTCCCCCGTCAGCCGGAACCGTTCCCCGCGCAGCAGCGCCCGCACTGAGTCCTCGGGGGAGGTCTCGGTCAGCGCCACCAGGACGGACGGCCCGCGGCGCGGCTGGTGGACGAGTGCCTCCAGCGCCTGGACGAAATGCTGGCCCCCCGGCCACGGCGGCACCGAACCGCCGGCCCTCCATGCTTCCATCCCCCCACCATGCGGCCAGGTGACGGCTACATGATCGTGCTCGCGGCGTCCGTTACCCAAAGGTGACTCCGCCGTGGCCTTGGGTCAGGGAGTCAGGGAGTCAGCACGATCTTGCCGAAGACGGATCCGTGGGCCATCCGCGTGAAGCCCTCGACGGCACGCTCCAGGGGCAGCACCGTGTCGATGAGCGGGCGGACGCCGGTGGAGGCGCAGAGGGAGAGCAGCGAGGCCAGTTCCTCCCGGGTGCCCATCGTCACGCCGACCACCGAGAGTTCGAGGAAGAAGATCCGGTTCAGCTCGGCGGACGGCGGCTTCTGGCCCGAGGTGGCGCCGGAGATGACCAGGGTGCCGCCGGGGCGCAGGGACTTCACCGAGTGGGACCAGGTGGCCGCGCCGACCGTCTCCAGCACCGCGTCCACCCGGCGCGGCAGCCGCGCCCCCGAGGGGAACGCGTCCTCGGCGCCCAGCTCGACCGCGCGCCGGCGCTTGGTCTCGTCCCTGCTGGTGACGAACACCCGCAGCCCGGCGGCGGCGCCCAGCACGATCGCCGCCGTCGCCACGCCGCCCCCCGCGCCCTGCACCAGCACCGTGTCGCCGGGCTTCACCCGCGCGCCGGTGAACAGCATGCGGTAGGCCGTCAGCCAGGCGGTGGGCAGGCAGGCGGCCTCCTCGAACGACAGCTCCGGCGGCTTGGGCAGCACGTTCCACCGGGGAACGGCGACGCGCTGGGCGAACGTGCCCTGGTACTTCTCCGTGAGCAGCGAGCGGCGCTCGTTCGGGCCCACTCCGTGCCCGGTGGCGCCGATGACGGAGTGGATCACCACCTCGTTCCCCTCCGGGTCGACCCCGGCGGCGTCGCAGCCCAGGATCATCGGGAGCGCCTCCTCGCCGAGGCCCACCCCGCGCAGCGTCCAGAGGTCGTGGTGGTTGAGCGAGGCGGCGCGGACGTCGACCACCGTCCAGTCCGGAGGCAGGTCGCGCGGCTCGGGCCGGTCGCCGAGCTCCAGTGCTTCGAGCGGGTGGTCCTGGTCGAAACGTGCTGCGTAGGCTGCGAACATGCCCCCACGCTAACCGCGACGGGCCGCGCCGTTCCACAACCGGCCGTCTGGTGCCACGATATGGAGGCACGGGGAGGATATGGGCATGAGCATGGTGTTTCTCCGGCGGCTGAGCAGGTGGCAGGCCGAGACGGAGCGCGAGGATCTGGGGGACCTGTATGCCGAGGCCCATCAGGACGCCCCGGGCACGCGCCCGCTGACCCGGGACGGGTTCCTCCGCCACTTCGTGGACCACGACGTCCAGCAGCCCGACTTCGACCTGGTGGTGGCGGGCGACCCGGCACTGGTCGGCTGCGCCTACGGCTTCCGGGCCGACCGGGGCGGCCGGTGGTGGGACTCGTTCGTCGGCGTGCCCCTGGAGATCGACGAACTGACCGTGGCACGGCAGGTGTTCGTGGTCGCCGGGCTGATGGTCCCGGCGCGGCGGCGGAGAGAGGGGATCGCGACCCGGCTCGGCGACCGGCTGCTCTCCCGTTCCACCGCGGCCCTGTCGCTGGCCGTGCTGTCCCCGGGGAACGCCCCGGCCCGCGGGCTGTACCAGTCCTGGGGCTGGTCCAAGGCCGGGCAGCTGACCCCGCGCGACGGGGACACGCCCCTGGAGGCGTGGGCCAAACGGCGCTGAGCGCGGGCCGGACCCGCCACGCCGACCGTGTCAGCCGTGTCAGCCGTGCAGCGTCAGGCCCTTGGTGACCCGGTCCACGGCGTTGCGCGGCCCGAACAGGCCGAGCCCCGCCAGCCGCAGCTTCTCCGCCCCGACGGCGCGGGCGGGTCGGGCGGCTCGGACGCGCTGGCCCTCGACGAGCGGCTGACCGCGGCCGTGACCGCGATGGTGGGCACCGCGGCGACGCGCCCCCTCCGCGCCGGGCGGCCGGCGGAGGGCGCCGCGGTGGCCAGGGCCCGCGCGCTGCTGGGTGACGCCTTCGCCGAGGACATCGGCGCGGACCGGCTGGCCGCCGAGGCGGGGTGCAGCAGGTTCGCGCTCTACCGCGCGTTCCGGGCGGCGTACGGCATGGCGCCGAGCGACTACCAGCGCCTGCTGCGGCTGCGTGCCGCGCGCCGCCTGCTGGCGCGCGGCACGGGCCCGGCCCAGGCGGCGGCCCTGAGCGGCTTCGCCGACCAGAGCCACCTGCACCGGTGGTTCGTGCGCGCCTACGGCATCACCCCGGCCGCCTACCGCCGCGCGGGCGGCGGCTGACGGGCGGCGTCCGGCGTTCGGCGAAACGCCTACAGCACCTTGGAGAGGAACGCCCGGGTGCGCTCGTGCCGCGGATCGGTCAGGACCTCCCGGGGGCGGCCGGACTCGACCACGACGCCCTCGTCCATGAAGACCAGCGAGTCGCCGACCTCGCGGGCGAAGCCCATCTCGTGGGTGACGACGATCATCGTCATCCCGTCCTCGGCGAGGCCGCGCATCACGTCGAGCACCTCGCCGACGAGCTCGGGGTCGAGCGCCGAGGTGGGCTCGTCGAAGAGCATCAGCTTGGGGTCCATGGCCAGCGCCCGCGCGATCGCGACGCGCTGCTGCTGGCCGCCGGAGAGCTGGGACGGATAGGTGTTCATCCGGTCCGCGAGCCCGACGCGGGCGAGCAGCTGCTCGGCCCGCTCCCTGGCCTCGGCCCGCCGGACGCCCTTGACCTGGACCGGCGCCTCCATGACGTTTTCGGCCGCGGTCATGTGCGGGAAGAGGTTGAAGCGCTGGAACACCATGCCGATGTCCCGCCGCTGGGCGGCGACCTCGCGCTCCCTCATCTCGTACAGCTTGTTGCCCCGCTGCCGGTAGCCGACCAGGTGGCCGTCCACCCACAGGCGGCCGGCGCTGATCTTCTCCAGGTGGTTGATGCAGCGCAGGAAGGTGGACTTGCCCGACCCGGACGGGCCGACGACGCAGAACACCTCGCCCGTCCTCACCTCCAGGTCGATGCCCCGCAGGACCCGGACCGCGCCGAACGACTTGTGGACCTGCTCGGCCCTCACCATCGGGTGGCCACTCATACCGTCACCCCTCCCACGCGGCTCTTCGTCCTGAAACTGCCGAGCTGGGCCCGGACGCGCTGCAACGGGGTGGGCGGCTGCGCGCGGTCGGAACCCTTGGCGTAGTGCCGCTCCAGGTAGTACTGGCCGATGCTGAAGACCGTGGTGAGGATCAGGTACCACACGGTCGCCACCAGCAGGAGCTCCATCACCGCGAGGTTGCGCGAGCTGATGGTGTCCTGCGCGCGGAACAGCTCGGTGTAGTTGATCGCGTAGACCAGCGAGGAGGTCTTGAGCATGTTGATGAACTCGTTGCCCGTGGGCGGGATGATCACGCGCATCGCCTGCGGCAGCACGATGCGGCGCATGGTCTTGCCACCGTTCATGCCCAGCGCGTGCGCCGCCTCGGTCTGCCCGTGGTCGACGGAGAGGATCCCGGCCCGCGCGATCTCCGCCATGTAGGCGGCCTCGTTGAGGCCGAGCCCGAGCAGGGCGGCGAGGAACGGCGTCATGACGTCGTTCATCTCATCCTTGTAGAACCCGAGGTTCAGCGTCTCGAAGACGAACGACAGGTTGAACCAGAGGAAGAGCTGCACGAGCACCGGGGTGCCGCGGAAGAACCAGATGTAGCCCCAGGCGACGCTGGAGAGCACCGGGTTGTCCGAGAGGCGCATCACCGCGAGGAGCATGCCGAGCACGACGCCGATCAGCATCGAGAGCAGCGTGATCCACAGGGTCTTGGCCGCGCCCTCGACGATGGTGTCGTACGTCAGGTACTCGCCGACCACGTCCCAGTTGACGTTGGCGTTCACGAAGGCCAGGACCAGCGCGGCCAGCAGGGCGACCACGGCCACGGCGCTGACCCAGCGGCCCCAGTGGCGCAGCGGAACGGCCTTGATGGCCCCGGGCGGCACCCCGTCGCGGGGCGCCGGGACGGGTGCGGTTGAGGGAGTCTTCTCCACGTCAGGCACGAGGGTCACTCACCGGCGTTGACGGTGGCCTCTTCGATGGCCCCGGCCTCGGCGTTCCACTCGGCCAGGATGTCGGCGTAGGTGCCGTTGTCGATGATCTCCTGCATCGCCGCCTGGAGGGCGTCGCGCAGCTCCGTCTCCTCCTTGGGCACCGCGATGCCGTAGGGGGCGGCGTCGATCTGGTCGCCGGTCACCTCGAACAGCTCGCCGCCGCCGGCGGTCAGCTCGTTGTAGAGGGCCACCGGGTAGTCGGTGATGACGGCCTGGGCGCGGCCGTTCTGGAGGGCGGTGATCGAGTCCGAGTCCACGTCGTTGATCATGGTCTCGATCGGCTCGTCGCACGCCTCCTGCTGCGCCTCTATGAGGGCCTCGTTGGCGGTGCCCTGCTGGGCGGCGACGGTCAGCCCGCAGAGGTCGTCCTGCGACTGGATGCCCTCGGGGTTCCCGGCCTCGACGAGGATGGCGGAGCCCGCCTGGAAGTAGTTGACGAAGTCGGCGCCGCCGCCCTCGGCATCGGCGCTCGCGCCCTGCTGCCGCTCGGCGGTGTCGGTCATCGCCGACATGATCACGTCGTAGCGGCCATTGTTCATGCCGAGGATCAGGCCGTCGAAGGTGCCGTTCTCGAAGGTGAACTCGACGCCCAGGACCTCGCCGAGCGCCGCCCCGATGTCCGGGTCGATGCCCGCGATCTCGTCGTTCTCGTCGATGAACTCGATGGGGGCATAGGCGATGTCGGAGCCGACCGTGATCTCCCCGGCGTCCCTGATCTCCTGCGGCAGCAGGTCGGCCGCGCCCCCGGTGCCGCCCTCGTCCCCGCCGGACGAGCCCTCGGCGGAGCTCTCGCCGCCGTCGTCGCCGTTGCCCGCGTCGTCGGTCTGGTCTCCGCACGCGCTCAGCAGCAGCGCGCCTGCGGCGACGAACGCGCCGACCGCGGCGAGGCGGGAGCGGCGGGTGGTGCTGGCGATCATGGCGTGATCCTCCTGGGGTGGCGGAAGGTCCGAGGGGGGTCGGGCACGCGTCTTCGAGTGTCACGACTGAGTGCAATTTCCGTGCGAGGCATCCTGCCACCCGAACGGGTTCCTCCGGTTACCCGGTACGTCAAGATCGGATAACGGACATCCCGTACCGGTCACCGGGGGTGAACAAGTCACCAGCCCTGAAGCGCGCCTTAAGCAGCGGTGAGAGATCCCTCACGCCACCCCGGATTCCGGGCCGGGCTCTGGTCACCCTCAAGGGCCCGGCCCCACCCTGGACGAGCCGGAGGTCGCTGCGTTCACGAACCGGTTACCGAATGCGCTCGTTCCCCGGGTGCCCGATCAGGTAGAACCATCCGATACACCCCTCACCCGGGGCCTGGGCGCGTGTGCGACGCGTCCGGCGTCCGCAGCCCACCCTCGCGGACGCGGTTCCCGCACGACTCCCGACCGGGAGGCGGCTCACCCTCAACCCGAGATTGCGACAAAGGGGTTCAATCAGTGGCATCGGACATCGTCAATCCGAGTAACGACCTGGCGGACGCGGGGATCGATCCCGCCTTCGCGCTGCACCGCGGGGGCAAGCTGGCGGTCCGGGCAACCGTCCCCGTCCGGAACGCGGAGGAGCTGTCCCTCGCCTACACGCCCGGCGTGGCCCGCGTCTGCTCGGCGATCGCCGAGCGGCCCGAGCTCGTGCACGAGTACACCTGGAAGTCCCAGGTGGTCGCGGTGGTAACGGACGGCAGCGCGGTCCTCGGCCTCGGCGACATCGGCCCGGAGGCGTCGCTGCCCGTGATGGAGGGCAAGGCGATCCTCTTCAAGCAGTTCGGCGGCGTGGACGCGGTGCCGGTCGCGCTCGACTGCCGCGACACCGACGAGATCGTGGAGACCGTGGCCCGCATGGCCCCCTCGTTCGGCGGGGTCAACCTGGAGGACATCTCGGCACCCCGCTGCTTCGAGATCGAGCGCAAGCTCCAGGAGCGCGTCGACATCCCGGTCTTCCACGACGACCAGCACGGCACCGCGGTGGTCACGCTCGCGGCGCTGCGCAACGCGGCCCGTCTCACCGGCCGCGCGATGGGCGACCTGCGGGTGGTGATCTCGGGCGCGGGCGCGGCCGGGGTCGCCATCGCCAAGATCCTGCGGGGCGCGGGCGTCGGCGACATCGTCGTCTGCGACCGCAAGGGCATCGTCTCCGGCGACAGGACCGACCTGACCGACGTCAAGCGGGAGCTGGCGTCGATCACCAACGGCGCCGGGCTGAGCGGCTCGCTGGCCGCGGCGCTCGACGGCGCCGACGTCTTCGTGGGCGTCAGCGGCGGAACGGTCCCCGAGGCCGCGGTCGCGAAGATGGCGCCGGACGCGTTCATCTTCGCCATGGCCAACCCCGACCCGGAGATCCACCCGGAGATCGCGGCCCGCTACGCCTCCGTGGTGGCCACCGGGCGCAGCGACTACCCGAACCAGATCAACAACGTGCTGGCGTTCCCCGGCATCTTCGCCGGGGCGCTGTCGGTGCGGGCCTCCCGGATCACGGAGGGGATGAAGCTGGCCGCGGCCGAGGCGCTGGCGGCCGTGGTCAGCGACGAGCTCACGCCCTCGTGCGTGATCCCCTCCCCGTTCGACGAGCGCGTCGCCCCCGCGGTGTCCAGGGCGGTCGCCGAGGCCGCCCGCGCGGAGGGCGTGGCCCGCGCCTGACCCCGCGCCCGCCCATGGGCCGGGCCCGCACCCCGCGGGGTGCGGGCCCGGCGGCCGCGGGGCGCGCACCCGCCCGGCGGCTCAGCGCAGGGCGAGGACCACCGAGTCGGTCAGGGAGGTCCAGGCGAGGCGGGCCTCGGCGAAGCCCGCCGACCGCAGGGTCTCCAGGTGCCAGCCCGCGGAGGGGGCCTGCCCCTCGGAGTGGTCGCCCGTCGTCGGGTCGCCGATGAGCCGGAAGCGCTCGGCCGCGAGCTCCGCCAGCTCGGGGGCCGCGGCCACCGCCTGCCACCACTGGGCCCAGTCCTGGACGCCCTCGCCCCTCTCCCTGGCCTGCCGCGCCCTGGTGAACGCCCGCTCCGCCTCGGTGATGCGCGGGGTGGAGGCGTCCGGCATGTGGTCGGCGTTCAGGAACACGCCCCCCGGGCGCACCAGCGTGGCCAGCCGCCCGTACAGCGTCCCCAGGGCGTCCGCCGTGAGCCAGTGGAGCGCGGTGGCGGTGAGCACCGCGTCATAGGAGTCGTACGGCAGCCGCTCCGCCCAGGCCGGATCCGTCAGGTCGGCCGTGACGAACGAGACCCGCTGCTCGTCCACGAACGTGCCCCGGGCGATCGCCAGCAGCGCCGGGTCCAGGTCGACGCCGGTGGAGACCGCGCCGGGGAACCGCCGCAGCAGCCGGCCCGAGATGCTGCCCGTGCCGCACGCCAGGTCGAGGACCCGCGGCTTGTCCCCCACCAGCGCCTCGACGGCGTCCAGCATCACGCGGAACCGCTCCTCGCGGTCCGGCAGGTACCACTCCTGCTGCCGGTCCCAACTCCTCTGCCAGCCCTGCCAGTCCACCATGTCCGCTCCTTGACACTCCCTCGAAGTAAGAGACACTCACCATGAGCACCCCTTACTAGTACGCTGCTGACCATAGCCCGATCCGGTAAGGAACACAATTGGAACTGACCTATTACTCCGACTTCGCCGTGCGCCTGGTGAACACCGAGGAGCCCGAACGCGGCACCGACAGCCTCACCTCGGTGGACGCGGTGCGCGGGCTGTTCGGGGAGGCCCAGCACGCCGCCCGCCGGGCGGGCGAGGCGGACGTGACCCGGCTGCGCGGCGTGCGGGCCAGGCTCCGCGCGGTCTTCTCGGCGGCGGCGGAGGGCGACGAGGTCCGGGCCGTCGACCTGCTGAACGCCCTGCTGCTGGAGTACCCGGCCAGCCCTCAGATCTCTGGCCACGACTACCTGGACGAGGCGGGGCGCCCGCGCTGGCACCTGCACCTGGCCGAGCACCCCTCCAGCGCGACCGCCGGCTATGCGGCCATCGCCTGCATGGGCCTGGCCTTCCAGCTGACGGACCTGGGCGTGGACCGGCTCGGCGTCTGCGAGGCGCCGCCCTGCCGCAACGCCTATATCGACACGTCGACCAACCGGTCCAAGCGGTACTGCTCCGACCGGTGCGCCACCCGCGCCAACGTCGCCGCCTACCGCGCCCGGAAGCGCCGCGAACGGAGCCTCAGCGGCCGGACCGAGGACGGCAGCCCGGACAGCGCGGGCACCCGGGAGCCCTGAGCCCCGGCCCGCAGCGGCGGGCGCAGCCGCAGCAGCGCCCTGGCGACCACCAGCCCGTCCGGCACCGCGCCGAACTCCCTGCTGTCGTTGGTCACCTCGGGGTTGTCCCCGACCACCCACCAGCCGCCGCCGCGCCGCTCCACCGCGCGTTTGACGATCAGCAGGTCGTGCTGGAACGGATGGCGCAGCACGACCACGTCACCGGCCCGCACGCGGGCGCCGTAGCTCAGCAGCAGCCGGTCCCCCGGCCGCAGCGTGGGCAGCATCGAGGGGTTGTAGACCTCGGCCAGCCCCAGCCTCATCGTTCTCCTCACGATTCCGGGTACACGGGCACGCATGCCCATGGTCCGCCACCGGACCCAGTCAAGCATTGGACTTTTGGCCTAAGCCCCGCCGCACGGCCCGAGTCCGCCGAGAAAACCCGCCCTGCACGGAGTAATGTCGCCAGCGAGAAGACGATCACGAGGAAGGACGGCTTCATGCTCTCCCGCCTGTTTGCCCCGAAGGTCATGGTCAGTGCGCACTGCGACCTCCCGTGCGGCGTCTACGACCCCGCTCAGGCCCGGATCGAGGCCGAGTCGGTCAAGGCCATCCAGGAGAAGTACCAGGCGAACGACGACCCGAACTACCGCACCCGCGCGACCTTCATCAAGGAGGAGCGGGCCGAGCTGGCGAAGCATCACGTCTCGGTCCTGTGGAGCGACTACTTCAAGCCTCCGCACTTCGAGAAGTACCCCGAGCTGCACCAGCTGGTGAACGACACCCTCAAGGCGCTCAGCGCCGCGAAGGGCTCCACCGACCCGGCGACCGGCCAGAAGGCGCTGGACCACATCGCCCAGATCGACAAGATCTTCTGGGAGACCAAGAAGGGCTGACCCGGCGACACCCCGCCAGGGGTGCCGGCCACCACCCGCGGTCCGACGGCCGCCCGCCTCCCCGTACTCCGGGGTCAGGGGGCGGCCGTCGCGCTGTCCGCCTCGCCGCCGTCCGCCTCGCCCCCGGTGAACGGGACCAGGTCGCGCAACGGTCCGGGCAGCGGGCCCGCGTGAACGACGCCCAGGCGCCGGGTGGGTCGGGTGAGGGCCACATAGAGGTCGTTCAGCCCGCGAGGCGACGCGGCCACGATGCCCGCCGGATCGGCCACCACCACCGCGTCGAACTCCAGGCCCTTGGCCCGGCGCGGGTCGAACACCTCGACGCGCTCCGCCCCTTCGTCCGCCAGGGCGGCGGCGACGGCGGCCACCAGCGGCTCGGGGGCGACGACGGCGACCGTGCCGTCCCGGACGCGGTCGCGTTCCCCGGCGGCGAGCCGGGCCGCCGTAGCGGGGAGCTCACCGGGCGCCGCGGCGACGCGCCAGGGCCGCACCTCGGTGGCGCGGACCGCGCGGGGCGCCCGCCGGGCGGGGTCGATGTGGCGCAGCACGCCGTCGGCGACGGCCGCGATCTCCGCGGGCAGGCGGTAGTTGACGGTCAGCTCGGCCCCCCGCCACCGCGTCCCCACATGCGGCGCGAGCACCCGCTCCCACGAGGCCGCACCCGCCGGATCCCCCGTCTGGGCGATGTCCCCGACGACCGTCATGGAACGGGCCGGGCAGCGCCGCATCAGCACGCGCCACGCCATCGCCGACAACTCCTGGGCCTCGTCGACCACGACATGGCCGAACGCCCAGGTCCGGTCGGCGGCGGCCCGCTCGGCGGGGGTGCGGTGGTCGGCCTCCACGTGCCGCTCGGCCAGCCGCTCGGCGTCCAGGAGGTCGAACGCGTGCAGCGTCTCGGCCTCCTCGTCCTCGTCGGCGTCCGTGGAGCGGGAGCCGTAGGCGGTGTCCAGCGCCTCCTGGGCCAGGGTCACCGCCTCGGCCCGTTCCGCGGCGGCGGACTCCTCGGCGGTCCTGGTCACCCGCTCGTCCTCGCCCAGCAGTTCGGCCGCCTCGTCGAGCAGCGGGATGTCGGCGGCGGTCCAGCCGCGGTGGCCCTCGGGGCGCAGCAGCAGCGCGCGCTCCCGCCCGGTCAGCCCGGGGGCGGCGGAGGCGAGCCGTTCCGGCGAGGAGAGGAGGTCGGCGAGCAGCCGCTGGGGCGTGAGGGCGGGCCACAGCGCGTCGAGCGCGGCCAGGACGGTGGGCTCCGCGGCGAGCTCGGCGCGGATGGCCGCGCGGTCTTCCGCGGTCAGCAGGCTGCTGCCGTCCAGCACATCGGTGCCGAAGCGGTCGCCCGCGGCGGCGGCGAGGCCGTCGAGCACCAGGTCGCGGAAGACCGGCCGCGCCCGGTTGTGCGGCAGGCCGGTCCCGCGGGCCAGGTCGCGGGCACGCCGGCAGAGCCCGGGGCCGAGCGGGAGGGCCCCGCCGTCGTGCTCGACGGTCACCGGCTCCTCGGGCACGCGCTGCCGGTCGCGGACGGCCGCGGCCACCACCTCGGCCATCGCGAGATCGCCCTTGAGCCCGGCGGCCTCGGGCGGTTCGGTCCGCTCCGCGGCGACGCCCGGGTAGAGCTGGTCGACGGTGGCCAGCAGCACCCCGGTCTCGCCGAGGGAGGGCAGCACGTCGCCGATGTACCGCAGGAACGTGGCGTTGGGGCCGACGACGAGCACCACGCTCCGGGCGAGCCGTTCGCGCCGGGTGTACAGCAGATAGGCGGCGCGGTGCAGGGCGACGGCGGTCTTGCCCGTGCCGGGACCGCCCTGCACCACGAGGACGCCGGTGTGCGCGGAGCGGATGACCGCGTCCTGCTCGGCCTGGATGGTGGCCACGATGTCGCCCATCCGCCCGGTCCTCGCCGCGCCGACCGCGGCCAGCAGCGCCGAGTCGCCGAACGGCTCGGCGGCGCCGTCGAACTCCTCGTCCAGCACCCCGGTCACGCGCCGGCCGCTGGTCCTGATGTGGCGGCGGCGCCTGACGCCCTCGGGGGTCCTGGCCGTGGCGACGTAGAACGGGCGGGCCGCGGGGGCGCGCCAGTCGATGAGCAGCGGCTCGAAACCCCCCTCGCCGTCCATGATCCCGATGCGCCCGATATACCGCGCCTCGTCGTCCAGCATGTCGAGCCGGCCGAAACAGAGGCTGTTCTCCACGGAGTCCAGGGTGGCGGCGCGCCGCGCGAGTTCGGCGGCGGCCACATCCCGTTCCGCGAGGCCCTGGTGGCCCAGCCCGGTGGCCACCAGGACGGCGTCGAGCCTGGTCCCGGCCTCGGCGCGCAGCTCGTCCAGCCGACCGTAGAGCCGGGTCACATAGGCTTGTTCGCTGATCTTCCCGCCGGTTGACACGCATCTCCTCACAGGGGTAGAATGCAACTATGGGCCTGGACTCGGTATTTGCCGATTGCCAGCGCCAAAAGGGCCACCTTACCAGGGTGTTGTCGCGGAGCGTGCCTCGTCGTCCATGCGGCGGGGTTTTTCTGTGCGCCCACCCGGGGGGCCGGATTAGGGTGGCCGCATGCCGAGCCCGCCACCCCCCGCCGCAGCATCCCTGACCCAGCTCGTCGCCGCCGTCCTCGTGCACGACCTGGAGACCGACCGCGTCGTGCTGCTCCGGCGCAGCCCGGACGCCCCGTTCGGCGGCGGGCTGTGGGACCTGCCGGTGGGCAAGTGCGACCCCGGCGAGCCGATCACCGCGACCGCCGTGCGCGAACTGAAGGAGGAGACGGGGCTGCTCGTCGACCCGGCCGACCTCGCGCTGGTCCACGTGCTGCACGGGGCCCGCGGGGCCAGGGCCCCCGGCGGCTTCCTCACCGTCATCTTCCGCACCCACCGCTGGCGCGGCACGCTGCTCAACGCCGAGCCCCACAAGCACTCCCAGGCGCGCTGGGTGGGCACCGGCGAGCTGCCCGAGGAGATGGTGTTCTCCACCGACCGCGTCATCCACCGGTGCCTGACCGGGGAGCCCGGGGTCACCCTGCACGGCTGGTCCTGACCCGCGGGCGCGCGGCGGCACAGTACGATCGGCGATCATGGCGGTGTCCGGTGGACAACGCCAGGAAGAAATCAAGGAATTGACGCTTTTCCGCGGCCACAGTACGCACCGGATGCATTACGATGAGTAATGCTGTCGAGCGTGTCAGGCTGGCCCATCGGATCCCGGGCCAGGCGACAGCGTGCCATGGATCGCGGTAGCGTCGCAGGGCGACCAGGGCACCTCGGCGGTGCCCGGGAGCGCTCAATCAATGTGAGTCTCTGTGGAGGTGAGGGTGTCCCCCATCCCAGGTGAGCCCGGATCGCAGGACTTCGTGGAAGTCCGGCTGCCGGCGGCCGGTGCCTATCTGTCCGTGCTGCGTACGGCGACGGCCGGGCTCGCGGCCCGGCTGGACTTCACCCTCGACGAGATCGAGGATCTGCGCATCGCGGTGGACGAGGCCTGCGCGATCCTGCTCCAGCAGGCCATCCCGGGCAGCGTGCTGGACTGTGTCTTCACGCTGGTCGGCGACGCCCTGCGGGTCACGGTCTCGGCGCCCACCACCGAGGGCCACGCACCGGAGCGGGACACCTTCGCCTGGACCGTGCTCACCGCGCTCGCGGGTGAGGTCGAATCGACCGTCGGAGAGGACAAGACGGTCAGCATCAGCCTGCACAAGAAGCGCGGCGCCGCTCCCGGAGCGCCGTGACCGGCGCGCAGGGGCCGCCAGCGGACGAGGGGGCCGAGGTGAACGAGGTGGAACAGGCGGCGACAGCCGAGCCGGCCGGCGCGGCCATTCCCGGCCAGCCCGAGCCGGGCGACATCGAGCCGCTCAAGCCCGAGCCGCTCAGGACCGAGCCGCTCAGGGCCATGCAGCGGCGCGGCGTCCCGAACGCGCAGGACCGGGGAGCGGCACGCGACCTCTTCGTCGAGCTGCGCAAGCTGCCCGACGGCTCGCCGGAGCGCGCCGAGTTGCGCAACAGCCTGGTCAGGATGCACCTGCCGCTGGTGGAGCACCTGGCCCGGCGCTTCAGGAACCGCGGCGAGCCCCTGGACGACCTCACGCAGGTCGCCACGATCGGCCTGATCAAGTCGGTGGACCGGTTCGACCCGGAGCGCGGCGTCGAGTTCTCCACCTATGCCACGCCCACCGTGGTCGGCGAGATCAAGCGGCACTTCCGGGACAAGGGCTGGGCGGTGCGGGTGCCGCGCCGGCTCCAGGAGCTCAGGCTCTCGCTGAGCCAGGCCACCGCGGAGCTCTCCCAGCAGCACGGCCGCGCCCCGACCGTCTCCGAGCTGGCGCAGCGGCTGACCATCTCCGAAGAGGACGTCCTGGAGGGCCTGGAGTCGGCCAACGCCTACAGCACCCTCTCGCTGGACGTCCCGGACACCGACGACGAGTCGCCCGCCGTGGCGGACACGCTGGGCGCGGAGGACGACGCGCTCGAAGGCGTGGAGTACCGCGAGTCGCTCAAGCCGCTGCTCGAGGAACTGCCGCCGCGGGAGAAGAAGATCCTGCTGCTCCGCTTCTTCGGGAACATGACGCAGTCCCAGATCGCGCAGGAGGTCGGCATCTCGCAGATGCACGTCTCCCGGCTGCTGGCCCGCACGCTGGCGCAGCTGCGCGAGAAGCTCCTCGTGGAGGAGTAGCGAAGGAGCGGCGGGCGAAGGGCGGGCGACCCCGGACCGCCGGGACCCCTGGCGTCAGGCCCGGCGCGGGCCGGTGCCCAGCGCCTGGGCCGAGGCCGGGTTGACCAGGCAGCCCAGCACCGCCACCGCCGTGCCCGCCAGGGCCACGGCCGCCACCGGCCAGGGGCCGCCGCTGCCCAGCAGCGTGTACGCGATGGGAAGCGCGAACAGCTGCACCACCACGCCGGGTGCGCGGCTCCAGCGACGCAGCCGCCACAGCCCGTGCCCGGCCGCCAGCGGAAGCACGGCGAGCGCGAGCAGGGTCACCGCGCCCGTCACCGCCTGCGTCCGGTCGTCCGGGTCCCCGACCACCGCGAGCAGCAGCATGACGGCGCCGAGACCGGCGGCCACGGCCCCCTGGATCCCGCAGAGGACGGCCGCCACGGTCACGGCGCGCGGGCGTGCGGCGGCGGCCTCCCCGGCTTCCTCGATGGTGTTCTCGCTCACCCGGCAAGCGTATAGCCCTCCGCCGCCACGCCGACGGCCCTGGCCTGGGTACTCTGCCTTCCATGCGCGCACTTCTCGTGGTCAACCCCGTCGCCACCACCACCAGCGCGCGGACCCGTGAGGTCCTCACCCACGCCCTCGCCAGCGACCTCAAGCTGGAGGTCGCCGCCACCGAATCCCGCGGCCACGCCCGGGATCTGGCCCGGGAGGCGGCCGAACGCGGCTCCGCGGACGTGGTGATCGCGCTGGGCGGCGACGGCACGGTCAACGAGGTCGTCAACGGTCTGCTCGCCGGCGGCCCCGACACGGGCGACCTGCCGCGCCTGGCCGTGGTCCCCGGCGGCTCGACCAACGTGTTCGCCCGCGCCCTCGGGCTGCCCAACGACGCGGTGGAGGCGACCGGGGCGCTGCTGGACGCGCTGCACTCCCAGTCCGAACGCGCCGTGGGCCTGGGACTGGCCTCCGGCACCCCGGGGACGGCGGACGCGGTGGTGCCGCGCCGCTGGTTCACGTTCTGCGCCGGGCTCGGCTTCGACGCGGGCGTGGTGGGCCGGGTGGAGTCGGAGCGGGAGCGCGGCAAGCGGTCCACGCACGCGCTGTACGTGCGGCAGGCGATGCGGCAGTTCCTCGGCGACCCGCGGCGCACCGACGGCGCCATCTCGCTGCTGCGGCCCGGCCGTACCCCGATCGAGGGGCTGGCGCTCTCGATGGTCTGCAACACGGCGCCGTGGACGTTCCTGGGGAACCGCCCGATGTACGCGGCTCCACACGCCTCGTTCGACACCGCCCTCGATCTGGTCGGGGTGACGCGCCTGTCCTCGGCCGCAATGCCCCGATACGCGGCCCAGCTGCTCCGTTCCTCCCGGGAGCGGGGGCTCCATGGGAAGCATGTGGTCGCTCTGCACGATGTGTCCGACTTCACCTTGCAATCGCAGGTGCCACTGCCGTTTCAGCTTGATGGTGACCACCTCGGACTGCGTACGAGCGTGACCTTCACAGGCGTTCGGCGTGCACTGCGTGTGATTGTGTGAGCGGAACCCCGAAAAGTCCTTGTAGTCGAACGTTTAGCGCAGGCTCCACCCAAGGGAAGTAGGGCTGTGAGCAAGGCGACACCAAGGATTCAAAAAAAACTTTCCGGAAGGGGTTGTATCCGCCGCCGAGGTTTGCGAGTCTCTACATGGCGATCGGGACGGCCGAGACTTCAGCCCCCTTGAGAGCCCGAATCCTTCTTCTTCATCCTGCGGGCACGCGGCAAGGGTTCTCCCCAAAGACACCTGAGCACCGGCTCGTTTCTTGTCGGGGGATTCGTGAAAGCGTTCACATTCACAAGCAATGTAACTGCAACGTGCAGGAGATGGAGCAGACATGGACTGGCGTCACAGCGCCGTTTGCCGCGAGGAGGACCCCGAGCTCTTCTTCCCCATCGGCAACACCGGTCCTGCGCTGCTGCAGATCGAGGAAGCCAAAGGCGTCTGCCGCCGCTGCCCCGTCATGGAGCAGTGTTTGCAGTGGGCCCTCGAGTCCGGCCAGGACTCCGGTGTCTGGGGCGGGATGAGCGAGGACGAGCGCCGTGCCATGAAGCGCCGCGCCGCTCGCAACCGGGCGCGCAAGGCCACCGCCTGACCTTCAGGTCGCGCCCGACACCCGCCC
>NZ_LAVK01000082.1 GCF_001083795.1 Streptomyces sp. SBT349
GTAGTCCACCGCACACGAGACCGGCCGCGCCCCGCCCGGGCCCTTTCCGGGCGGGGCGCGGCCTGTCGGGTCGGGGCGCCCGATGAGCCAGTCCCGGCTGGGCACCACGAGCCCGGCGGGGGTGAAGGCGATCTTGCGGAGCTCGGCGTAGCTGCCGGAGTCCTTGCGCCACAGGCCGGCCACGATGTCCACCGCCTCGGCGGGGCTCGCGGCGAACTCCAGGCCCGCGTAGACGGGGGCACACGCCTCCAGGCCGAGGTCCTGGGCGGACAGCCTGCGGCCGAGCCGCCGGGTGAACACCTCGGCGATCAGGGCCGGGGTGGTGCCGCGTGGCCGCTGGCCGCGGAGCCAGCGGGTGACCGACGTCTTGTCGTACCTGAGGTCGAGGCCGTGTTCGAGGCCGAGCTGGTCAACGCGCCGGGCGAGCCCGGCGTGGGAGAACCCGGCCTCGGAGATGAGCGCGGCGAGCTGTCGGTTCGGGGTACGCGGTGCTGTGGCGGACTGCGGGGAGGGCGGGCCTCCGGGTCGTTCCGTGGACATCGGCGATGCGGTCTCCTGCCTTACGGCTGTGCGGCTGGAACGGCGTGAATGTAACGGTCCTGACCGGTTTCGTCGGCTCCTCGACGGAGGATTCATCCATATGTGTGAGCCGGAGCCCCTCGGAGCAGCGGAGCGGTCCGGCCTTACAGTGGACCCGAGAGAGAGCAGGTGTACGAACCGTCCCTCCGGAGCACCCTTCGGAGTGCGCCGTACACGCACCAAGGCCAAAGGAGCCGCGGCAGTGAGTGAGCTGCGCTTTGTCCATCTGGGCTTCGGCGCCGGAGCCGTCGAATACCACGCGGCCTGGCAGGAACAGCGCCGCGTCCACACCGCCAGATTCGCCGACGAGATCCCCGACACCTGTCTGCTCCTGGAGCACCAGGCCGTGTACACCGCGGGGCGGCGCACGGAGGACAGCGAGCGCCCCCTCGACGGGACCCCGGTCGTGGACGTGGACCGGGGCGGGAAGATCACCTGGCACGGGCCGGGGCAGCTGGTCGGCTACCCGATCCTCAAGCTGCCGCGCCCGGTGGACGTGGTGGCGCACGTGCGGCGCATCGAGGAGGCGGTGATCCGCACCTGCGCCGACTTCGGCCTGGAGACGACGCGCGTGGAGGGCCGCAGCGGGGTGTGGGTGCTGGGCGACACGGTGGAGGACCGGGCGGCGGGCCACCGTGCGCTGGGCGGCCTCTCGCTGGACTTCGACCCCAGGCTGCACGACGAGGAGTTCGACGCGCGCCTGTGCGGCCCCGAGTACGCGCCCTCCAACGCCGGCCAGCGCAACGAGGACCGCAAGCTGTGCGCGATCGGCATCCGGGTCGCCAAGGGCGTGACGATGCACGGCTTCGCCCTCGGCTGCAACCCGGACAACACCTCGTTCGACCGCATCGTGCCCTGCGGCATCAGGGACGCCGGGGTGACGTCCCTCTCGCAGGAGCTCGGCAGGGACATCCCGATCGCCGAGGTGCTCCCGGTCGTGGAGAAGCACCTGACCGAGACGCTGGCGGCCTCGCTGCCGCTGCCCCGCGCGGTGTGAGCCAGACGGCCATCGGGACCGTGCAAGCGCAAGGCGTACGCTGGTGTTCGCCAACGAATCGAAAGCGGTAGGAGGCGGACGTGTCCGCTGTGGCACCCGACGGTCGCAAGATGCTGCGCCTTGAGGCCAGGAACAGCCAGACCCCCATCGAACGCAAGCCCGAGTGGATCAAGACCCGGGCGACGATGGGTCCCGAGTACCGGGAGCTGCACGGCCTCGTGAAACGCGAGGGGCTGCACACCGTCTGCCAGGAGGCCGGCTGCCCCAACATCTTCGAGTGCTGGGAGGACCGGGAGGCGACGTTCCTCATCGGTGGCGAACAGTGCACGCGGCGCTGCGACTTCTGCCAGATCGACACGGGGAAACCGGCCGCGTTCGACCGCGACGAGCCGCGCAGGGTCGCGGAGTCGGTGCGGCAGATGGAGCTCAGGTACGCGACCATCACCGGCGTCGCGCGCGACGACCTGCCCGACGGCGGCGCCTGGCTCTACGCCGAGACGGTCCGCCGGATCCACGGGCTGATGCCGGACACCGGCGTGGAGCTGCTGATCCCCGACTTCAACGCCGTCCCCGAGCAGCTGGCCGAGGTCTTCTCCTCCCGGCCCGAGGTGCTCGCGCACAACGTGGAGACGGTGCCGCGGATCTTCCGCCGCATCCGCCCGGCGTTCCGCTACGAGCGCTCCCTCGAAGTGCTGACCCGGGCCCGCGCGGACGGCCTGGTCACCAAGTCGAACCTGATCCTGGGCCTGGGCGAGACCCGCGAGGAGGTCGGCACCGCGCTGCGCGACCTGCACGCCGCCGGGTGCGAGCTGATCACCATCACGCAGTACCTCAGGCCCACGCCGCGGCACCACCCGGTGGAGCGCTGGGTGAGGCCCGAGGAGTTCGTGGAGCTGCGCGAGGAGGCCGAGGAGATCGGCTACGCGGGCGTGCTGTCCGGGCCGCTGGTGCGTTCCTCGTACCGGGCCGGGCGGCTCTACCAGCAGGCGATCGCGCGGCGCTCCGGCGCGCACGCCGCCTGAGCGTCGTCCGGGTGTGACCCCCGGGTCATGGACCGGTAACACTGTTCGATAACAATAGGGGCACGTTGTTCGACCGCCCTGGGGAGGGGAAACGGCCATGCAGTTCGCCAGTTCGGCGCGGCCCAGTATGACCGGCACGCTGCGCGCGCTGGAGGGGGTGCTGCTGCGCGGGGGACGGCGCACGGCGCTGCGGAACGCGTGGGCGGCCGTGGAGGAGGACCGCGTCCGGGCTGCCGCCCGCAGGGACGCGGAGCGCGCCCTGGCGGCCGTGGCGGACCGCGCCCGGCCGGCGGCGCTGCCCTCGACGCCCTCCTGACGGCCGACGCGGCGGGGAGCCCGCTCCGCCACCGACCCGGGGGGCCGGAGGCGCGGGCGGCCCCGTAGACTGCGGGCATGGCGCGGAAGGACACGGCACAGGATTCCGAGAACCCGGGTCGGCTGAAGCAGATCGGCCTGACCTACAAGATGACCAGGCGGGCCGATCGCTGGATCGGCTGGGTCATCTCGGGAGTTGGGCTCGGCACGTTCGCCGTCGTCCTGGGCATCGGCTTCCTCATCGGGCACCCGATCTACCTCGGCATCCTCGGCTTCCTCGTGGCGCTGCTGACCACGGCGATCGTCTTCGGGCGCCGGGCCGAGCGCGCGGCGTTCAGCCAGATGGAGGGCCAGGCGGGAGCCGCGGCGGCCGTTCTGGAGAACGTGCGGCGCGGCATCGTCTTCACCCCGGCCGTCGCCGTCAACAAGAGCCAGGACGTGGTCCACCGGGCCGTCGGCAAGTGCGGCGTGGTCCTGGTCGGCGAGGGCAACCCGAACCGGGTGAAGGGCCTCATCGCGGCCGAGAAGCGCCGGATGAACCGCGTGGTCTCGGACGTCCCGGTGCACGACGTGATCGTGGGCAAGGGCGAGGGCCAGGTGGAGTTGAAGAAGCTGCGCTCGACCATCCTCAAGTTCCCGCGGGTCCTGGCGGGCCCGCGCGTGACCGAGGTGAACGACCGGCTGCGCGCCATGGGCGACCTGATGAGCAACATGCCGCTCCCGAAGGGGCCCATGCCCAAGGGCATGCGGATGCCGAAGGGGAACGCGCAGCGCCGCGGCAGGTGATCGACCGTCGGCAGGTGATCGACCGCCGGGGGATGTACGCAGGAGTGGGCGCCGCGGTGCGGCGCCCACCGCACCCTAGACGCGGATCTGGACGGCTCCCGAGAACCGGTCGTGGAGGCCGCGGGTGTCGCGGTCCCAGACCAGCGCCGGGATCAGCAGACCCAGGAGCAGGGTCCGCAGCACGGCGCGGGCGAAGGGCAGCCGCCCCCCGTTCAGCGCGATGACGCGGAGTCCCAGGAGACGCTTGCCCGGGGTCATGCCCTGCGTCCCCACGGCGAGCGCCGCCATGACGACGAAGACGACGAGCGTCCAGTTGCTGGCACTGGCGGCCTGGCGGTCCGCGATCAGACCGTATGCGATCAGTGCGCACATGCCCCAGTCGAGAAGGATGGCCACGACGCGCCTGCCGAGGGGCGCGATCGAGCCGGGGCCCGTTTCCGGGAGGCCGAGGCCCTGGCCCCGATAACCGACGTCCACGCCCATGTCCTCGCCCGCCGCACCGGGGCCGGGGAGCCGTGAGCTGTTTGCCTGCCGCTTGTCCACACCACCACGGTAGCGCGGTCACCCGGCCGGTGGGTCGGCGGTATCGACGGAGAAGTCCGGTTAACAGTGGCGAAACAAATGGGTCATGCTTGAGAAATGGCGTGTCCTTAGGGTCGGCCCCGGCAGGCCCACGCACTGGGCTATCCCCGAGCTGCGCGCTCCCGCACCCGACGCACGGGCCGGGACTAGGAGGACACCGGATGTTCCAGAACGCCGACGAGATCAATCAGTACATCGCGGACAACGACGTCAAGTTCATCGACGTCCGTTTCTGCGACCTGCCGGGCATCATGCAGCACGTGACCGTGCCGGTCGACAGTTTCGACCCGACGGCCAGCCTGATGTTCGATGGTTCGTCGATCCGTGGCTTCCAGGCCATCCACGAGTCCGACATGGCGCTCGTCCCGGATCTGTCGACGTCGCGCGTGGACCCGTTCCGCAAGGACTCGACCATCAATATCAACTTCTTCATCCACGACCCGATCACGGGCGAGGCGTACAGCCGCGACCCGCGGAACGTGGCGAAGAAGGCCGAGGCCTACCTCGCGTCCTCCGGCATCGCCGACACCGCGTACTTCGGCCCCGAGGCCGAGTTCTACGTGTTCGACGACGTGCGGTTCGAGACCAAGTCGAACGCCGGCTACTACTACATCGACTCCGAGGCCGGCGCCTGGAACACGGGCGCGATCGAGGAGGGCGGCAACCGCGGCTACAAGGTCCGTTACAAGGGTGGGTACTTCCCGGCTCCCCCGGTGGACCACTTCGCCGACCTGCGCGCGGAGATCTCCCTCGAACTGATCAAGGCGGGCCTCAAGGTCGAGCGGCAGCACCACGAGGTCGGCACCGCGGGCCAGGCCGAGATCAACTACCAGTTCAACACGCTGCTGGCCGCGGCCGACGACCTGATGCTCTTCAAGTACATCGTGAAGAACGTCGCCTGGCGCAACGGCAAGACCGCCACGTTCATGCCCAAGCCGATCTTCGGTGACAACGGCTCCGGCATGCACGTCCACCAGTCGCTCTGGCAGGGCGGCTCGCCGCTGTTCTACGACGAGCAGGGCTACGCGGGCCTGTCCGACACCGCCCGGTACTACATCGGCGGCATCCTCAAGCACGCGCCGTCGCTGCTGGCGTTCACCAACCCGACGGTGAACTCCTACCACCGCCTGGTGCCCGGCTTCGAGGCCCCGGTGAACCTGGTGTACTCGCAGCGGAACCGCTCCGCCGCGATGCGGATCCCGATCACCGGCTCGAACCCGAAGGCCAAGCGCGTCGAGTTCCGCGCGCCCGACCCGTCCTCGAACCCGTACCTGGCGTTCTCCGCGCTGATGCTCGCGGGGCTCGACGGCATCAAGAACAAGATCGAGCCGGCCGAGCCGATCGACAAGGACCTGTACGAGCTGGCCCCCGAGGAGCACGCCGAGCTCCCGCAGGTCCCGACCTCCCTCCCGGCGGTGCTGGAGGCCCTGGAGGCGGACAACGAGTACCTCCTGGCGGGCGGCGTCTTCACGTCCGACCTGATCGAGACGTGGGTCGACTTCAAGCGGGAGAAGGAGATCGCCCCGATGCAGCTCCGTCCCCACCCGCACGAGTTCGAGCTGTACTTCGACGTGTAGGCCCGTGACGCGGACCGAGCGGCGGGGACGTTTCGTCCCCGCCGCTCGGCGCGTCCGGGGGAGGAACGGGGCGGGTCGGGGCATGATCACCAGTCGCGGGCGGGGGTCACGCACGACGGAAGGAACGGGCATGTACGACTCGGAGGGCTCCCCCGTCTGGCTCATCACCGGCTGCTCGCGCGGCATCGGCCGCGCGCTGGCCGAGGCGGTGCCCGCGGGTGGCCGGCGGCTGCTGGCGACGGCTCGGCGCCCCGAGACGCTGAGCGGTCTGGTGGAGCGGTACGGCGGCCTGGTGCGCCCGTTCGCCCTCGATGTGACGGACGCGGAGGGGGCCGGGCGCGCGGTGCGGGCGGCGGTGGACACGTTCGGCAGGCTCGACGTGGTCGTCAACAACGCCGGGTACGCCAACAGCGCGGCCATCGAGGAGACGCCGGAGGCGGACTTCAGGGCGCAGATCGAGGCGAACCTGTTCGGCGTCGTGAACGTCACCAAGGCCGCGATCCCCGTCTTCCGCGCGCGGCGCGCGGGCCACTTCGTGCAGTTCTCCTCGATCGGCGGGCGGGTCGGCGGCACGCCGGGGATGGGCGCCTACCAGACGGCGAAGTTCGGGGTGGAGGGGTTCTCCGAGGTGCTGGCGGCCGAGATGCGGCCGCTGGGCGTGAAGGTGACGATCGTCGAGCCGGGCAACTTCCGCACCGACTGGTCGGGTTCCTCCATGCGGGTCCCCGAGCCGGGGCCCGACTACGACGGGACGGTGGGCGAGATGAACCGCTTCCGCCAGGCCAACCTCGGCAGGCAGCCGGGGGATCCGGCGCGCGCCGCCGAGGTCGTCATGGACCTCGTCGAGCTGGACGAGCCGCCGCTGCGCATGGTGCTCGGCGACGACGCGGTGCGGCTCGCCGAGACGTCGGGGCGGGCCCGCCTGGAGGAGCTGGCGCGGTGGGCCGACCTGAGCAGGTCCACGGCGTTCGCGTAGCCGCCCGTCCCCGAGCCCGGGGCGTCAGGAGGCCGACGCGCGGGGGCGGGGGGCGTGGGTGCGGGCGTCGGCGGCGCAGCCGTCGCACAGCGCCGATATCCAGCTGCCGTGCTGGCCGCCGCGGAAACGGGGGCGGCCCCCGGCTCCGCACATCTCGCAGGTCCGCCCGGCGGCCGTCTCGGCGGCGTCGGTCAGCTCGGCGGCTGCGTCAGCCCAATGGCCGTCGAAGTACCCGTGGTCGTCGAAGCGGTCGGCGACGCTGATCCGCAGCCCGCCGAGGCTGCGCTCGCAGGTCTCGATCCGGTAGTCCGCCGCGAGGGCGAGGAGCCGGCGGTGCAGCGCGTCGAGGAGGGCGGCCCAGCCGGGGCCGACGGTGTCGGCCCAGGCGGGGAGCTGCCGGTGGTCCATGGGCGTGCCAGTCATGAACCCCATCCTGGCGGGTGGGTCTGACAATCGCCTCCGGCCGCGGGCCCCGGCCGCGCGTGGCCACGCCCGGAGTGCCGTTCGTCCCGTTTTCACCCAGGATGGGGCCATCACCATCCGGAGGAGAGCGGAGCCATGGAAGCCACCATCACCCTGTCCGTGGACGGCGAGGAGCGGTCGGTGTCGCTCGACACCAGGACGTCGCTGCTGGACGCGCTGCGCGAGCGCCTGGGGGTCTTCACGCCCAAGAAGGGCTGCGACCACGGCCAGTGCGGGGCCTGCACCGTTCTGGTCGACGGTCGCCGGGTCACGTCGTGCCTGCTGCTCGCGGTGACGCAGGACGGCGCCTCGGTCGTCACGGCCGGCGGCCTCGGCACGGAGCCGGAGGGCGAGCCGCTGCGGCGGGCGTTCCTGGACCACGACGGCTTCCAGTGCGGCTACTGCACGCCGGGGCAGGTCTGTTCGGCGGCCGGGATGCTGCGCGAGGCGCGGGCCGGCCACGCCAGCCATGTGACCGCCGACCTGTCGGCGGCGACGGTGGAGCTCGACGACGCGGAGATCAGGGAGCGCATGAGCGGCAACCTCTGCCGGTGCGGCGCCTATCCGAACATCGTGGCGGCCATCAGGGAGGTGGCGGCGCGGTGAACCCGTTCGACTACGAGCGGGCGGCGGACGCCCCGGCCGCCGTCGCCCTGGTGGCCCGCCGCTCGGGCGCCTCGTTCCTGGCGGGCGGCACCAACCTGGTGGACCACATGCGCCTGGGCATCGCGAGCCCCGATCTGCTGGTGGATGTCTCGCGGCTGCCGTTCGACGCGATCGAACGCCTGCCGGACGGGGGCCTGCGGATCGGCGCCGCCGTCCGCAACAGCGACCTCGCGGCCGACCCGCTGGTCAGGCAGCGGTACCCGGTGCTGGCCGCCGCGCTGCTCGCGGGCGCCTCGCCGCAGCTGCGCAACCTGGCCACCACCGCGGGGAACCTGCTCCAGCGCACCCGTTGCGCGTACTTCCAGGACACCACCACCCCGTGCAACAAGCGCTCCCCCGGCTCCGGGTGCTCCGCCGTGGACGGGAACAACCGCAACCACGCGATCCTCGGCGCCTCGGACAGCTGCGTGGCGGTGCACCCCTCGGACCTGGCCGTGGCGCTGACCGCGCTGGACGCGCGGGTCAGGGTGCTCGGCCCCGGGGGTGAACGGACCATCCCGCTCACGTCGTTCCACCGGCTGCCGGGCGAGACGCCGGAGCGGGACACGGTGCTCGAACACGGCGAGCTGATCACGGCCGTCGACGTTCCGCCGCTGGCCATGGCCGCGCGGTCGGCCTACCGCAAGGTCCGCGACCGGGCGTCCTACGCGTTCGCCCTGGTGTCGGTGGCGGCGGCGCTCTCGGTCAAGGACGGGACGGTGGTGGACGCGCGGGTCGCGCTGGGCGGGGTGGCGCACAAGCCGTGGCGCGCGGTGGAGGCCGAGTTCACGCTGCGCGGGGCGCCGGCCACCGAGGACACCTTCCGCGCCGCCGCCGACGCCGAGCTGGGCGGCGCCCGCCCGCTGCCGGACAACGCGTTCAAGGTGCCCATGGCCAGGAACGCGATCGTCGCCGTGCTGCGGTCCCTGGCCGGGCACGAGCCCAGGACCGAGGCCAGGACCGACCCCGGGGCCGAGCCCGGGACCGAGGGAGGCGCGCGATGACCGGTGTGGCGGAACGGGCGATCGGGGCCCCGCTGGAGCGGCGCGACGGCCCGGCGAAGGTCACCGGGCGGGCGGCGTACGCCTACGAGCAGCCGGTGGTCGACCCGCTCTACCTCTTCCCGCTGGAGGCGGCCGTCGCCCGCGGCCGGATCACCTCCATCGACACCTCGGAGGCGGAGGCGGTCGACGGCGTGGTGCTCGTTCTCACGCACCGCAACGCGCCGCGGCTGGCGCCCGACGCGGACCGGGAGCTGTGGGTCTGCCAGGACGAGGAGATCCACTTCCGCAACCAGTTCATCGGCGCGGTCGTCGCCGAGACCTCGGAGGCAGCCCGGCAGGCGGCGGGCCTGGTGCGGGTCGCCTACGAGGAGGACGCCCACGACGTCGTGCTCCGCGCCGACCATCCGGGCCTCTACGCGCCGGAGACCGTGAACGCGGGGATCGCCACCGACAGCATCTTCGGCGATGTGGAACGGGCCCTGGCCGAGGCGGAGGTGACGGTCGACCAGACGTACACCACGCCGATGGAGCACCACAATCCGATGGAGCCGCACACCACGGTCGCCGCCTTCCACGGCGAGGACGGCTCGGGCCGCTTCACGCTGCACGACTCCAACCAGGGCGCGACCATGATCCAGAGCCTGCTGGCACCGGCGCTGGGCGTCGACCCGTCCCGGCTGCGGATCATCTCCCCGTACGTCGGCGGCGCGTTCGGGTCCAAGGCGCAGCCGCACCCGCATGTGATGCTCGCCGTGCTGGCGGCGCAGCTGACGGGCGGGCGGGCGGTGAAGTGCGCGCTGACCAGGCGGCAGACGTTCACCCAGGCGAGCCACCGCTCCCCCTCCATCCAGCGGGTCCGGCTGGGCGCCGACCGTCAGGGGCGGCTGAGCGCGCTCGCGCACGGGTCGATCGCGCAGACCGCGCGGTTCAAGGAGTTCGTGGAGCAGACGACCTTCGCCACCCGTTCCATGTACGCGGCGGAGCACCGGGCGACGACGCACCGCGCGGTCGCGCTCGACGTCTCGGTGCCCGGCATCTACCGGGCGCCGGGCGAGACGCCCGGGTTCTTCGCGCTGGAGTCGGCGATGGACGAGCTGGCCCTCGCCTGCCGTCTGGACCCGATCGAGCTCCGCGTCCGCAACGAGCCGACAAGCGACCCCGAGTCGGGGCTGCCGTTCTCCACGCGCGCGTACGTGGCGTGCCTGCGCGAGGGCGCCCGCCGCTTCAGGTGGGAGGGCCGCGACCCCGAGCCGGGGGTCAGGCGCTCCGGGGACTGGCTGATCGGCACGGGCGTGTCCGGCTGCGTCTATCCGGCGTACTTCCTGCGGGGCGGCAGCCAGGCGGCGGTGGAGGCGCTGCCGGACGGGCGGTACCGGGTGGAGCTGGCGGCCTCCGACATCGGCACCGGCGCCTGGACGGCGCTCGCGCAGATCGCGGCGGACGCGCTGACCGTGCCGGTGGCCGATGTCGACATGGCGATCGGCGACTCGGCGCTGCCCCCGGCGACGCTGGCCGGGGGCTCGATGGGCCTGACGCACTGGGGCACCGCGATCACCGAGGCGGCGCGGGTGTTCAGGGAGCGGTACGGGAACGGCCCCTCCCCGGGCGATCGCGTGGTCGCGACCGAGCCGGAGAACCCGCACGTGGGGAAGGTGAGCATGCACGCGTTCGGCGCGCAGTTCGCCGAGGTGCGGGTCAACGCGGACACCGGGGAGGTCCGGGTCTCGCGCATGCTCGGCGTCTACGACCTGGGGCGCGTGGTGAACCCGCGCACCACCAGGTCGCAGCTGATCGGCGGCATGATCATGGGGATGTCGATGGCGCTGCACGAGGAGAGCGTGGTGGACCCGCGGTTCGGCCATGTCGTCAACTGCGACCTGGCGCAGTACCACATCCCGACCCACGCCGACGTGGAGGAGATCGAGGCGGTCTGGCTGGACGGGTTCGACTCCTGCTACAACCCGATGGGCGCCAAGGGGGTCGGCGAGACCGGGATCGTGGGCGTGGCCGCGGCCCTGGCGAACGCCGCCCACCACGCGACGGGGATCCGGGTGCGCGCGCTGCCGCTGACGCCGGACCGGTTCCTGCGCTGAGGCGGCCGGCGCCGGGCCGGCCGTTCAGTGGTCGCCGTGGTGCCGGTGGTGCCCGTCGTCCTCGGCGTCCCCGTGGTCCCCGTGGCCCCCGTGGCCCCCGCCGTGGAAACGGTGGACCACGGCGTGGCCCTTGCCCCGGCCGATCAGCCAGCGGTTGACCGGGGTGGTGACCACGAAGGCCACGGCCAGGGCAAAGGCGAGGGCGCCCCAGAACAGCCCGTCGGCCAACTCCGCCTCCATGGCGCCGGGCACCACGAGCAGCACGCCGTTGTCCACGGCTTCCATGACGGCGATGGAGACGGTGTCGGCCGCCAGCGCCACCCCGATCGCGGCCCGCAGCCCGAGCCCGGCCCGGGTCACGGCGAGGAGGGTGAGGGCGTAGCCGAAGAAGAACGCGAGCGCGATGGCGAGCACCAGCGTCGGCGCGTTCCCCCAGGCGAGGCCGGTGCCGATGGCCATCCCGAGGACCTCGCCGATGGCGCAGCCGGTGAGACAGTGCAGCGTCGCCTTGACGGCCATGGCCCAGCGGACCGGGACCGGGGACGGGTGAGTGGCATCGTTCATGGGTCCACCATACCCCCGAGGGGTATCTTGGGGGAGGCGTCCGCCCCGTGCTAGCCTGTCCCCGCCACGCGGCCCCTCAGCCGCCGCGTACGAGACCTCGGGAGGTGAGACCGATGGCTGTCGAGAAGACCGCTGCCCTGCGCAGCGCCCGGACCATCCTCTCGTCCCGGGCCCCGGTCTGACCCCTTCTCCGTCAGGCGGGGCTCCTTTCCGCAAAGGGTCTCTACCAGTGCATTCCTCTCCGTCTCCCGCCACCGGCCTGTCCGCGTACGGCTGGGACGACTCCCTCGACGACGCCTTCGCCGGGCACCGCGCCACCGGGCTGCTCCCCGCCCGCGTGGTCCGCGTGGACCGCGGCCAGTGCGACATCGTCACCGACGACGGCCCGGCCAGGGCCGTCACCGAACACGGCCTCGACCCGGTCACCGGCGACTGGGCCGCCCTGCGCCCCGCGGACGAACGGGACGGGCCGCGGCTCGTCGCGTTGCTCCCCCGCCGCACGGCCATCGTCAGGGCCTCCTCCGCCCGCCACTCCCGCGGCCAGGCCCTGGCCGCCAACGTCGACACCGTGATCGTCGCCGTCTCGCTCGCCGACCCCCTGGACGCGGGACGCGTCGAACGCCTGCTCGCGCTCGCCTGGGAGAGCGGCGCCCGGCCGGTGGTGGCGCTCACCAAGGCCGACCGCGCGGCCGACCCGGGCGAGGCAATCGCCGAGGCCGCGGCGCTCGCGCCCGGCGTGGACACGGTGGCCACCAGCGCCCTCACCGGCGAGGGCGTCGACGACCTGGCCGGGGCGCTCGGCGGCACGGTCGTGCTGCTCGGCGTCTCGGGCGCGGGCAAGTCCACGCTGGCCAACGCGCTGCTCGGCGAGGAGCGGTTCGCCACGGGCGCGGTGCGCGAGGTGGACGGCAAGGGGCGCCACACCACCGTGTGGCGCGAGATGAGCCCGTTGCCGGGCGGCGGCGTGCTCATCGACACCCCGGGACTGCGGGGCGTCGGGCTCCACGACGCGACCGAGGGGATCGAGCAGGTCTTCGGCGAGATCGAGGAGCTGGCCCGCGACTGCCGGTTCGGCGACTGCGCGCACGAGACCGAGCCCGGCTGCGCGATCCTGGCGGCGATCGAGTCGGGCGAGCTGCCGGCCCGCCGGCTGGCGAGCTACCGCAAGCTGCTGCGCGAGAACGCGTGGGCCGCCTCCCGCACCGACGCCCGGGTGCGGGCGGAGATCGCGGGCCGGTGGAAGTCCATCAAGCGGACCCAGCGCGCCGCCTACCGTTTCCGCGACCGCCAGCGGTAACGGCCGCCCCCGCGCGCGACGCGCAGCGGGCCGTCGAGAAAGCCCGTGGGGACGCACCGGCCGGGCCGAGCGTCCCCACGGGTTCGCGCGGCACGCCGCGCTCGCTGCGCTCAGGAGCTCATCTCACGGTGCACCGACCGCCGGGCGGCCAGCGCCGTGGCGGCGCATGCCAGTCCGAGGGCACAGATGATGGCGCCGATGATGATGTTGTTGACGATCACTCCCGCGTCGGCTCCCTGACCGGAGATCCAGGGCGAGACGATCAGCCACACGCCGATCGCGATGATCGCGTGGCTCATGCCGTACATCCGCTCGGGGGCCCGGCCGAAGCCGAGGGCCAGCAGGGCGACGGCGATGCCCGTGATCAGGTTGTTGACGGCGACCTCGGGGTGCGTGCCGTTGAAGTGCACGATCCACGGGGAGATGGCCGCGTACAGGCCGGCCAGGAACAGCGGCCCGTCGAAGAGCACCACGTCACGCTGGCCCAGAACACGGGAGTAGCGGTCGCGCATCTCCCTCTCGTCGGGGTGGCCGGAGAGGTCGCCCCGCTGGCGCTGTGAGACGTCGGACATACGACTAGCCTCCTTCTGATTCGCAGACTTTCATCCCATTAGAGCGCAATGCACCATTTGGGTCATCCGGAGAGCTCGACGACGGGGAGAAAGTCTGAGTAATCTGAAATACATGATTACCGAGGCACAGAACGAGGAGCTGCGCGGCTGGTTCGCCGGGCGGCTGCCCGAGGGGCTGTTCAGCGAGCTGGTCGAGGTGACGGCCGACCGCGAGGAGATCACGGTCATCGGCCGGGTCCCCGAGCCCGCGCCGGCCGAGGGGGCGTCCCCGGCCGAGCGGGAGGCGGCGCGCGAGGGCCGCGTCCAGGAGTTCAGGGAACGCACGCGCGCCGACCGCATGGCCGTGGCGCGCGACGCCGAGCGGCGGTTCGGCAGAAAGGTGTCCTGGGGCGTGCGGTGCGGAGACACGTCGACGCTCTATACGCACGTCGCCGCCCCGGTGATGACGCGGCTGCGCCAGCCGGAGCGGCAGGTGCTCGACACGCTCATCGCCGCCGGGGTGGCGCGCAGCCGCAGCGAGGCGCTGGCCTGGTGCGTGCGGCTCGTCGGGCAGAACGCGGACGGCTGGCTGGCCGAGCTGCGCGCGTCCCTGGCACAGGTCCAGCGGGTGCGCGCGCAGGGCCCGGACTCCGGCGGGACGGTGGACGCCGAGGGAGAGGGAGAAGGAAGGGGAGAGAGCGGGGCCGAGGGCGAAACGCCTTCCGGGCAGGGCTGAGGCCCCGGACGCGGAACCCCTGAACCTCCCGCGCCCGGGGCCCTTGGAGCCCCCATCACGGCCGCTCGCTCGGCCGAGGCGCGGGTTCCCCACCGCGACACGGCCAAACTCCCCCGCCGGGACAGTCGTGTCGCGGCCCTGCCGCTGGGTACCCGGGGGACTCCGCGAGACAAGGAGGATCCGCCATGCGACAGCGGGGCAGCAACCGTCTCAACGTGCACCGCGACGACGAGATGAAGCACGAGCTCCAGGGCATGCTGCGGGGCGACCACCCGACCAGGGCGGAGGACTGGCGCGACCCCGAGCCCCCGGCCGACGACGACCCGGAGCTGGCCGACGGCCCGGTGCCGCCCAGGGGTGGCATGGACGCGGAGGAGTCCGAGCGGGAGGCGTTCCGCTTCGACCTCGCCCGCCATCTGCGCCGGAGCGAGTTCCCGGCCACCCGCCGCGAGATCCTGCTCACGCTCTTCGAGACGCACGCGTCCGAGAGCCTGGTCGAGGCCGTACGGGAACTGCCGCCGGGCACGAGCTACCGGAATGTGCAGGAGGTGGCCGACGTCCTCGGCCGCAAGCCGCGCTCCTGAGGTCGGGCCTGACGCCGGGTCCTGAGGCCGGGTCCTGGCGCCGACCGGACCCGTTGACACCCGCGAACCGCATACGTTTGACTGAGTCAATGAATTCCTCGGCGAACGAAACGGTCGCGCGTGTCCGCGAGTTCAACCGCGACTACACCCGGCTCATCGGCGCTCTCGACTACGAGCACCGCCTCGGCACGCCCCACTCGCTGCCCGAGGCCAGGGTGCTGTACGAGCTGGCGCTGGCCGAGCGGACGCCGGTGGCGCGGCTGCGCCGGGACCTCGACATGGACCCGGGGCAGCTCAGCCGCCTGCTGGCCCGCGCCGAGGGCGAGGGGCTCGTGTCCCGCGAACGGGACCCGGCCGACTCGCGGCGCCAGCTGGTGCGCCTCACCGGCGCGGGGCGGGAGGCGGCGGCGCTCCTGGATACCAGGTCGGCGGCGGCGATCGGCGCGCTGGTCGAGACGTTGTCCGAGGGCGACAGGGCGCGGCTGATCGCCGCGCTGACCACCGTGGAACGGCTCCTGGGCCGCTCCCCGACGCCCGCCGCCTTCCGGCTCCGCCCGCCGGGGCCGGGCGACCTGGGCTGGGTGATCCAGCGCCACGGCGCGCTCTACCCGGCCGAGTACGGGTGGAACGACGCGTTCGAGGCGCTGGTGGCCGATGTCGTCGCGCGGTACGCGCGCCACCACGATCCGGCCCGCGAGGTGGTGTGGATCGCCGAGCACGACGGCGCGCCGGTCGGCTCGGTCTTCTGCGTCGCCGAGGAGGACGCCCCGAAGACGGCCAGGCTGCGCCTCCTGCTGGTCGAGCCGCACGCCCGCGGCCTCGGGATCGGCCGGGCGCTGGTGACGGCCTGCGTGCGTTTCGCCGAGGAGGCCGGCTACCGGGAGATGGTCCTGTGGACGAACGACGTGCTCACCAGCGCCCGCCGCCTCTACCAGGAGGCGGGCTTCACGCTGGAGTCCAGCGCGCCCCACACGCTGTTCGGCCGCGAGGAGACGGGTCAGACCTGGCGCCTGACGCTGGGCGCGGGCTGACGCGAGGAGCCCCCCGCCCACCCGACCGGCTGGAGCCCGTGCGGGCGGGTGGGGCCGCGTCGCCCCCCGCAAGGGGGCGGCGCGGGGTCAGAGCGGCTTCAGGGTGTCGAGCGCCGTCTCCGCGCGGGAGAGGATCTCCGTCACCCGCAGCCCGAAGTGCACGTCGCACGGGTGCGGTTCCCCGGTGCGGACGGACGCGAGCAGCGCGTCGAAGGCCCGCATGAACGGGCGGACCGCGCCGCCGTCGCCCCGTTCGGGCAGCGTCGAGATCCCGGCCGAGCCCCGCAGTTCGGCCGTCACCGACGACGCCTGCGGCGGCACCGTGTGCGTCAGCGTCAACGCGCTGGACGCGCCCGACGCGTGGCGCAGCACCACATGCACCATGTCGCCCGGGCCCCTGGCCGCCGTCACGCCCGTGACCTCGCCCAGCGGGGGCAGCAGCAGCGACAGCGTGTGCGGGCCCACGTCCCACAGCGCGCCGCGCTCCTTGCGCCAGGTCGAGTCCGCGTAGGGGCTGTCCGAGCCGCCGAAGACCGGCGAGAACCAGTCGGCGCGCCCGGTCACCCAGCCGTCCGTCGCGCTCTGGGCCGCGACCCACGCCGCGGTCTCGGGGGCGAACCGCAGGGTGAAGAAGACCACCGAGGAGACGCCGGCCGCCGTCACCGCCCCGGCCAGTTCCCTGGCCGCGATCACGGAGGTGGCCACCGGCTTGTCCAGCAGCAGGTGGCAGCCGGCCGCCGCGGCCCGCACCGCCAGCGGCGCCTGGACGTCGGGCGGCAGCGCGAACGCCACCGCCTCGCAGTCGGCGAACAGCGCGTCCGCGCTCTCGTACGCCTGGGTGTCGAGGCCCTCGGCCAGCTCCGCCGCGGCCTCGGGTCGCCGGCCCCAGACGCCGACGAGCTCCGCCTCCGGGTGCTCCATCAGGGCCGGGCCCTGGGTCACCCGCGCCCACGGGCCGGTGCCGAGCAGACCGATTCTCATAGTTCGGCGCCTCTCTCCTGATCGGATGGTCAGCTGATCCTAAGGGTCCAATGCGAGGTGAGCGGGGTGTACCCAGGTACACCCCCGCCCGGGCCGCCACCCCCGTGACTCCCGGCGCCGGGAGGCAGCAGACTGTGAGCAGCATTCGTGAACGAGGAAGGTCGTCGGATGAACGCGCAACGGGTACGGGACGCCGCGCTGGCGGGCGCTCAGGGGCTGCTGGTGTCGCTGCTCAGCGTGGGTGTCTCTCTTCTGCTGTTCATCCTCTTCGTCGTCTCGACCGTGTTCGTGGTCCTGGGCATCGGCTTCTTCACCACGCCGGTGATCGTCGACGCCATCCGCGCCCACGCGAACCAGCGCCGCGTCCTCGCCGCCAGCTGGTGCGGGGTCACCATCCCGGCCGGCGGTCACCGCCCCGAGCCGGGCGGCCCCCGCCCCGGGCTGGCCGGTCAGGTCGAACGCACCGTGCACATGCTCAAGGACCCGGCGACCTGGCGGGACGCGGGCTGGCTCTTCATCGACGCCGTCGCCGGCTTCATCACCGCGATCCTCCCCGCCGGCCTGGTGCTGTACGGGGCGGAGAGCCTGGTGCTGCTGGCCGGCGTCTGGAAGCCGATCGTGAGCGGGGGCGGCGCCTACTGGTACGGCTTCGTGCCGATCGACTCCTGGTTCACCGCGTTCCTCGCGGCCCTGACCGGCCTGGTGTACGCCGGGGTCGGCCTGAGGTACGGCCGCCAGTTGCTCCGCCTCCACTTCCTGATGACCCGCGTGTTCATCGGCGCCTCCGAGAAGCGCCTGCTGGCCCAGCGCGTCGCCCGCCTCACCGAGACCCGCCACGACGCGCTGGACAACTCGGCGGCCGAGCTGCGCCGCATCGAACGTGATCTGCACGACGGCGCGCAGGCCAGGCTCGTCGCCATGGGCATGAGCCTGGGCACGGTCGAGGCGCTGATCGAGAAGGACCCGGAGCAGGCCAAGCGGCTGCTGGCCCAGGCCAGGGAGAACTCGGCGGAGGCCCTGTCCGAGCTGCGCGACCTGGTGCGCGGGATCCACCCGCCGGTGCTGGCCGAGCGCGGCCTCGGCGACGCCGCACGGGCGCTGGCGCTGCGCATGCAGCTGCCGGTGGAGGTGGACGTCGAGCTGCCCGGCCGCCTGGAGGAGCCGGTGGAGTCGGCCGCGTACTTCGCGATCAGCGAGATCCTGACCAACGCCGCCAAGCACGCCGAGGCGGAACGGGCCTGGCTCGACATCTACTACAGCCGCGAGGACAGGACCCTGCGCATCGCGATCACCGACAACGGCCGCGGCGGCGCCACCCCCGAGGGGGGCAGCGGGCTGCGCGGTCTCGAACGGCGTCTCGGCGCGTTCGACGGGGTCCTGGCCGTCAGCAGCCCGGTCGGCGGCCCCACGCTGATCACCATCGAGATCCCCTGCGCCGAGGCCCCCAGCCTCCACTGACGGCGGACGGGGCGCCGGTCCGGCCCGCGCTTCTGTCCGCCGTGGTGCCGCGCGGCTAGGCTGAACGCACCCGCCGTGTACAGAAAGATACGGAGACCCCCGTGCGCGTTGTCCTCGCCGAAGACCTCTTCCTGCTCCGGGACGGTCTGGTCCGGCTGCTGGAGGCTCACGACTTCCAGATCGCCGCCGCGGTGGACAACGGTCCCGGCCTCAGCCGGGCGCTGGCCGACCTCAAGCCGGACGTGGCGGTCGTCGACGTCCGGCTGCCCCCCTCGTTCACGGACGAGGGCCTCCAGTGCGCGCTCCAGGCCCGCCGCGAGCAGCCGGGGCTGCCGGTACTGGTGCTGTCGCAGCACGTCGAGCAGCTGTACGCACGGGAGTTGCTGGCCGACGGCAAGGGCGGCGTCGGCTATCTGCTGAAGGACCGGGTGTTCGACGCGGAGCAGTTCGTCGACGCGGTGCGCCGGGTGGCCGCCGGCGGCACGGCCATGGACCCGCAGGTCATCCAGCAGCTCCTGGCCCAGCACGGCGGGCACAACTCCCCGCTGGAGCGGCTGACTCCGCGCGAGGTCGAGGTCATCGAGCTGATGGCGCAGGGCCGGTCGAACGCGGCCATCGCGGAGCGGCTGGTGGTGACGGAGCGGGCGGTCGCCAAGCACACGTCCAACATCTTCACCAAGCTCGGCCTGCCCCCCTCCGACGACGACAACCGCCGCGTGCTGGCGGTCCTGGCGTACCTGGAGCGCTAGGCGCTGCGCTGCGCCGGGGCCGTTGGTGACGCGGGTGGGGGGCCGGGGTGGCGCGCACCGCGCGCCGCCCGGGCCGCTGCCCGCGAGGGCGCGGCGGGGACGCTCGGTGGACAACAGACGCTTTGACCACGCTCGTTCGGCCGGGGCGGGGCGTTCAGGCCGTGCCGTCCGCGGCCGCCAGGTCCCGTTGCAGGAGAACGGTGTCGAGCCAGCGGTCGTGCTTGCGGCCGACGGCGGTCAGGCGGCCCGCCTCCGTGAAGCCGAAGCGACGGTGGAGCGCGATCGAGGTGGCGCCGCCGGGGTCGGCGACGACCGCGACCACCGTGCGCACCCCCGCCTCGGCGCAACGGGCCAGGAGCGCGTCGAGCAGCGCCGCGCCCAGGCCCCTGCCGGTGCGGTCGGGGGCGAGGTAGACGGTGTCCTCGACCGTGTGCCGGTAGGCGGGCTTGGGCCGCCAGGGCCCCGCGTACGCGTAGCCGGCGACCTCCCCCGCCTCCTCGGCGACCAGGAACGGCAGTCCCCGGTCGGTGAGTTCCTCAAGCCGCCGGTGCCAGGCGGGGAGGGGCTGCGGGATCTCCTCGAAGGTGGCGACCGTGTGGCGGACGTAGTGGGCGCTGATCTCGGCCACGGCCGCCAGGTCGCCCGGGAGCGCCGGGCGGATCACCGGCTCGGGGGCTCGCATGGCATCCACCCTCGTTCTCCATAGTGAAAATTTCTGCCATTATAGAGGAATGCTGGATCTGCTGGCCCTGGGCGGCCGCGTGGAGGCGCTCCGGCGCGAGCGCGGGCTGACCCTCGCGCGGCTCGCCGAGGCGGCCGAGGTGAGCGTGAGCATGCTCTCGTCCGTCGAGCGGGGCCTGAAGGCGCCGACGGTCACCGTCCTCGCCCGCATCGCCGACGGCCTGGGCGTCCCCCTCCCCGCCCTGGTCGCCAGGCCCGAGGACGGCCGCGTCCTCGTGCGCAGGGCCGCCGACCAGGACACCGTCGAGGAGCCGGGCGGGTGGCGGCGGACGATCCTCACCCCGGTCGTGCCGGGGGTGAACTTCGAGTGGATCCGCTCCACCCTGCCGCCGGGGTGCGACGCGGGGGCGTTCCCCGCCTACGCCCCCGGCTCCCACGAGTTCGTGGCCGTCGCCTCGGGAACGCTGCGGCTGACGGTCGCGGGCCAGGTCCTCGACCTCGGCCCCGGCGACTCGGTGTACTTCGCCGCCGACGCGGTCCACGCCTACGCCAACCCCGGTGCGGAGCCCTGCGTCTACCATGTCGCCGCCCTGATCATGCGCTCGCGGGGCCGGGCGCCGTAACCCCGTGCGGGCGGGGCTCGTTCTGGTCGGTGTGTCCTCCAGCGATGTGACTGCTCATGAAGTGAAGCCCTCGATGGGCGTCGGCCAGGCCGAGGCGGCGCTCGTCGAGCACTATCCGCGCCTGGTGCGGCTCGCCTATCTGGTGCTGCCGGTGGCCGTCGCACGCCACCGGCGCGTGCTGGCGGCGCACGCGGTGGTGCAACGGGCGCTCCCGCGCGGGAAGTCGACCGAGGAGGAGGGACCCGCGCTCCCCTCCCCCCGAGAGTCCCCCCGGGAGTCCTCCCGAGAGTCCCTCCGCGAGGGCGACCCCGGCTACGCCTGGCTCCGGGAGCGCGTGCTGCGCACCGCGCTCGACGCGGGCCGCCCGAGCCGGTTCCGCGGGCTGCCGAGGCCGCCCCGGCTACTGCCGCAGGTCGTCGGCCTGCGGCTCTTCCCCCGCTCGGGCGAGTCCGACGAACTCGCCCTGGAGGCACGGCTTCTGGCCGTCACCCCCGCCGCCAGGGCGGCCTACGCGCTGCGCCGCCTCGACGGGCTCGGCGACGCCGCGATCCGCCGCCTGCTGGTCGAGGCCGGGCAGTCGGAGCGCGGCGCCAGGGCCGCGCTCAAGGCCGCCGACGCGCTGCCGGAGACCGCCGCGCTCGCCGACCCCTGCGCGCTCCAGGCCGGGCCCACCGACCTGCTGCGCCGCCGCCAGTACGCCAGGACCGCGCTGTTCGGCGGGGCCGCGCTGGCACTGGCCGCCGGGACGCTGGCGTTCCTTCCCGAGGGCTGGGGTCCCGACGGCGCGGCAGCCCCGCCCTACGCCGCGAACGAGGCCGCCGAGGCCGCGCTCGACCCGAAGGGGCTGCGGCGGATCGCCGAGGACGCCTGGCTCACCTCGGCCCGCGTCGATTTCTCCGTGTGGCCCGCCCGCGGCCCGGGGCTCGACGACACCGGCCTGCTGCGCCGCGCGCTCGCCGTGTGGGCCAGGCCGGGCGACGGCGTGGCGGTCTCCACGACGCCCGGGACGCAGACCGGCCCGGCGCCCGGCCCCGCCCAGCTGCTCTACGCGGGCGAGGTCGGCGGCTCCTCGGTGGTCCTCCTCCACGACGGGCTGCGGCTGGTGCGTTACGCCGAGCCCACCGGGGCGGGCGACGGCGGCGCGGTGCTGGACTTCGCCCGCGTGGACGGGGCCGACCTGGTCGGCGCCTCGGCCGCGGTCCTCAGCCGCGACGACGGCAACACCCGTTATCTGACCGCCCCCTGGGTCTCGGGCGCGGCCTCCTCCGACCTGCTGGACACCACCGGCGCCACCTCGGAGATCGAGGTCTCCGAGGACGGCGTGACGGGCCCGGTGCGCACGCCCGCCGGGGGCGACCAGACGCGCTGCGCCGCCTACCCGGTGCTGGAGGTGACCGCCCAGGGCGCCGAACGGCCCTACCTGATGGCCGACTTGGGCGAGCTGACCCCCGCGCTGCTGACGCAGGGCGCGCCGGGGCGGGAGACCGCCACCGCCTCCGACCCGGCCACCCGCACGCGCTGGGCGCGCATCGCCTGCCACCTGCCCGCCCTCGGCTCGGGCGGCGTACGGGCGGTCAACGCCTGGGAGTTCGCCGCCCAGCAGCTCCCGGACGCCGCCGGGACCGGGGAGTGGGTGTGCACGCGCGGGGAGACCTGGCGCGGCACGGGGAACCGCGCGCTCGCGCAGTTCCTTCCCCCCGTCACCGCGCCGGGCGAGCCGGGCGTCGTGACGGCGGCGTCCGAGGACACCACCGCCTGCGGGCGGCGCGACCCGCGGGTGCTCAGCGGGGTGCTGTGGCGCTCGCCGGCCGAGTCCTGGTACCTGGTGGCGGCGGGGAACGAGGAGATCACCGCGATCGAGGCCGGTGGCGAGGTGACCGGCAGGGTCGAGGGCCGCACCGCCGCCCTTCCCGCCGAGGAGGGCGCGGTGGCCGAGCTGACGGGCGAGCTGGCGGACGGCGGCGAGGTCCGGATGCTCGGCTGACCGCCGGGCGCGACGGATGAGCGGAACCCGGCTGCGGCCGGCCACGTCCGATCAGTATGAGGAAACGAGCATTGCTGGGCGTGATCCCCGCCATGCTGCTGTTCACCGCGTGCGGGGAGGAGGGTGGGACGGATCCCGGGCAGAGCGTGGAGCCGCCCGCCTCCGACCCTCCCTCCGTGCAGATCTACCAGGCATCGGGAACGGTGCTCGAAGCGTCGGAGCACGGCCCCCGGCTGTGCGCGGCGGTGATGGAGTCCCTCCCGCCGCAGTGCGGCGGCGGCGTCGAACTGGCCGGCTGGGACTGGGACGCGGTGGACGCGGAATCGGCACAGGGCACGACCTGGGGAGAATTCGAACTGACAGGAACGTGGGACGGCGAGCGGTTCACGGTCACGGAACCCGCCGCCCCGTTCAGAGGCAGCGGCCCGCACGCGCTGACGCCCGAGGAGCAGGAGCCGGACGACGGTGAACCGGATCCGGCCCTGGCGCCGGAGGAGATGGCGGACATTCAGCAGGCCCTCGCCGAGGACTTCCCCGAGGTGCTGTCGTCGTATCCGGACGACGGCCGGGGCGTGGTCCGCGCCGACGTGGTGCTGGCGACGGACGAGCTGCGGGAGACCGTGGACGAGCGCTTCGGCGAGGGGTCCGTGGTGCTGAGCAGCTGGCTGCGGCCGGTGTCCCCCGAGGAGTGAGGGACACCGGCCCCGGCCGCTGAACGCGCCACCGGTGCGTGGGGGCACCCGGGGCGTGACGCGGCCGGTCAGGAGCAGTCGCGGGCGCCGGTGTGGAGGGCGAGCGCCGTGTCGCCGCCGAGCGTGGCGGTGAAACGGCCACCGCCGTCCACGGTCACCGGCTGCCCGCGCTGCACGTCGCAGTAGGTGCCCGCGGCGAGCGAGGTCTGGAACGTCCCGGTCACGGGCCCCTGTTCGTGGTTGACGACCACGAAGCCCCGGTCGCCGCGGCCGAAGGCGATGGCGTCGTTCCCGTTGTCCCACCAGTCGGTGACCGGCGCTCCCCGCGTGGCGTTGCGGAACGCCACCATGCTGCGGATCTCCGGCCAGGCGTGCTGGCACGTCCAGCCGTCCTGCCAGCAGGCGTTGACCTGGCCGCCCAGGGGCGGCCCGGCGTCGTGGTGGGCGTACTCGTAGCCGGAGTGGACGTCGGGCGAGCCGTAGGGCCAGGCCAGCATGAAGACGTTGGCCAGGGTGTAGGCGGCGCCGTCGGTGCGGTTGAGGGTGGAGCCGTTGCGCTCGGTGTCGTGGTTGTCGACGAAGACGGCGGCCCCGGCGCCGGGCGCGTAGCCCCAGCCCTCGCCGAAGTTGGTGAGGTAGGCCAGGTTCTCGTTCTCGAAGACGCGCTTGAGGTCGCGGCCGTAACGGAACTCCTGCACGTCGCCGTTGCCGGCGTACTCCCCGGGCTGCACCGCCTCGCCCGCGCCGAAGATGACCTCCTGCTTCCAGTAGACCCCCGGGTCGTCCAGGCGGGACCTGATGGCGGCCAGGTCGGCGGCGGCCATGTGCTTGGCCGCGTCGATGCGGAAGCCGGCGACGCCGAGGGAGAGCAGGTCGTTCAGGTAGTCGGCGATGCGCTGCTGGACGGCGGGCGAGCCGGTGTCGAGGTCGGCCAGGCCGACGAGTTCGCACTCCTGGACGGCGTAGCGGTCGCCGTAGTCGTCGCCGATGTCGCGGCGGCAGTCGTGGAAGTCCCCGTCCGTGTAAGGGGCGTCGGGGTAGTCGTACTTGGTGTAGGCGGAGCCGCCGGTGCCGGTGCCCGAGCCCGCGGTCATGTGGTTGATCACCGCGTCGACCACGACGCCGACGCCCGCGTCGCGGCAGGTGGCGACCATGGCCTGGAACTGGGCCCGGTCGCCGAGGCGGCTGTCGATCTCGTAGGACACCGGCTGGTAGTTGGTCCACCACTGGTCGCCCTGGATCTGCTCCTGGGGCGGGGAGACCTGCACGTAGCCGTAGCCGGCGGGGCCGAGGGAGCGGGTGCACTCGGTGGCGACGGAGTCGAAGTTCCAGTTGAACAGGACAGCCGTGACGTCCCGTTCGCCCGGCGGCGCGGCCTGGGCGGCGGGGGGAGTGACGGCGAGGAGCGGCAGGGCCGCGGCGGGGAGCAGCGTGGTGTCTCTTATACAAATCTCCCAGCCCACGAGACTAAAGCGGAAATCGTATGGCGTCTTCTTCTTGGAAAAAAAAAAAA
>NZ_LAVK01000083.1 GCF_001083795.1 Streptomyces sp. SBT349
CCCCAAGCCCCACTGGGACCCGCACGAGGCGGAGCAGCCGCGCAGCTGGCTGCGCCCCACCATCCGGATCCGGCTCACCCTGCTGTACGGCGGGATGTTCCTGATCGCCGGTGTGGTGCTGACGACGATCATCTACCTGCTGGCCGCCCAGGCGCTGGGCCGCGGGACCGAGACACCGTTCCGTTTCAACAACGAGACCACCCAAGTGACGATCACCTCCGACGTCTGCCCGGCGCTGCCGAGCCCGGTGCGGGCACAGGAGTTCGAGGTGTGGCTCGCGGACTGCTCCGACACCCAGCGCGCCATCGCGCTGGACCAGTTGCTGCGCAGCTCGCTGCTCGCGCTGCTCGGCCTCGCGGTGGCGGCCTTCGCGTTCGGCTATGTCATGGCGGGCCGGGTGCTCGCGCCGCTGGGGCGCATCACCCGGACCGCGCGCCGGGTGGCCGGTTCCGACCTGCACCGGCGGATCGAGCTCGACGGCCCCGACGACGAGCTGAAGGAGCTGGCGGACACCTTCGACGAGATGCTGGACCGCCTGGACCGGGCGTTCACCGCCCAGCAGCGCTTCGTGGCGAACGCGTCGCACGAGCTGCGCACCCCGCTCGCGATCAACCGCACGCTGCTCGAGGTGCAGCTCTCCGATCCCGATGTCTCGCCCGAGGTCGTCCAGCTGGGGAACACGCTCCTGGCGACGAACGAGCGCAGCGAGCAGCTGGTCGAGGGGCTCCTGCTGCTCGCCCGCAGCGAGAACGAGCTGGTGGACCGGAAGCCGGTGGACCTCTCCGAGGTCGCGGGGCAGGCGGTCGAGCAGAGCCGCGAGGATGCCCGGGGCAGGGGCGTGGAGCTGCTGGGAGTGCGCCCCCAGGTATTCGTGCACGGGAACGGAGTGCTCCTGGAGCGTGTCGCACTGAACCTGGTACAGAACGCGGTGCGGTACAACATTGCAGCGGACGGCTGGGTCCGGGTGGACGTGGAAGCGCTCCCCGGTCGGGCTGTTCTCGTGGTGGAGAATACCGGCCCGGTGGTGCCCGCCTACGAGGTCGATAATATGTTCGAGCCGTTCCGGCGGCTCAGGACGCAGCGCACGGGCAGCGACAAAGGTGTCGGCCTCGGGCTGTCCATCGTCCGGTCGGTGGCGCGGGCGCACGGCGGCTATGTCGTGGCCCAGCCCCGGGAGAGCGGCGGGCTCGTCATGCGCGTGACCTTTCCGGTCTGAGCGCCCGGCGAGACGGGAAAGAGGGAGATGTGATCTATCACATACCGGCGTCCGGCAAGGGCGGGCGCCCAGCGGCCGCAGCAGGCGTTTTGGCCCGTTAACGGCCCGATCGGCAGCCGGAATGATCACCTCTTCAGGCGTTCGGTTGGGTGTCGATTGAGTAACACCACTTGATGTGAGGCAAAATCTCCGCCTCAGGTCGGGCACAAAGTCCGACCCCCCGCGCGTTACGAGCGCTGGAGATACCGAGACACCCGGAGGGGGAGAACGAAATGGCAACCGACTACGACACTCCACGCAAGACCGACGATGATGTCAACGAAGACAGCATCGAGGAGCTGAAGGCCCGGAGGAACGACAAGTCGGCGTCCACGGTCGATGTGGACGAGTTCGAGCAGGCGGAGGGCCTTGAACTGCCCGGCGCCGACCTTTCGAACGAAGAGCTGTCGGTCCGGGTGCTGCCTCGGCAGGCGGACGAGTTCACCTGCATGAGCTGCTTCCTGGTGCACCACCGTTCGCAGCTCGCCTCGGAGAAGGACGGCCAGCCCATCTGCCGCGACTGCGCGGCATGAGGGCCCGCCCGGTCCTGGCCTACGCCACGTCCGGGCGGGCCGCACCCAGCGCCGCGGTGAGGCGGTCGGGCCTGCGGGTCGACAGGTAGAGATAGGGCGTCGGATCATCCGGGTCCTTCACTTCGACCCGCACCGCCGTCGGGATGTAGGCGCGGAGCAGCATATGAGCTCGGGCATCCGCACGGTGAGTGCGCCAGGCGCGCGCCTCGTCGGCGTCGAGGGTCCGGGCCTCACCCAGAGCCGAGAGCGGGATTCTGGCCTGCCCCGCGATCAGGGAGTCGGCCACCACCCGGATCCGAGCCGATCCGTAGGTGCTCAGGCCCACTCCGACCAGCGTCCCGCCGGCGGCCAGTCCGCAGAGCAGCGCCACGGCGCCCAGCGGCACCAGGGCGACGGCGAACAGCCCCAGCCCGAGCACCGCCATCAGCCACCACGATCTGGGCACGGTCAGTCGCTCGTCATAGGGCTTCATGGGCCCAAGCATGGCAGGCTTGCCCCCTGTACTCCCCGGCGGCGGTAGGGTCTGCACCGTGAGTGCCCCCCCGAGCAGAGCCCCCCTGGACGTCCTCATCCGGCGGTTGGACCCGGCGGTCCCCGTGCCGTCCCGGGCGCACCCCGGCGACGCCGGCGTCGATCTGGTCACCACGGAGGCGGCGGAGCTGCCCCCCGGCGAGCGCGCCATGCTGCCGACCGGCGTTTCGATCGCCCTTCCCGACGGGTACGCCGCGTTCGTGCACCCACGTTCCGGACTGGCCGCCCGTTGCGGGGTGGCCATGGTGAACGCACCCGGCACCATCGACGCCGGGTACCGTGGAGAGATCAAGGTCATCGTGATCAATCTGGATCCGCGGGAGACCGTACGGTTCCAGCCATTCGACCGGATCGCGCAGCTCGTTGTCCAGCGGGTGGAGACGGTTCGTTTTCACGAGGTCGCGGAGCTGCCGGGATCGGCGCGGGCCGCGGGGGGTTTCGGCTCAACGGGCGGCCATGCGAGCGTGCACAACCCCTATGCTGCGGTCGGTCCCGGCGGGACTGCCGACCGGAAAGGACAGTGACGTGTTCGGACGTCGTCGTAAGCGGAACGAGGAGCCAGAGGACGCGGTCGAGGCGACCGCGGAGGAGGAGGCTCCTGACGAGGACGAGGTGCGTCGGGTGAAGCTGGAGCCCGCGCCCCGGCCGGACGGGCCCTGGGACGTGAGCGAGGTCGGCAAGCCGGCCGAGGGCCGCGTCGACCTCGGTGGCCTGTTCATCCCGGGTGTGCAGGGCATGGAGCTGCGCGTCGAGGTCGCGGGGGACGCGATCGTCGCCGCGACCGTGGTGGTCAAGGACAGCGCGGTCCAGCTCCAGGCGTTCGCCGCCCCCAAGCGCGAGGGGATCTGGGGCGAGGTCCGCGAGGAGATCGCCGCCGGGATCACGCAGCAGGGCGGCGTGATCGACGAGATCGAGGGCCCGCTGGGCTGGGAGCTGCGGGCCAAGGTGCCGGTGCAGCTGCCCGACGGCAAGCGCGGCATGCAGGTCGTGCGCTTCATCGGCGTGGACGGCCCGCGCTGGTTCCTGCGGGGCGTGATCTCGGGGCAGGGCGCGGTCCAGCCGCAGGCCGGGGGCCTCCTGGAGCAGATCTTCAAGGACACCGTCGTCGTCCGCGGCGATACCCCGATGGCCCCCCGCGACCCGATCGTCCTCAAGCTCCCCGAGGACGCCCAGATGGTGCCGGACGGGGTCAAGCAGGAGCAGGCGCCGGACGACGGCGCGCCCGTCTCCCGCTTCGCGGGCGGCCTGGACAAGCTGCGCCGCGGCCCGGAGATCTCCGAGGTCAGGTGACCCGCGCCCCGCCGCTCCTCGGCCGCGGCGGGGTGTGTCACGGCACCCCCGGGGTACTCGGCGGCCTCCGGGAGGAGGCCGCCATGGTCAACGGACGCCACCGGCGGACCGGCACCGAGCCGGTGACCGCCTACAGCGCGCTGCGCCTGCGCCTGGTGCTCAACGGGATCTTCCTCCCGTTGTTCGCCGCCCTGACCGTCGCGCTGGCGATCTGGTGGGGGAGCACGGACAGTGACGGAAGCCCGAGCCCGGCGGTGCTGGGCTGGCTGACGCTGGCCGCCGCGGTACTCACCGTGATCGCGGCGATGGATCTGGCGATCGTTCTCCGCCGCCGCCGGGCCGAGGAGCGGGGCGAGGACCAGGGGTGGGGCGAGGGCGGACAGGGGCCCGCGTAAGCGAGCCGTCAAGGGTGGGCGGGGCCGTGTCAGAGGGCCGTCAAGGGACGTCTCATCGGGCCCGCGTGGATGTTCCCTGAAGGGGTCAGCAACACCGACCCTGTCCCCTTCAGGAGCATCCGATGGCCGATGTGGTCTTCGTCCTCGTCACCGTGGCGGGCTTCGCCCTGGTGGCCCTCGTCGCCCAGGCGGTGGCGAAGCTGTGACCACGGAGAACGTCGCCGGACTGTGCGTCGCCGCGGTCCTGCTCGGCTACCTCGTCCTGGCTCTGCTGTTCCCCGAGAAGTTCTGAGCGCCCGCCGTGGACCAGACTCTCGCGGACATCCTCCAGATCCTCGCCCTGGTCGTGGCGCTGGTGCTCGTGCACCGCCCGCTGGGCGACTACATGGCCGCCGTCTACACCAGCAAGAAGCACCTGCGCGCCGAGCGCTGGATCTACCGCGCGATCGGCGCGGACCCCGACGCGGAGATGCGCTGGACCGCGTATCTGCGCGGGGTGCTCGCCTTCTCCCTGGTCGGCGTGGTCTTCCTCTACGCCCTCCAGCGGGTGCAGAACCACCTCCCCTGGTCCGTGGGCTTCGACCCGATCGCCCCCGACCAGGCGTTCAACACCGCCGTCTCCTTCGTCGCCAACACCAACTGGCAGTCGTACTCGGGCGAGGCCGCCATGGGCCACCTCGTCCAGGCCGGCGGCCTCGCGGTGCAGAACTTCGTCTCCGCCGCCGTCGGCATGGCCGTCGCCGTGGCGCTGATCCGCGGCTTCGTCCGCTTCCGCACCGGGGGGCTCGGCAACTTCTGGGCCGACCTGGTCCGCGGCACCGTCCGCATCCTGCTGCCGATCTCGGTGCTGTTCGCGATCGTCCTGGTCGCGCTCGGCGTCATCCAGAACTTCTCGGACATCGGGCAGGTCACGACGGTCACCGGCGTCGACCAGAGCATCACCGGCGGCCCCGACGCCTCCCAGGAGGCCATCAAGCACCTGGGCACCAACGGCGGCGGCTTCTTCAACGCCAACTCCGCCCACCCGTTCTCCAACCCGAACGGCATCAGCAACCTGCTGGAGATCTTCCTCCTGCTGGTCATCCCGTTCTCGATGCCGCGCACCTTCGGCGCGATGGTCGGCAACGTCAAGCAGGGCTACACGATCGTCGCCGCGATGGGCGCGATCTGGCTGGCCGGCGTCGTCGCCGTCACCGTGCTGGAGGCCCAGGCCCCGGGCACCGCCTCGCAGCTCGCGGGCGGCTCCATGGAGGGCAAGGAACAGCGGCTCGGCGAGGGTGCCTCCTCGCTGTTCGCCGTGTCCACCACCATGACCTCGACGGGCGCGGTCAACTCCTTCCACGACTCCTTCCAGGGCCTCTCCGGCGGCGTGCTGATCTTCGGCATGGTGCTCGGCGAGGTCGCCCCGGGAGGCGTCGGCTCGGGCCTGTACGGGATGCTGATCCTGGCCATGATCGCGGTCTTCATCTCCGGGCTCATGGTCGGCCGCACCCCCGAGTACCTGGGCAAGAAGCTGGGTGCCCGGGAGATCAAGCTCGCCGCCTGCTACATCCTCGTCACCCCCGCCCTGGTCCTGGGCGGCACCGCCCTGGCCATGGCCAACGGCAAGGGCGAGGAGGCCATGACGAACATCGGCCCGCACGGTTTCTCCGAGGTCCTCTACGCCTACGCGTCCGCCTCGAACAACAACGGCAGCGCGTTCGCCGGATTCGGTGCCGACACCGAGTTCTTCAACACCACCCTCGGCCTGTGCATGCTGCTGGGCCGCTTCCTGCCCATGGTGTTCGTCCTCGCGCTGGCCGGCTCGCTGGCCGAGCAGCAGCGTGTCCCCGAGACCGCGGGCACCCTGCGCACCCACAAACCCCTCTTCGCCGGAATGCTCGTGGCGAGCACGGTCATCATCGCGGGCCTGACGTTCTTCCCGGCGCTGTCCCTCGGCCCGCTCGCGGAAGGACTCGCGACATGAGCACCACCACCCCCGTCCGTACCAGACCGGAGAAGACCCCGGAACGGCCCAGGGACGCCGCGGCCAGGGGCCGCGTCGCCCACGGCAGCTTCGACCCCCGCCTGCTGTGGGAGTCGATGCCCGAGGCGCTTCGCAAGCTCCACCCGCGGCTGCTGATCAAGGCGCCCGTCATGTTCGTCGTCGGCGCCGGCTCCGTGCTCACCACGGTGCTCGCCGTCACCGACCCGGGCGACTGGTTCGGCTGGACGATCGCCGCCTGGCTGTGGCTGACCGTCCTGTTCGCCAACCTCGCCGAGGCCGTGGCCGAGGGCCGCGGCCGGGCGCAGGCCGATTCGCTGCGCAAGGCCCGCACCGACACCGTCGCCCGGCGTCAGTCCGGGACCGGCGAGGAGCGCGTCCTCGGCACCCAGCTGCGCGTGGGCGACCGCGTCGTCTGCGAGGCGGGCGATGTCATACCCGGCGACGGCGATGTCGTCGAGGGCGTCGCCTCGGTCGACGAGTCGGCCATCACCGGCGAGTCGGCCCCCGTCATCCGCGAGTCCGGCGGCGACCGTTCCGCCGTCACCGGCGGCACCCGCGTGCTCTCCGACCGGATCGTCGTCCGGATCACCGCCAAGCCGGGGGAGACGTTCCTCGACCGGATGATCTCCCTCGTGGAGGGCGCCGCGCGACAGAAGACGCCGAACGAGATCGCGCTCAACATCCTCCTGGCCAGCCTGACCATCGTCTTCCTGATGGCCGTGGTCACGCTCCAGCCCTTCGCCGTCCACGCCGGGGCCGAGCAGTCCATGGTGGTGCTCACCGCGCTGCTGGTCTGCCTCATCCCGACCACGATCGGCGCGCTGCTGTCCGCGATCGGCATCGCCGGCATGGACCGGCTGGTGCAGCGCAACGTGCTGGCCACCTCGGGCCGCGCCGTCGAGGCGGCGGGGGACGTCTCCACGCTGCTGCTGGACAAGACGGGCACCATCACCCACGGCAACCGGCAGGCGTCCGCGTTCGTGGCCGCCCCCGGCGTCGCCGAGGCGGACCTCGCGGAGGCGGCCCAGCTCTCCTCGCTCGCCGACGAGACGCCCGAGGGCCGTTCCGTCGTCACCCTGGCCACCACGCGGTACGGGCGGCCGGAGCGGGACCAGGACGCGCCGGCGGGCGCGGAGTGGGTGGCGTTCACCGCCCAGACCCGCATGTCGGGCGTCGACGTCGGCGGGCGGTCCGTCCGCAAGGGCGCCGTCGGCGCCGTGACCGGCTGGGTGACCCAGCGGGGCGGCACCGTCCCCGACCCGGTCCTGGGCGCCGTCGAGGCCATCAGCGCGGGCGGCGGCACGCCCCTGCTGGTCGCGGAGGAACGTGATGGGACCGCCCGCGTGCTCGGGGCGATCCACCTCAAGGACGTCGTCAAGGACGGCATCCGCGAGCGGTTCGCGGAGCTGCGCCGGATGGGCATCAGGACCGTCATGATCACCGGCGACAACGCCAGGACCGCCCAGGCCATCGCCGAGGAGGCCGGCGTCGACGACTACCTCGCCGAGGCCACCCCCGAGGACAAGATGGCCCTGATCCGGCGGGAGCAGGCCGGCGGCCGGCTGGTCGCCATGACGGGCGACGGCACCAACGACGCCCCCGCCCTGGCCCAGGCCGACGTGGGCGTCGCGATGAACACCGGCACCTCCGCCGCCAAGGAGGCCGGGAACATGGTCGACCTGGACTCGGACCCGACCAAGCTGATCGAGATCGTCCAGATCGGCAAGCAGCTGCTCATCACACGCGGCGCCCTGACCACCTTCTCCATCGCCAACGACATCGCGAAGTACTTCGCGATCATCCCGGCGATGTTCGCGGTGGCCTACCCCAGCCTGGACGAGCTCAACATCATGGCCCTGTCCTCGCCCGAGTCGGCCATCCTCTCGGCGGTGATCTTCAACGCGCTGATCATCGTGGCCCTGGTCCCGCTCGCCCTGCGCGGCGTCGCCTATCGCCCGATGGGCGCGGACGCGATGCTCCGCCGCAACATCGGGATCTTCGGCGTCGGCGGCCTGATCGCCCCGTTCCTCGGCATCAAGGCCATCGACCTGCTCCTCTCCCTCATCCCTGGCATCGGGTGATCCTCATGTCCTTCCATCCCCGCGTCATGGCCCGCCCCCTGTGGGCGGCGTTCAGAGCGCTTCTCGTCCTCACCGTGATCACCGGGGTCATCTACCCCGCGGTGATCACCGGGGTGGCCCAGGCCGCCTTCTCCGACCGGGCCAACGGCTCCATGGTCGAGGCGGACGGCCGCGAGGTCGGATCCGAACTCATCGGGCAGACCTGGAACACCGAGGACGGCGACCCCGACCCGCGGTGGTTCCAGCCCCGTCCCTCGAACAGCGGCTACGACCCGAACGCGACCGGCTCCGGCCAGCTGGGCGCGAGCGACCCCACCCTGGTGGAGACGGTCACCGAGGCCAGGCGGCAGGTCGCCGCGTTCAACGGGGTGGCCGAGGACGAGGTCCCGCAGGACGCCGTCACCGGCTCGGGCTCCGCGATCGACCCGCACATCTCGCCGGACTACGCCGAGATCCAGGTCGCCCGCGTCGCCGAGGCCAACGGGCTCCCCGGGGAGCGGGTGGCCGCGCTGGTCGACGACCACACCGAGGGCCGGGACCTCGGCTTCCTCGGCAACGAGCGCGTCAACGTGCTCACCCTCAACCTGGCCCTGCGCGACCTCGCCCGGGGCTGACCCGCGCCGCCGTCCCACGGGACCCCGGCGGGCGGCGCCCCACGACCAGGTGGCCGCCCGCCGGAGCGCGGCCGGAGAGCGAGAATGGAACCATGGCACGACGCGGCAGACTGCGGATCTACCTCGGGGCGGCCCCCGGCGTGGGCAAGACCTACGCCATGCTCTCCGAGGCCCACCGCCGCTCCGAGCGCGGCACCGACCTCGTCGTGGCCCTCGTCGAGCACCACGACCGACCCCGCACCCAGGTCCTGCTCCAGGGCCTCGAACAGGTGCCGCGCCAGGAGTTCCGCTACCGCGACCGGCTCTTCACCGAGATGGACACGGAGGCGGTGCTGCGCCGCGCCCCGAAGGTCGCCCTCGTGGACGAGCTGGCGCACACCAACGTCCCCGGCGCGCGCCACGAGAAGCGCTGGCAGGACATCGAGGAGCTGCTCGACGCCGGGATCGACATCGTCTCCACCGTCAACATCCAGCACCTGGAGTCGCTGGGCGACGTTGTGGAGTCCATCACCGGCGTCCGCCAGCGCGAGACCGTGCCGGACGAGGTGGTCCGCGCCGCCGACCAGATCGAGCTGGTCGACATGGCACCCGAGGCGCTGCGCCGCCGGATGGCCCACGGCAACATCTACGCCCCCGACCAGGTGGACGCCGCGCTGTCCCACTACTTCCGTCCGGGGAACCTGACCGCCCTGCGGGAGCTCGCCCTCCTGTGGACCGCCGACCGCGTCGACTCCTATCTCCAGCGGTACCGCAGCGAACACGGCATACGGTCCACCTGGCACGCCAGGGAGCGCATCGTGGTCGGCCTCACCGGCGGCCCCGAGGGCCCCACCCTCGTCCGCCGCGCCGCCAGGATGGCCGCCAAGAGCTCGGGCAGCGAGGTCCTGGCCGTCTACGTCTCCCGGGCCGACGGCCTCACCTCGGCCTCCCCGCGCGAGCTGGCCGCCCAGCGGACCCTGGTCGAGCAGCTGGGCGGCTCGTTCCACCATGTGATCGGCGACGACATCCCCGCCGCGCTGCTGGACTTCGCCCGCGGGGTGAACGCCAACCAGATCGTCCTCGGCTCCAGCCGCCGCAAGACCTGGCAGTACATCTTCGGGCCGGGCGTCGGCACCACCGTGGCGCGCGAGTCCGGCTCCGACATCGACGTGCACATCGTCACCCACGACGAGGTGGCCAAGGGACGCGGCCTGCCCGCGGCCCGCGGCGCCCGCCTCGGCCGCTCGCGGACCCTCACCGGGTGGATCCTCGGCCTGGCCGGGCCGCTGCTGCTGACCCTGGCCCTGTCCGAGCCCGCGCCGGGGGCCGAGTTCGCCAGCGACGTCCTGCTGTTCCTCTCCGTCACCGTGCTCGCCGCCCTGACCGGCGGCCTCTACCCGGGCGTCGTCTCCGCCCTGGTGGGCTCGCTGATGCTGAACTACTACTTCGCCAGGCCCACCGGCCAGTGGTCGATCTCCGAGGGCCACAACGTGGTCGCCATCGTCGTCTTCTTCGCCATCGCCGTGGCCGTCGCCTCGGTCGTGGACCACTCGGCCCGCCGCACCCAGCAGGCCGCAAGGCTCCGCGCCGAGTCCGAGACGCTGACGCTGCTGGCCGGCAGCGTCCTGCGCGGCGAGGACACCCTCCCCGCCCTGCTGGAACGGGCCAGGGAGACGTTCGGCATGGAGACGGCCGCCCTGCTGGAGCGCGACCCGGAGCGCCGCACCTGGTCCTGCGTCGGCAGCGTCTCCGTCCACGACCCGGCCCGCCCGCTCAACAAGCCGGACGACGCCGACGTGGACGTGCCCGTGGGCGACAGCACCATGCTGGCGCTCTCCGGCCGCGTGCTGCCCGCCGAGGACCGCCGGGTGCTGACCGCCTTCGCCGCCCACGCCGCGGGGATACTGGACCGCCAGCGGCTCAAGGACGAGGCGGGGCGCGCCCACAAGCTCGCCGAGGGGAACCGGATCCGCACCGCCCTGCTGGCCGCCGTCTCGCACGACCTGCGCACGCCCCTGGCGGCGATCAAGGCCAGCGTCTCCAGCCTCCGCTCGGACGATGTCGCCTGGTCCCCGGAGGACGAGGCGGACCTGCTGGAGAGCATCGAGCAGGGCGCCGACCGCCTCGACCAGCTCGTGGGGAACCTGCTGGACATGTCCCGCCTCCAGACCGGCACCGTCGAGCCGCTGATCCGCGAGATCGACCTCGACGAGGTGGTGCCGCGGTCCCTCGGCGGCATCCCCGACGTGAACGCCGTCCAGCTCGACATCCCCGAGTCGCTGCCGTTCGTCGCCGCCGACCCCGGCCTGCTGGAGCGCAGCGTCGCGAACATCGTGGAGAACGCCGTCAAGTACAGCCCGGCGGGGCAGCGCGTCCTGGTCAGCGCCAGCACCCTGGGCAACCAGGTCGAGCTGCGCGTCGTCGACCGCGGCACCGGCGTGCCCGACGCCGACAAGGAGCGGATATTCGAGCCCTTCCAGCGCTACGGGGACACCCCGAGGGGCAACGGGGTCGGCCTCGGGCTCGCCGTCGCCCGCGGCTTCGCCGAGGCGATGCACGGCACCCTCCACGCCGAGGACACCCCCGGCGGCGGGCTGACCATGGTGCTGACCCTTCCCACCGCACGCCAGACGGCCAGGACCGAACGAGAGGCGACCCATGCACCGGGTGCTCGTAGTCGATGACGAACCGCAGATCCTCAGGGCCCTGGTCATCAACCTCAAGGCGCGCACGTACGAGGTGGACACCGCCGCCGACGGCGCGTCCGCGCTGCGGCTGGCGGCCGAGCGGCACCCCGACGTGATCATCCTGGACCTCGGGCTGCCCGACATGGACGGCGTCCGCGTCATCACCGGCATCCGCGGCTGGACCCGGGTGCCGATCATCGTGCTCTCCGCCCGCCACACCTCGGACGAGAAGGTAGAGGCCCTGGACGCCGGCGCCGACGACTACGTCACCAAGCCCTTCGGCATGGACGAGCTGCTGGCCCGGCTGCGGGCCGCGGTGCGCCGGGCCGAGCCGGGCGGCGCGGAGGACGAGGCCGTGGTGGAGACCGCGGGCTTCACCGTCGACCTGGCGGCCAAGAAGGTCAACCGCGACGGCCAGGACATCCGGCTGACGCCGACGGAGTGGCATCTGCTGGAGGTGCTCATCAGGAACACCGGCCGCCTCGTCAGCCAGAAGCAGCTCCTCCAGGAGGTCTGGGGCCCCTCCTACGGCACCGAGACCAACTACCTGCGGGTCTACATGGCCCAGCTGCGCCGCAAGCTGGAGGCCGACCCGTCGGCCCCCAGGCATCTGATCACCGAACCGGGTATGGGTTACCGCTTCGAGCGCTGACGGCGGGATCCGCCACGTTACGCTGATGGCATGAGTGCCGAAGGTGGCTCGGGGAACCGGAAGCGCGGAGGGCGGCTGAGGCGCCTGCTGGGGCGTTCCGGGCCGGATGGCGGCGAGGACCTCACCGCGGCGGCCGAGCCGCCGGACGCGGGCTGCACCCGCATCCGCGACTGCGGGGAGGGCCCGGCCGGGCGCCGCGTCGTCCGCGTGACCGGTACGCTGCGCACCGTGACCGAGCGCACCGTGGCGGGCATGCCCGCGCTCCAGGCGGAGCTGGACGACGGCACCGCGTCGCTCGACGTGGTGTGGCTGGGGCGGCGTGCCATCGCGGGCATAGAGCCGGGCCGCGCCATCGTCGCCTCCGGGCGGGTCACGGTGACGCACGGCCGGCCGGTGCTGTTCAATCCCCGATACGAGCTCCAACCCCGTGGACAGGAGTAGCCAGGTGAACCCACCGGAGCGCCAGCAGGGCGAGGCCGACCAGACGGTGGACGAGGCCGCGACGCGTGAGGCGTTCTTCGAGGCGTTCGGCGGCGTCCGCGGCATGGTGGAGACCACGGTCCCCGGCCTTGTCTTCGTGCTCAGCTACACCATCAACCGCAGCATCAACGTCTCGGCCGTCGCCGCCCTCGGCCTCTCCGCCGTGCTGCTGGTGGCGCGGCTGGTCCAGCGCGGCACCGCCAAGCACGCCTTCGGAGGCATCTTCGGCGTCGCGTTCGGCGCGGTCTTCGCGATGATGTCCGGCGACGCCAAGAACTTCTACCTCCCCGGCATGCTCTACACGCTGGGCCTCGGCATCGGCTATGTGGTGACCTCGCTCGCGGGGGTTCCGCTGCTCGGCCTCGTCCTCGGGCCCGTCTTCCGCGAGAACCTGTCGTGGCGCACCCGCAACCCCGGGCGGAAGGTGGCCTACACCAAGGCCAGTTACGTCTGGGGCGCGATCCTGCTGACCAAGTCCGCCATCACCTTCCCCATCTACTTCTGGGGCGACGCCACCCAACTGGGCTGGCTGCGGGTGGCACTCGGCATCCCGCCGTTCCTGCTGGCCGTCTACCTCACCTGGATCATCCTGGTGAAGGCCCCCGCCCCGATCGACGTGATCGCGGAGTGGGAGGCGCGCGAGAAGGCCCGCGAGGGGGGCGGCGACGACGACAGGGCGGCGGACGGCGAACCGGCCGCGCGGCGCACCGCGCTGGAGCCCGACTGACCGGACGGCCGGGCCCGTTGGGTCAGCCCGGCCGGGCCCGTCATTCCGGTGACTCCCTGGCGCCCCGCCGCGGCGAGAGCAGCTCCTCCAGCTGCCCCTCGCGGGCGGGCGCCGCGACGAACAGCAGCTCGTCGCCCGCCTCCAGGGCGTCGTCCGGGTCGGGGATCAGGACCCGCGCCCCGCGGATGATCGTGACCAGCGCGGTGTCCTGTGGCCAGGCCACCTCACCGACCCGGGTCCCGACCAGCGCCGCCGTCTCCGGGAGCGTCAGCTCCACCAGGCTGGCCTCGCCCTGGCTGAAGCGCAGCAGCCGCACCAGGTCGCCGATGCTCACGGCCTCCTCGACCAGCGCCGACATCAGCCGCGGCGTGGAGACGGCCACATCGACGCCCCAGGCGTCGTTGAACAGCCACTCGTTCTTCGGGTGGTTCACGCGGGCGACCACGCGCGGCACCCCGTACTCCGTCTTGGCCAGCAGCGACACCACCAGGTTGACCTTGTCGTCGCCGCTGGCCGCGATCACCACCTGGCACCGTTCGAGCGCGGCCTCGTCCAGCGTGGCGATCTCGCAGGCGTCCGCCAGCAGCCACTCGGCCGCGGGCACCCGCTCGACCGACACCGCGCCCGGCGCCTTGTCGATCAGCAGCACCTCGTGCCCGTTCTCCAGCAACTCGGCCGCGATCGAGCGCCCCCCCGCGCCCGCCCCCGCGATCACCACTCTCATCGGGGCTCCTCGGGACCGAGCAGGCACGCGGCCTCCACCTCGGCGACCCGGTCGCTGTACATCATCACGTGCACCAGGTCGCCCTCCTGCAACACCGTCCGCGCCGTGGGCAGTATGGCCTCGCCCATCCGCGTCAGGAACGCGACGCGAACGCCGGTCCGTTCCTGGAAGGCGCTGACCGTGTGCCCGAGCCAGGCGGCGGTCACATGGACCTCGGAGAGCTGGACGCCGCCGCTGGGGTCGCGCCACAGCGGCTCGGCGCCCGCGGGCAGCAGCCGGCGCAGCATCTGGTCCGCCGTCCACCGCACCGTGGCCACGGTCGGGATGCCGAGGCGTTCGTACACCTCCGCGCGGCGGGAGTCGTAGATGCGGGCGGTGACGTTCTCCACACCGAAGACCTCGCGGGCCACCCGGGCGGCGATGATGTTCGAGTTGTCGCCGCTGCTGACGGCGGCGAACGCGCCCGCGTCCTGGAGCCCGGCCTCGTTCAGGGTGTCGCGGTCGAAGCCGAGACCCGTCACCCTGCGTCCCCCGAAGCGTGAGCCGAGCCTGCGGAAGGCGGTCGCGTCGCGGTCGATGACCGCCACCGAGTGGCCGCGTTCCTCGAGGTTCTGGGCGAGGGTCGCGCCGACCCGGCCGCAGCCCATGATGACGATGTGCATAGGTCTCCTTCAGTGCCGACCACGCTACCGGGCAGGCAGCCCGGTGTCCGGATCAGGGCCGGTCCGGGCGTACCGTGTGGCCATGGACCACCCCAAGCGCCTGCTGCTGGGCCGCGCCCTCCGCAGCGACGCGCTGAGGGAGACGCTGCTCCGCAAGCGCATCGCCCTCCCGGTCTTCGCCTCGGACCCGCTCTCCTCCGTCGCGTACGCCCCGGGCGAGGTCCTCCTCATACTGTCGATCGCCGGCCTGGCGGCCTACCACAACAGCGTGTGGATCACCCTCGCCGTGGTCGTCCTGATGGTGACGGTCGTCGCCTCCTACCGGCAGACGGTCCACGCCTACCCCAACGGCGGCGGCGCCTACGCGGTGGTCTCCAGCACCTTCGGCCGCCGCGCCGGGCTCACCGTGGGCAGCGCCCTCCTCGTGGACTACGTGCTCACCGTCGCCGTCTCGGTCTCCGCCGGTGTCGACAACCTCGGCTCGGCGGTGAGCGTGGTCGAGCAGAACGAGATCATGTGCGCGGTCGTCATCATCGTCGCGCTCGCCCTGCTGAACCTGCGGGGCGCCAAGGAGTCGGGCACCCTCTTCGCCATCCCCACCTACGCGTTCGTCGTCGGCGTGCTCGGAACCGTCGTCTGGGGCGGCCTGAAGGCGCTCGAAGGCAAGGAGATGCGGGCGCCCAGCGCCGACTTCCACATCATCCCGGAGGAGACCAACCTCACCGGCTTCGCCACCGCGTTCCTGCTGCTCCGCGCGTTCTCCTCGGGCTGCGCCGCGCTCACCGGGGTGGAGGCCATCAGCAACGGCGTGCCCGCCTTCCGCGAGCCCAAGGGCCGCAACGCCGCGGGAACGCTGGCCATCATGGGGACGCTGGCCTCCATCATGTTCCTCGGGATCATGGCCCTGGCGCTCCACACCCACGTGCGCGTCGCGGAGGACCCGGCGCGGGACCTCGTCATCAACGGCGAGCCCGCGGGCTCCGGGTTCCACCAGGACCCGGTCATCGCCCAGGTCGGCGAGGCGGTGTTCGGCGGCGGGTCGTTCGCCTTCTACTGCCTGGCCGCGGCCACCGCGCTCATCCTCTTCCTCGCCGCCAACACCGCCTACAACGGCTTCCCCGTGCTCGGCTCGATCCTCGCCCAGGACCGCTTCCTGCCGCGCCAGCTGCACACCCGCGGCGACCGGCTGGCGTTCAGCAACGGCATCGCGCTGCTCACCGTCCTGGCCGGGCTGCTGGTCATCGCGTTCCGCGCCAATGTGAACCAGCTGATCCAGCTCTACATCGTCGGCGTCTTCGTCTCCTTCACCTTCAGCCAGAGCGGCATGGTCCGGCACTGGAACAGGCTGCTCGCCGACGAGGACGACCCCCGCGCCCGCCACCGCATGCACCGGGCCCGCGCGCTCAACGGCTTCGGCGCGGTCCTGTGCGCGGCGGTCCTGGCGATCGTGCTGCTCACCAAGTTCACCCACGGCGCCTGGGTCTCGATCGTCGGGATGGCCCTCTTCTACACGGTGATGACCGGCATCAGGCGCCACTACGACCGGGTGGCCGAGGAACTGGCGCTCGACGTGCCGGAGGAGGAGCTGGACGTGCGGCCCTCCCAGGTGCACGCCGTGGTCCTCGTCTCCCAGATCCACAAGCCCACCATGCGCGCCCTCTCCTACGCCAAGCTGCTGCGCTCCGACAGCCTGGTGGCCGTCACCATCGCCGTGGACCCGGACGACACCGGGCAGCTGAAGAGCGAGTGGAGGCGGCGCCACATCGACGTTCCGCTCAAGGTCCTGGACGCCCCCTACCGCGAGATCACGCACCCGGTCGTCGGGTTCGTGAAGGAGCTGCGCCGGGCGCATCCGCGGGACGTGGTGAGCGTGATCATCCCCGAGTACGTCGTCGGCCACTGGTACGAGGCGCTGCTGCACAACCAGAGCGCCCTGCGGCTCAAGGCCCGGCTGCTGCTGACCCCGGGGGTGACGGTGACCTCCGTGCCCTGGCAGCTGGTCTCCGCCGCGGCCGCCCGGAAGAGGGCGAAGCGGCGGCACGAGCGGCACCCCCCGGGGTCCATCCGCCGGGGCACCAGGCACCGGGCCAGGCAGCCGTAGACTGGACGGCCGCAGTTTCCTTCCCCGGTTTTTCCCGGTTTTTTCCCGGCGGGTCTCCCGGCCGGGTCCGTCCCGCAGCACTCCCGTCTGGAGCGAAACCCCTCATGGCCACCGAAGATCCCACGTCCAAGGCGGCCTCCCTGGTGGGCCAGGAGTACGAGGTCGAGGTCGGCTCCGTGGCCCACGGCGGGCACTGCGTGGCCCGCACCCCCGAGGGCCGGGTCCTCTTCGTCCGGCACACGCTGCCGGGGGAGCGCGTCCTCGCCCGGGTCACCGAGGGCCGCGAGGACTCGCGGTACCTGCGCGCCGACGCGGTGCGGGTGCTGACCGCGTCCAAGGACCGCGTGCCCGCCCCCTGCCCCTACGCCGGTCCCGGCAAGTGCGGCGGCTGCGACTGGCAGCACGCCAAGCCGGGGGCCCAGCGGCGGCTGAAGGGCGAGGTGCTGGCCGAGCAGCTGCGCGCGCTGGCCGGGCTCACGCCCGAGGAGGCCGGATGGGACGGCACCGTGGAGCCCGCCCCGGGCGACAAGCTGCCGCCGGGGGAGGTCCCGGCCTGGCGCACCCGCGTCCAGTACGCGATCGACGAGGAGGGCAGGGCCGGACTGCGCCGCCACCGCTCGCACGAGGTGGAGCCGGTCGAGCGCTGCCTGATCGCCGCCGAGACCGTGACCGAGCTGGGGATCGAACGCCGCACCTGGCCGGGCATCGCGGGCGTGGAGGTCGCCGCGGCCACCGGCTCCCACGACCGGATGGTGGTCCTGACCCCGCGGCCCGGCGAGCGGCTGCCGCTGGTGGAGCTCGACCGGCCGGTCTCCGTGATGCGCGGGGAGGAGAGCCGGGGACGCGGCGGCGAGACGCCGGTCCACCGGGTCCACGGCCGCGCTTTCGTCAGGGAACGCGCGGACGGCCGCACCTGGCGGGTGAGCGGCGGCGGCTTCTGGCAGGGGCACCGCGAGGCGGCCGGGCTGCTGGTGGACGCGGTGATGCGGGGCCTGACCCCGCGCAAGGGGGAGATGGCCCTCGACCTCTACTGCGGCGCCGGGCTCTTCGCCGGGGCGCTCGCCGACCGGGTCGGGGAGGCGGGCGCGGTGCTCGGGATCGAGGCATCGCAGCGTGCGGTGGTCGACGCCAGACACAATCTGGCCGATTTCCCGCGGGTCCGCGTCGAGCAGGGGACGGTGGCGCGGGTGCTGCCGAAGACCGGGATCACCCAGGCCGACCTGGTCGTTCTCGATCCGCCGCGAGCGGGCGCGGGCCGCGAGGTGGTCACCAGGATCGCGGGGCTCGGCGCGCGCCGCGTCGCCTATGTCGCCTGCGACCCGGCGGCGCTCGCACGCGACCTCGCGCATTTCCGCGAGTCCGGATACGAGCCGCGCTTCCTGCGGGCGTTCGACCTCTTCCCCATGACCCAGCACCTGGAGTGCGTGGCCATTCTCCAGCCCGCGAGGGGGGCCTCAACCGCGCAGTAGAGTGGTGGGCCACGGCATCGGCGGTGGGGGTTTCCCTTGGACATCCGGCTCCTCGGCCCGCTGGAGGTGGTGGCGGACCGCGGCACGCCCCTTCCCGTGGTCCCCCCGAGATTCCGGGCCGTTCTCGCCGCGCTGGCGCTGCGCGCGGGCGAGTTCGTGCCCTGCGAGGAGCTGGTCGAAGCGCTCTGGGGAGCCCGCCCGCCGAGGCGGGCCGCGGTGACGCTGCGCGGCTATGTCGCCCGGCTGCGCCGGTCGATGCCCCCGGGCCGGGTCCTCACCGAGCCGGGGGGCTTTCGTCTCGCGGTCCGCCCCGCGGAGACGGATCTGGGCCGGTTCCGCGCCGCGATGGGGCAGGCTCGCGAGCTGTCGGCGGGCACGCCCGAGCGTGCGGCCGCCCTGCTGGACGAGGCGCTCGGCCTGTGGCGCGGGGACCCGCTCGGCGACCTGCCCCGGGGGCCGCTGCGGCAGTGCGCGGGCCCGCCGCTGGACGAACTGCGCCTCCAGGCGCTGGAGGAGCGGTTCGAGCTGGGCCTCGTGCTGGGCCGGCACGCGGCCATCGCCGACGACCTGGTGGCCGCCGTGCGCGCGCACCCGCGGGAGCGGCTGACCCGCCAGGCCATCGCGGCCCTCGGGCGCTGCGGGCGGACGGTCGAGCAGCAGGTGCTGGAACGGGCCCTGCGCGACGCGGCCCGCGGCGGGCCGCCGCCGCAGGGGGCGGGGGCGCAGCTGGCGACGTTCCCCGCCGCCAGCTCCACCTTCGTCGCCCGTGGCCTCGAACTGGCCTGGATACGCGCCTGGTTGACCTGCGCGCCGGCCGCGCCCTCGGTCTGCCTGATCGACGGACCCGGCGGAGTCGGCAAGTCGACACTGGCGGTGCGCGCGGCCCGCGAGGTGGCCGACCGTTTCCCGGACGGGCTGCTCTATGTGGACCTGCGCGGCGCCGACCCGCGCAACCCGCCGCTCGACCTGCCCGAGGCGCGGCGGCTGCTCCTGGCCTCGCTCGGTACGCCGGGCAAGGAGGTCCCCCAGGACCCGTCGGCCGCCGCCGCGTTCTACCGGGAGCAGTTCACCCGCAGACGGGTGCTGATGGTCCTGGACAACGCGCTGGACGTGGACCAGGTGGCGCCGCTGCTGCCGGACGAGCCGTGCTCGGCGGCCCTGGTGACCAGCCGCACCGCGCTCACGGGCCTGCGCCAGGGGCGCCATCTGCATCTCAGACCCCTGACCACCGAGGAGGCCGTGACCCTGGTGCGGTCCGTGGCGGGCGGGTCGGCCCAGCGGGGGACTCCGGGGCAGTGGGAGGAGCTGGTTTCGCTGTGCGGCCGCCTGCCGCTGGCGCTGCGGATCGTGGCCGCGCGCATGGCGGCCAGGCCCGGCTGGGGCGTCGCCGACGTCACGGCCGCCCTCAGGGGCGAGCGGCGCGGGATGGACGAGCCGACCGCGGACGACCTCGACCTGCGGGCCGGCCTGATGGTGAGCATCGACCAGCTCGCGGCGGCGGGTGAGCCGGACGACAAGCGGGCGGCGGACCTGTTCCCGCTGCTGGGCGCACCGGCGGTCAGGTCGTTCAGCCCCGGGTCGGTGGCCGCCCTCGTGGGCTGCTCGGCGCAGGAGGCGCGACGGGCTCTGGAGCGGCTGGTCGAGGCGCGCATCGCGGAGCGCCCGCGGCCCGGCGTCTACACCCTCCATGACCTGGTGCACTCGGCCGCGGCCTGGCAGGCGGCGCGGCTGCCCTGTGAGCGGACGGGCGAGCGGCTGGCCGAGCTGGCGCGCTGGTACGTGGGCTCCCTCTTCCGGGTCAACGTGCCGCTGGCGCTGCCGGACTACTACCGCAGGCGCTACCAGGCGGGCGCCGACCGCTATCCGCAGGGGCGGCCGTTCACCTCGGTGGACGAGTCGCTGCCGTGGGCCGACGAGGCGCTGGACGACGTGGTCTCGCTGGCGCGGCAGCTCTCCGCGCCCCCGTACGACCAGGGCGATGAGCTGGGCGGCGCGCCGCTGTCCACGTTCTCGCTGGAGTGTGTCCGGGCGCTGGAGAGCTACTTCGGGATGCGGCTGAGCTGGCGGGCGCAGCGGCGGCTGTGCGAGATCACGCTGGAGGTGGGGCGGCGCAGGGGCGACCGTTTCGCGCAGGCGGTGGCGTACGGGCAGCTCGGCAAGGCGGCGGGCCAGCAGGGGCGCGGCGACCGGGGCGTGGAGCTGCTGCGCCGCGGGATCGATCTGTGCCGGTCGGCGGGCAGGCGGGTGGAGGCGCTGGCCATGACGCTCAACCTGGTGCCCTGCCTGGGCTCGGCGGGGCGGCTGACCGAGGCGGTGGAGGTGGCGGAGCGGGCGCTGGTCGAGGTCCGGCAGGCGGGGATCGAGGAGTTCCGGCCGCAGATCATCAACAACCTGGGCCGCTGCCAGCTCTTCCTCGGCAACCACGAGAAGGCGCGGCGCCTGCTGGTCCGCAACTACGAGGCGGGGCCGCTGCCGTACGAGCGGACCATCGCCGCCGGGGTGCTGGCCGAGTACCACCTGGAGATCGGCGAGTTCGAGGAGGCGGCGCGCTGGTCGGACCGGGCCCTCGCCCACGCCGCGGAGCAGCCGTTCGACCCGATCGTGGTGGCCCAGCAGCGGACCTGGCTGGCCGCGGCGCTGCGCGGACTCGGCCGCGAGGACGCGGCGCGGGCCGAGGAGACGCAGGCGCGGGCGGTCCTGGAGGACCTCAACAGCCGCGAGAACAGCCATCTGCGGGTGCGGACCGACGAGCGGTACCCGTCGCTCCCGTACTGACCTTCCCCGCCGGGTCCGCCACGCCGTGCGGGGCCGCGCCCCGGGGCGGGGCCCCGCCTGCCACGGCGGACAATGGGGTCATGGATCTGCGAATCTTCACCGAACCCCAGCAGGGCGCCGCGTACGACACCCTGCTGTCCGTCGCCAAGGCCACCGAGGACCTCGGCTTCGACGCCTTCTTCCGCTCCGACCACTATCTGAAGATGGGCAGCGTCGACGGGTATCCGGGGCCCACGGACGCGTGGATCACGCTGGCCGGGCTCGCGCGCGAGACCAGCAGGATCCGGCTGGGCACGCTGATGTCGTCGGCCACCTTCCGGCTGCCGGGCGTGCTGGCGATCCAGGTGGCGCAGGTGGACGCGATGTCCGGCGGGCGGGTCGAACTGGGCCTGGGCGCGGGGTGGTTCGCGGAGGAGCACACCGCCTACGGGATCCCGTTCCCCCAGGCCAAGTTCCCGCGGCTTGAGGAGCAGCTGGAGATCGTCACCGGGCTGTGGGAGACGCCGGTGGGGAAGACGTTCTCCTTCGAGGGCACGCACTACCGCCTCGAGGACTCGCCCGCGCTGCCCAAGCCCGCGCAGCGGAAGGTGCCGGTGCTGATCGGCGGCATGGGCAAGGAGCGGACGCCGCGCCTGGCCGCCCGCTACGCCGACGAGTTCAACGTCCCGTTCGCCTCCGTCGAGGACACCGCCGCGCAGTTCGGCCGGGTGCGGCGGGCGGTCGAGGACGCCGGGCGCACGCCGGAGGACCTGGTGTACTCCAACGCGCTGGTGGTCTGCGTGGGCAAGGACGAGGCGGAGGTCGCGCGGCGGGCGGACGCGATCGGCCGTGACGTGGACGACCTGCGGAGGAACGGGCTGGCCGGCTCGCCCGGCGAGGTGGTGGAGGCCATCGGGCGGTTCGCCGAGGTGGGCTCCCAGCGGATCTACCTCCAGGTGCTCGACCTGGACGACCTGGACCACCTGGAGCTGATCGCCTCACGGGTCATGCCGCAGCTGTGACGACCGCCCGCGCCGCGCGATGAGGGACCTGCCGCTCTCCGGGGGCCCGCTGGTCCTGGACGGCGGGCTGTCCACCCAGCTCGCCGCCCAGGGCTGCGACCTCGCCGACGAGCTGTGGACGGCGCGGCTGCTCGCCGAGGATCAGGACCGCCTCAGGGAGGCGCACGCGGCCTATGTGCGCGCCGGCGCGCAGGTCGTGATCACCGCCAGCTACCAGGCGTCGTTCGAGGGGTTCGCGCGCCGGGGCGTCGGGCGCCGCGCCGCGGCCCGGCTGTTCGGCGACAGCGTGCGGCTGGCGCGGGCCGCGGGGGCGCCGTGGGTGGCCGCCTCGGTCGGCCCGTATGGCGCGGTGCTCGGGGGCGGCGGCGAGTACCGGGGCCGGTACGGGCTGAGCGTCGCCGCTCTCGAACGCTTCCACCGGCCGCGGGTGGAGGCGCTGGTGGCGGCCGGGCCCGACCTGCTGGCGCTGGAGACCGTGCCGGACGCCGTGGAGGCCGAGGCGCTGCTGCGGGCGGTGCGCGGCTGCGGCGTTCCGGTGTGGCTCTCCTACACCGCCGCGGGGGGCCTGACCAGGGCGGGGCAGCCGCTCGGCGAGGCGTTCGCGGTGGCCGCCGACCGGGAGGAGGTGGTCGCGGTGGGCGTCAACTGCCTCGCGCCGGACGAGGTCCTGGGCGCGGTGGCGACGGCGCGCGCGGTCACGGGCAGGCCCGCGGTGGCGTACCCCAACAGCGGTGAGGGCTGGGACGCCGGCCGCGGCCGGTGGACGGGGGCCTCGGGCGCGGGCCTGATCGCCGGGCTCGCCCCGGCGTGGGCCGACGCGGGGGCGCGGCTGATCGGCGGCTGCTGCCGGGTGGGGCCGGGCGAGATCCGCGAGCTGGCGGCGGCGCTGGGGCGGTGATCCCCCGGCCCGCCCGCCTGACCTGACCTGACCTGGAGCTCCGTGGCCGGGGCCATCCGAGGCCATGCATTCAGGCCGTGTTGAACAGGTCCTCTTTCGCCCGGTCCGTCCCGGCTGAGAGGTCATGCGGCCAGGTGGATGCCCATGCTCGGGAGGGTGTCTGGTCACCGCGCCGTAGCTGCGGGGACACGCAACGCGACCGAAATCGACCGTGCCCTGGTGGAGTTCCGGCGGAAGTCCGGCAGACTCCCCGCAGGGACCGGTACCTCCGCTGTGCAGGGCAGAGGTCCCGGATGCCCCTCGACGGACCGCGCCGACGCTTCGCCTCCCCGCGTACGGCCTGGCGCGGTCCGTCCCCGTCGTCCCCGCTCACCGCGTTGGCCGCGGGGCGGCGGGCCGTCAGACGACGAGGCCGAAGGACTGCCGGGCGGAGCCGTCGCACGGCTCGGCCAGCAGCCGCTCGTCCAGGTCGGGGGGCGCGTTCCGTCCTGGCTGGGTCAGGCAGGCTCCGCTGCCCCGGTTGACGATGACCGTGCTGGTCTCGCCGATCCTGATGTCCCAGCTCTCCCACGCGCCGCCGTCGCACGGCGCTTGCCGCACCCAGGGCCCGGGGGCGAGCGGGCTGACGCCGAGGCAGCCGCGGGTGGCGGCGTTCACCAGGGCGGTGGCGCCGTCGGGGCGGATGACGACATCCCACCCCTGGGTGGGGGCACCGGTGATGGGCCGCATGCGCACGTACGGGTCGTCGGCGCCGGCGTCCGGGCCGACGGCGGTGGCGAAGGTGGACAGGGTGAGGTCGCCGATGAGCACGGGCATCTGCTCGGTGCTCGCCGGCTCGCCCGCCTGCGCGCTCGTGGGCACGAGTGCGGCGCAGGCGAGTGCGGCGGCGGACACGGAAGCGGCCAGCGGTGATAACGCTCTTCGTCTCATGCGGCGGAGTGTAATGAGCGTGGTCGCCATGTCCATGCCTTGCGCGGCGGGGCCCGCGTGGCCAGGGCGAGGGCGCGTCCCGGACAGAACCGGACAGACGGAGCCCGTACCGGCAGGTCAGGAGTGTCCGGGGGGCGAGGGCCGATTGCCAAGCGGCCCGCCCGGGACAACGATGGTCGCCATGGGCAACGCCGGCAAGCCGTGGCAGCAAGACCCGCGGAACGCCTCCGAGTTCGTCGCCGCGATGCGGCTGCTCAAGGAGCGTGCCGGGCTGACCTTCAGGGAGCTGGAGAAGCGGGCGGCCGAGGCGGGGGAGGTGCTGGCACGCTCCACGCTGGCCGACGTCCTGCGGCGGGGATCGCTGCCGCAGCCCTGGCTGCTCGCCGCGTTCGTCCGCGCCTGTGGGGACGGGCGGCGGCTGGGGTACTGGCTGCGGGCGAGGGACCGGATCCTGGCGGGCGACGTCGAGCCGGTGGAGCCGTTCCCCGCGACCGCCGGGCCCTCCCCGGCGCGGCGGGACTCCGCGGCGGAACGGGCCTGGCCGGGGCCGCTGCGGCAACTTCCGCCCCCACCCGCCCTCTTCACCGGCCGCGACCGCGAACTCGCCCTGCTGGACGAGGCCCTGATCCCCGGTGCCCCGGCCGGGGCCGGCTCCTCCGGTCC
>NZ_LAVK01000084.1 GCF_001083795.1 Streptomyces sp. SBT349
CTTCTGCGGGGTCTGTGGCACCGACCTGCGAACGGCCGCCGGGCGGGCGGCCGTTCGCAGGTCGGTGCCACAGACCCCGCAGAAGCGATCGTCGTCCTCCAGCGGCTCACCGCACCCGGGACAGGCGGAGAGTTGATCGAGCTGCGGCATTGTCACACCCATGTCCTCGGGCGGAAGCGATTCGCCGCCTCCACCAGTTCGGTCCGTTCACTACTGGTTTGCGCCAGGCGGGCGAGACGCCGGTAGGAGCGTTCAAGCCCGAGCCTGATACCGGTGTCGTCCAGTGGAGCGCCCAGGAGTGTCCGCTGTGGCTCCGTTTGCTGACGGGACTGGCCGGGAGGTTGGGACACGACCCAGTCGAGCGCGGAACCCAGCACCTCACAGGACAGCTGTTCACCCAGCCATGGTTCCAGCCCGGCGCCACGCAAACGGACCACCTCCTCGCCCGCGGCCAGCAGGTCGGGCAGCAGGTCCTCGGTGGCCGCCCGCTGCCGCAGCCGCGCCCGCACCGCCGCGACGCGCGCCGCGGTGTGGTGCGCCGAGGTCTCCGGTACCGACTCCAGCGCCGCGACCGCGCGCACCCTGTCCCCGGCCGCGAGCCGCACCCGCGCCAGGCCGAATCCGGCGCTGACATGGCTGGGGTCGGTCGTCCACACCAGCTCGTAGTAGTCCGCCGCGTTGTCCAGCTGGTCGAGCACCTCCGCGCACACCGCGAGCGCCAGCTTGGGGGCCACCTCGCCGGGGAACGCGTCGTAGACCGCGTCGAAGGCCAGCGCCGCCGTCTCCAGGTCCCGGGCGGCCAGCGCCGCGAGACCGCGGTACCAGACCACCCGCCAGTCGGCCGCGTGGCGTTCGCCGAGACCGGCCAGCGCCTCCCGCACGGCGCGCCCCGCGTCCTCGCCCGGCATCTCCAGATAGGCGCGCAGCTCCCTGACCCGCCGCTCGACCGAGTCGGTGGGCGCCGAGCGCAGCGCCACCACCAGGTCGGCCGGGGTGGTGGCCATCAGGCCCGCGAGGAAGCCCGCGTTCGGGTCGGCGGGGTCCACGCGCGGCACCGGGAGCGCCAGCACGATCTGCCGGATGTCCGGGGGCACGGTCTGCGGCACGGTCTGCGGCACGGTCTGCGGCGGGGACGGCGGCGGCGCGCTGGGCGGCGCACCGGGCGGCGGGGGCGCGGCGCTCGCGCCGCCCGCGGGGAGCGCGGCCTTCGCCGCGCGCCGGCGCCCACGCGAGCGCTCGCCGAGCAGCGACACCGGGCCGCGCGGGCGCGGCACCAACTCCGTGTCCACCACCCGCAGCTCAGGACCGAAGAGCTGCGAGAGCGCGGGCTGCGGCTGCCCGCTGCGCATCGCGACGATCTCCCGCAGCACGCCGGTCAGCTGCTCGGCCATCTCCTGCGCCGAGGCGAACCGCCGCCGCGGATCCGGGTCCGTGGCCCGCACCAGCAGCCGGTAGAACGACTCGTAGCGCTGGAAGACCTCGATGTTCTCCGGCTCGGGCAGGCTGTCCGCGTAGATCGTCGTGTACCCCTGGAAGTCGAACGTCAGCACCGCCAGGGTCCGCGCCACCGTGTACAGGTCGGACGCGACCGAGGGCCCGATCTCGGCGACCTCGGGAGCCTGGTACCCGATGGTGCCGTAGATGGCGGACTCGTGGTCGTCCATCCTCCGCACGGCGCCCATGTCGATCAGCTTGAGCTGGTCCTCCTGCTGGATCGCGTTGTCGACCTTGAAGTCGCAGTACAGCACGTTCCTGCTGTGGAGGTACCCCAGGGCGTCCAGGGCCTCGATGCCGTACGCGCACGCCTGCTCGACCGGCAGCGGGTCGCGTCGGCCGTCCGCCCCGCGCCGCTCGTTGGCGATCTCCTTCAGGGACTTGCCGCCCACGTACTCCATGACGATGTAGCCGTCCATCGAGCCGGTGCGCCGGTCGAGGTGCTCCACGAAGTTGTAGATGCGGACGATGCTGGAGTGCTCGATCTCCGCCAGGAACCGCCGCTCCGAGATGGCCGCCGCCATGGCGTCCTCGTCGCCCGTGTCCAGCAGGCCCTTGAGCACCACCCAGCGGTCGGACACCGCCCGGTCGATCGCCAGGTAGATCCAGCCCAGGCCGCCGTGCGCCAGGCAGCCCGCGATCTCGTACTGGTCCCTGACCACGTCGCCCGGCTGGAGCTTGGGGATGAACGAGTACGGGTGGCCGCACTTGGTGCAGAAGCCCTCGGTGCGCCCCGCCCGCCCGCCGCGGGCCCTGCCGACCGGCGCGCCGCAGTCGCTGTTGCCGCAGAACCGCTTGCGCTCGGGCACCTCCGGGTTCTCCAGGACGGCCGAGAGCGGGTCGGGCCGCGGCACCTGGGGCATCGACACCAGGCCCGCGCCCAGCCTCGACCTGCCCGAGGCGCTGGTGCTCGACCGCGAGCTGCGCACCGAGACGGAGCGCCCCGCGAGCCCGGCGGTGCCCGAGCGCGAGAGCCGCCCGGAGACCGACCTGCGCGAGAACTGCGAACGCGACGACGCGCTGGACCGCGCGCTTCCCGAGCCGCGCGACGAGCCGGTGCTGTCCGGGTCCGCGCCACCCCCCGCGCCCCCGCCACTGCCCGAGGCGCCCGAGGCGCCCGAGGCGCCCGAGGCGCCCGAGCGCCGGCGCGCCGCGCCGGTCACGCCGGTGGCCGCGACGCCGATCATGCCCTCGGGGGAGACGACGGGCGCCAGCCCGCACGTGCCGCAGTACAGCTCGCCTCCGCCCACGTCCTCGTAGGCGCCCTCGCAGTCGGGTCGTTGACAGGTCCTGGGCACCGTGCTCTGCGTGCTCACGGCTCGCTCCTCCGATCGACCGGCCCCGGCTCGGGGACCAGGACTTCGACCGCCGCCCGCTGATAGCGCAGCACCGCGTTCTCCGCGGCGCGCAGATCGCAGGGCGCGGTCCACAGCAGCCGGCGCGCCAGGTCGTAACGCTCCACCAGCATCGGCTCCTCCGCCTTGCCGAGCCGGGCCGCCTTCGCCTTGTACGCGTCCAGCCGCCCGCGCAGCTCGGCGCGGACCGCCAGCGGCGCGGTGACCGCGGACAGCGAGTCGCGGGCCCTCTCCAGCTCCTCCTCGGCGCGCCGCTCCAGCGAGTCGAGCAGCGCGGAGAGCCGGTGCCACTGGGACCGCCTGCGGTAGTCGGCCGCGGCGGCGAGCTGCTCGTGCAGGGCGCTGGAGGGGCCCGAGACCGCGGGCACCTCGGAGGCGGCGATCTTCGCCAGCACCTCGCCGCGCGCGGTGCGCGCCTCGGCGAGGGTCCGGTCGGCGCGGGAGAGCACGTCGCGCAGCCGGATCAGCCGGTCCTCGGCGTCCTTGCGCACGCCGATCACCGCCTCGACCTCGCGCCTGATGTCGTCCAGGGCGCGCGCCGCCCGGTCGTAGCGCGTGGTCAGCGGACGCCCGCCGCCCGGCGCGCTGCTGCCGCCGTCCCTGACCCAGAACGCCAGCGGGTCGGCGATGACGCCGGCCCGCAGGTCGGTCAGCTCCCCCGTGACCTGGTGCAGATCGTCCCCGGCCGGGTGCGCGCCGGGGCGCACGCCCACGGAGTGCGCCAGCTCGCTGAGCCGGCGCAGCTCGGCGGCGAGGAGGTCTATCCGGGCGGGCAGCGCCGACCAGACGGAGTCGGCGGCCGCCACCAGGTCCAGCACCTCGGCGTAGCCCGCGTTCATCCGCTCGACCAGCTCGGACCAGCCCAGGTGCTCGGCCAGCCGCCCGCCCTCGCCGGCGACCACCAGGTTCTCGCCGTGGAGCAGCATGCTGAGCTGGAGCAGGTCGTCCCTGCTGGGGTAGCGGCGTCTGGCCCGCAGCTCCCTGGCGGTGTGCAGCGCGTCGGTGCAGGTGTCGAAGTAGGACCAGAGCCGGGTGACGGTCTCCTCCGCCCGCGCCCAGCGCTCCCGGGTGACCCCGGCCAGCTCGGCGCCCTCCAGCAGCCTGCGTCCCGCGTGGTCCTGCAACGCGAGGAGGGAGGACTCGATCGCCTCGTGCTCGGCGCCGAGCCGCGCCAGCGCGCGGTCCACCTCCTCCCGGCTCAGCACTGTCCCGCCGGAATCCGGGGCCATCGCTCTCCCCTCTGTCGCCTTCTCGTCTCGGTCCTGCCGGTGTTCGGCCGATCTCTTCCCCGAACGGAGCCGGGTCACGGCTCAATCCCGGTACAGCGGCTCGGGTGGTGCGGGCGGCGGGTCGTCCTCCGGGTAGAGATAGCCTTCCAGCCGCGCCTCGGCGGCGGCCGTCCAGCGGCTCTGCGTACCCCCATCGCGGTAATCCTCCAGCACCGCGTTGACCCAGGCGACCAGGTCGGTGTTGGCCAGGTTCATCGCGACGCCGTACGACTCCTCGGTCAGCGGCTCGCCGACCAGCCGCATCGACGGGTCCTGCGCCACATGACCGGCCGCGAGCGCGCTGTCCGTCATCAGCGCGTCCGCCTCCCCGAGCTGCACCCGCACCAGGCAGTCCAGGTGGTTGGGCGCCGGCACCAGCTCGGCGCCGTGGGTCTGCTCCCTCAGCAGGTCCTCGGCGGTCGAGCCCTCCGCGCTGCACACCTTCATCCCTTCGAGGGACGCGTCGAAGCCCTCGATCGAGGAGTTGCGCGGGACGAGGAGCTGCTGCCCGGTCTCGAAGTAGGCCGTGGAGAACGCGACCTTCTCCCACCGTTCGCAGGTGATGGACATGGTGCGCACCACCATGTCCACGTCCCCGTTCCTGATGGCGTTCTCCCGCTCGCTGGTGGGGATCGCCAGGAACTTCACATTCGGGTCGGGGGTGTTCAGCAGGTCCTCGGCGATGGCCTCGACGAGGTCGATGTCGAAGCCGACGATCTCGCCGTTCTCCGGGGAGCGGTACCCCCACAGGTAGCTGTTCTGGTCGATGCCGACGACCAGTTGGCCCCGTTCCTGGATCTCGTCGACCGCCGGTCCCGCCACGCGATCGGCGGGGAGGCTCGCGGCCGCGTCCCACTCGTCCTCGCCGTCCCCGCAGCGCTCGCGCTCGGCCACCGAGCGCACGTCGTCCTGCGCCTGCTCGGCGACGGCGTGCGGCGACGGGTGCGCGCCCCCGCGGACGGGGGGCGGCAGCGACCCGGCCAGGACCGTGCCCGCCAGCGCCAGTCCGGCCGCCGCCAGCAGCAGCGCCCGCGCGTCGGGGGACCTCCTCCCGCGCCTCGCGTTCTCCGGCATCGTCCGCTCCTCCCGCGTCCTCACCGGTACTCCGACAGGCGCCGTCCGACGCCGAGCACCGCGCCCAGCGCGGCGAGCAGCGCCAGCAGCACCGCGCCCGGGGCCAGTCCGCCGAGCGCCCCGTGCCCGTCCCGCGCCGCCGACGTGAACTCGCGCTGTTCATGGGCGACCGCCTCGGCCAGCGAGGCGTCCACGCGGTCGAAGCTCGCGCCGGTCGAGCTGTCCGGGTCCTGCATGCCGATCACCAGCTCCACGGCCGCGTCGTACTCGCCGACCGTTTCCTGGTTCCTGGCCTCGGTGTGCCGCTCCTGCCACTGCGCCGTGGCGTCGATCGCCGCGTCCACCGGGTCCCGGCCGTCCGCGTCGTCGGCCAGCCCGCGCGCGCGGACCAGCAGTCCCTTGTCCTCGCCCGCGAGCGTGGTCATGCGCAGGGTGTAGCTGTCCTCGAACTCGCTGCCCGCGCCCCGCGTGACCAGCGTCATGCTCTCGTCGCCGCGGGCCTTCAGCGCCTCGGTCCTGGCCCCGTTGAGCGCGTTGAGGGACTGGGCCGCGTTCTGGTCGGCGTCCTGGAGCGCGCTCCGGGCCAGGGTGTGCGCGCCGGCCAGCCACACCAGCAGCACGGTCACCGCGGCGGTCGCGCCGAGGAGGCCCGGGTTGAACACGCGGTTGGTCCGCCGGTAGTGCCGCCGCTGCGCCCAGCCCAGCAGGGCGAGGACCAGCACCCCGGAGCTCAGGGCCGGCCATGGCCAGTCCCGCGCGTCGGCGAGGTCGCCCTCGAACCGCCGGGTCTCCAGGTCGTACAGCTCCTCGGCCGCGGTGAGCAGCGTCTCCTGCATCAGCTGGTCCGCGTACCGCAGATAGGCGCCGCCCAGCGGGAGGCCCTGCCGGTTGTTGGTGCGGGCGGTCTCCACCAGGCCGGTGTAGGAGGGCAGTTCCTCGCTGAGGACCTCGATGTACTGCCCGGCGTCGGCGGAGTCGGCGCTGTGCGCGGCGGCCGAGGAGAGCAGCCGGGCCGCGTTGTCGATGCCGCGCTCGTAGCGCTCGCGGACGTCCGGGTCCTCGTTCGCCCCGGCCAGGAAGCCCACGGCCGCCGAGGTGTTGGCGTCGGCGAGCGAGCGGTATATCTCGGCGGCGTCGGCGCTGAGCTTCTGGCTGCTGCTGCCGACGGTCTCCGCGGCGTCGGAGCGGTCGGTGATCTGGTAGAAGGTCAGCGCCCCGAAGAGCAGGATGAGCCCGGCGACGGCCGCGCCTATGATGCGGAGCCTGCCGGGCTCGGTTCTCGCGGCGGCGCGCAGCCGCGTGGCGCCCTCGGCCAGGGCGGTGCGGCGCGGCGGCTCGGGCGGGGCCGTCGGGGGGGCGGTCTCCGGCGCGGTGGCCTGCGCGGGCCACGGCGCGCGCGCCGCGGCCGCCGGCGCCTCCGGCGGGAACGCGGGCGGTGCGGTCGGCGGGTGCGTCACGTTCCCGGCCCTCCCCCTCGTGTGTCCTACGCGGGCCACGGCCAGCAGTATGCCGCTCTGTCCGGCCGCCACACAGCCCTTGTCGAGATCTTGTCGTGATCGCGACCTGCGGTGGGGGCTCCCCCCGCCCCTTCCCTGTCAACACGTCGCGGCGGGCCGAACGGTTCCCCGCCGGCGGGACGAACTCCGCCTCGTCTCAGAGACGGTGGCCCAGGTGCGCCGAGTCGCCGCCGGGACCCCCGGTGAGCTCGATGAAGCCGATGCGGTCATAGAAGGCGCGGGCGTCCGTGTTGGTCCTGCTCATGCCCAGGTGAACGCCCGGGACCCCGCGCTCGCGCAGGGCGCCGAACAGCGTCCGCATCAGCTGCCGTCCGAGCCCGCGCCGCTGCCCCTCGGGCAGCAGGTCGATGTGCAGGTGCGCCGGGTACTCCGCGGCTATGGAGGGGATCAGCATCCGGTCCGCGTGGTGCAGCAGGTCGCGCAGATGGTCGTCCGGCGTCTCGTGCTTCCCGGTGGGCGCGGGGAAGCGGTCGGCCACCGTGGGCAGCCAGGCGGCGTCGAACCACTCGAAGAACGCGGTGCTGTCGGCGGCGGCCACGACGTAGCCGATGGCCCGCTCGCCGTTGTCGGCGACGAAGACGAGCCCGGGGTCGTGCTCCGCGTAGGGCTCGGCGAACAGCGCGGGCAGCACGCCCGGGTCCTCGTAGTGGCCGGTGGCGTCCTTGCCGTACAGGCCGGTCCGCACGCAGATGTCGCGCAGCGCTTCGAGGTCCCCGGGCCGGTAGCCGCGGATGGTGACGGGGGAGGTGGCGGTCATGGGGACATTGTGGACGACCGCACCGACAGCGGACCCCGCCGGGTCAGGGGCCCGCCGGGGCGCCGTCGGCCACGGCCGCCGGGTCGTCCGCCTGCTCGATGCCCGCCGCGTCCAGGGCGCGCTTGATCCGCCAGCGCAGCTCCCGTTCCACCTCGGGCGCCTTGCCCGGCTGGGTCGTTGCCGTGACCCGGACGGTGAGCGACTCCGAGGTGACCGACTCGACGCCCAGCACCTCCACCGGGTCCCGCAGCAGCTCGTCCCAGGGCGCGTCGAGCGCCATGGCGTCCCCGGCCGTCGCGATGATCCCGCGGACGCCCTCCAGGTCGGCGTCCGTGGCCACCGCCACGTCGACCGAGGCGGTCGCCCAGCCCTGGCTGAGGTTCCCGACGCGGCTGATCTCCCCGTTGCGCACGTACCAGGTCTCGCCGCCGGCGCCGCGCAGCGTCGTCACCCGCAGCCCGATCTCCAGCACCGTGCCCGTCGCCTCGCCCACGTCGATGGTGTCGCCCACGCCGTACTGGTCCTCCAGCAGCATGAACAGGCCGCTGAGCACGTCGGCGACCACGCTGCGCGCCCCGAACCCGAGGGCCACGCCCGCCACACCGGCGCTCGCCATCAGCGGACCGAGCTGCACGCCGAGCTCCGAGAGCACCATCAGCGCGGCCGTGCCCAGCACCAGCACCGACGCCGTGCTCTTGAGCACCGAGCCGATGGTCTCCGAACGCTGCCTGCGGCGCTCGGGGTTGATCAGCAGCCCGCCGAGCGCGGCCGTGCGCCTCCGGTGCCGGTCCTCGCGGTTCAGCCGTCCGATCAGCCGGGTGATGGAGCGGCGGATCGCCAGCCGCACCAGGAACGCGGTCACCGCGATCAGCAGGATCCGCAGCCCCGAGGTGGCGAAGGACTCCCAACTCTGTCCCATCTGTCCCGTTCACTCCTCTCACGTCACCCGCCCACCGTAATCGCCCCCCGTGGCGCCCCTGTACGGGTGCCCGCGTGCCTCCGTCGACCGAGGGCGCGTGACCGGAGAGCCGGAGGGGGAGAAGGGAAGAAAACACCGAGGAGTGAAGCGTGTGGCGAACGACACAATCGGCACATTTCCCGATCGTGGTGGCGCTGGCGGGCTCGCCCGGGACACACTGAGGGAGATCGTCCCGGCGCGAGCCACGTGCCGCCGACGGAAACGGAGGGCGTCCGTGCCGCACGTTTTGGTCCTCAACGCGTCGTACGAGCCGCTGGGCGTCGTACCGGTCCGCCGCGCACTCATCCTGCTGCTGAACGACAAGGCCGTCAGCCTGGAGAACTCCGGGGCCCTGATGCGCAGCTCGACCCACGCCATACCGGCCCCGAGCGTGGTGCGGCTCAAGCGCTTCGTGCGCGTGCCCTACCGGACCGCCGTTCCCCTGACCCGCCGGGCCCTCTTCGCCCGCGACGGCGGGCGCTGCGCCTACTGCGGCGGCGTGGCGACCAGCGTGGACCATGTGATCCCGCGCAGCAGGGGCGGCCAGCACGCCTGGGAGAACGTCGTCGCGGCCTGCCGCAGCTGCAATCACATCAAGGCCGACCGGCACGTCGCCGAGCTGGGCTGGCGGCTGAGACATACGCCGGGCCCGCCCTCGGGGCTGGCCTGGCGCATCATCGGCACCGGTCACCGGGACCCGGCCTGGCTGCCGTACCTGCGTCCCTACGGCGCCGACGACGCCCTCGCAAGAATCGACGGCAGATCGGCCTGATCCGCAAGTTTTCGGGGCCATACCGGCTGGAATCGAAAAATCTTCGCCCCGGACGGCGTGAACTGCGTCGCTTTCCCGTCGCGCGGACGGATGCCGTGACGTTGACTGGGTAGAGCAGTACCGAGCCCGCCGCCGTCAGCGAATGGAGTGACCCGTGGCCCCAGCCGCCCGGACCGGACATCGCGACATCCTCCAGCTGATCCCGCTGCCCACCCAGACCTCAGCCCGCGAGACGCCCCTGACCAGCGAGCCGCCCCTGGCCGACCTCGCCCCCCTCACCGCCGAGCAGCCGCTCCCCGTCGAGCCGCCCCTGACCGCCGAGCCCAACGGGCGCGGCGGGGCGGAGGCTGTCGAGGTCTGATGGAGCGGCTCGCCCGCCTCGCCGCGGCGCACGGCGTCGCCACCTCCTACGCACCCGCCCCCGGCCGCACCGTCCCGGTGCCGAAGGACACCGTGGTCGCGGTGCTGGCCGCCCTCGGCGTGGACCCCGAGGGCCCCGAGCCCGCCGCCCGCCCCGACCCGCTGCTCCCGCCCACGGTCGTGCACCGCCCCGGGGGCCCGCGCCCGGCCGTCCCCGAGGGCACCGTGCTGCGCGTGACCACGGAGAACGGCGCCGAGCTCGCGTGGACCTCGGGGGAGGCCCCCGCCGGGGCGGCCGCCGGGGGCGAGGCGCCGTTCCCGCCGGGCTGGCACACGCTGCGCGCCGAGGCGCCCGACGGCCGCGCCGCCACCTCCACGCTCATCGCCGCCCCCGGCCGCCTCCCCGACCCGCCGGGCCGCACGGCCGGGCTGCTGGTCCAGCTCTACTCGGTCCTCTCCCAGCGCTCCTGGGGCATGGGCGACCTGGTGGACCTCGCCGACCTCGCGAGCTGGGCAGGCCACACCCTCGGCGCCGGATTCCTCCAGGTCAACCCGCTGCACGCGGCCGTTCCCGGCTCCGCGGGCGCGCCCACCGACCCCTCGCCCTACCGCCCGGGCACCCGCCGTTTCGCCGACCCGATCCACCTGCGGATCGAGGACATCCCCGAGTACGGCTACCTCGACGCCGCCGCCAGGGCGGAGCTCGACCCCATCCTCTCCCGGGCCGCCGTCCTCCGCTCGTCCGTGCTCACCGAGCGTGCGCCCATCGACCGGGACGCGGTCTGGGCGCTCAAGCTGGCCGCCCTCGCGGTCCTCAGGCGCGTTCCGCTGAGTCCCGGCCGCCACGCCGCGTACTGCGCGTTCCTCGCCGAGCAGGGCCAGGCCCTGGAGGACCACGCCACCTGGTGCGCGCTGGCCGAGACGCACGGGCCCGACTGGCGCTCCTGGCCCGCGGGCCTGCGCGACCCGCGCTCCCACGCGACGGCGCGGGCGCGCGTGGAGCACTTGGAGCGCATCGACTTCCACAGCTGGCTGGCCTGGCTGACCGACATCCAGCTCGCCCGCGCCCAGCGCAGCGCCGAGAACGCCGGGATGCCGATCGGCCTCGTCCACGACCTGGCCCTCGGCGTCCACCCCCACGGCTCGGACGCCTGGGCGCAGCAGGACGTGTTCGCGCTCCGCATGTCCACGGGCGCGCCACCCGACGCGTTCAACGAGAACGGTCAGGACTGGGGCCTGCCGCCCTGGCGTCCCGAGGCACTCGCCGAGCGCGGCTACGCCCCCTACCGCGAGCTGCTCGCCGGGCTCCTGCGGCACGCGGGGGCGCTGCGCGTGGACCATGTGATGGGCCAGTTCCGGCTCTGGTGGATCCCCGAGGGCGCCTCGCCGCGCGATGGCACCTATGTCTCCTACGACGCCGACGCGATGCTCGCCGTGCTGTCCCTCCAGGCGGACCGGGCGGGCGCGGTCCTCGTCGGCGAGGACCTGGGCACGGTCGAGCCCGGCGTCCGGGAGGACCTGAGGGCGCGCGGCATCGCCGGCACGTCGGTCCTGTGGTTCGAACGCGACTGGGAGAGCCGCGGCAGCCCGCCGCTGCCCCCCGGGGAGTGGCGCTCCTCGTGCCTGGCGACGGTCACCACGCACGACCTGCCGTCCACGGCGGCCCGGCTGAGCGCCGAGCACGTCGAGCTGCGGCGGGGTCTCGGCCTGCTCGAAGACGCGCCGGGCGCGCTGCGCGAGGCGCTGGCGGAGACGGCGGAGTGGCTGGACGTGTGGGCGCGGATGGGGCTGCTGCCGATGGCGGCGGGGGAGGAGGAGCGCATCGCGGCGGCGTACCGCTTCCTGGCCCGCACCCCGGCGCGGATGATCGGCATCTGGCTGCCGGACGCGGTGGGCGACCGCCGCCCGCAGAACGTTCCCGGCACCCGGGACGAGTACCCGAACTGGCGGCTGCCCGTCGCGGACGGGACGGGGCGTCCCGTGCCGCTGGAGGAGCTGGCCTCCTCGGAACGGGTGGCGGCGCTGGTGCGCGCCGTGCGGAGGGAGATGGCGGGGGAGACGGAGGGGGCATGAACGGGCGCGGCGGGCGATTCGTTACTGTGGCCCCGTGGTCAACCTGAACAAGAAGCGCGCCGCGGTCGTCGTGGCCGGCGTGACGCTGCTGACGCTGATGGCATCCCCGGCGGCCCAGGCGCTCACCCGGGACGACGGCGACGACCCGGGCCCCGGCCTGAGCGTCGCGGAGACGCTGGGCCTCTTCGTGCTGACGCCGCTGGTGCTGTTCGCGGTCATCGCGGGCCTGGTGGTGCTGAGCGACCGCAAGCGGTAACGCCTGCGGCTGGCCTGGCCGTTGACGCCTGCCCGTTGGTGGGTGTCAATGGGGTGGCTGGGGTGGCTTCCGAGGCTTTACGCAGCCACGTTGGGGCGAGCCTCCAAGATCGGGGGCCCGATCGGGGAAAACGCGGTCAGGCCCAGGGGCCCGATCCGCCGGCCAGCGTAAGGGCCCCCGATCTCTCGCCCCAACGCAGCTCCCGCCCAAAGCCTCTCCAGCCCCGTGGGTGGTACCTCTGCCTGCGGGCGGCGGTCCCCCTTTTCTTCCGAACGGCGCGCACCGCCCGCCCGCGCGCCGAAGTCTCATGAGGGGGCCCCGCCCCCGTTGCCCGCCGTCCCCTCCTGGCTGGAAAGGCGCACGAGGCCAGCCTGCGCGCCCCTCGATTCCGCCGCGCGCCGAAGTCTCCGAAGAGGGTCCGGCCCCTGTTGCCCGAAGGGGCATCTGGGTACCGGGCCTTCTCGGGTGGAAAGGCGCGCGAGGTCGGCCCGTGCGCCCCTCGATTCCGCCGCGCGCCGAAGTCTCCAAAGAGGGTCCGGCCCCTGTTGCCCGAAGGGGCACTCGGGCACCGTCCGTGCGGGGTCGGGTCGCGCGCCCCTCATTTCTTCCATTCCCCACGGCCCGCACGCGGCCCCGAGGCCCCCCACGGGGCTGGAGAGGCTTTGGGCGGGAGCTGCGTTGGGGCGAGAGATCGGGGGCCCTTACGCTGGCCAGCGGATCGGGCAGGCTGTGCACCTGCCCGCAAGTGCCCGATCAGGGCCCCCGATCTTGGAGGCTCGCCCCAACGTGGCTGCGTAAAGCCTCGGAAGCCACCCCAGCCAGGACAACCACCCCACGAGCCTCAGACGTCCGCCGCCTGCGCGTGCAACGCCCGTTCGATGCCCGCGCGGGACTCCGTGACCAGGCGCCGCAGGGCCGGGCTCGGCTCGGCCGTCACCAGCCACGCGTCCGTCGCCTCGAGCGTGGCCCGCGACACCTGCACCGACGGGTAGAGCCCCACCGCGATCTGCTGCGCCATCTCGTGGCTACGGCTGTCCCACACGTCCTTGAGCGCCGCGAAGTACCTCTCCGTGTACGGCGCCAGCAGCTCCCGCTGGTCCGTCTGCACGAAGCCCGCGATCACCGCCTCCTGGACGGCGTTCGGCAGCTTGTCGCCCTCGACGACCGACGCCCACGCCTCCGCCTTCGCCTCGGGCGTCGGCCGCGCCGCCCGCGCGGAGGCCGCGTGGCGCTCGCCCGCCGACGTGGCGTCGCGCGCGAGCTCCGCCGCGATCTCCGGCTCGTCCGCCCGGCCCGTGGCGGCCAGCCGGTGCAGCAGTGCCCAGCGCAGCTCGGTGTCCACGGCCAGAGCGGGAATCGTCTCGCTTCCGTCCAGCAGCCCCACCAGCAGGTCGAGTTGCTCGTCCGTCCGGGCCGTGGCCGTGAACGCACGCGCCCACGCCAGCTGGTGATCGCTGCCGGGCTCGGCCGAACGCAGGTGGTCGAGCGCCGTCTGCGACCAGGACGCCAGGCCCGTCTCGCGCCGGTCGGGGGCGGCGTACAGGTCGAGCGCCAGCTTGACCTGCCGGTGCAGCGACTGGACGACGCCGATGTCCCCCTCCTTCCCGATGCCGGAGACGACCAGCTTCAGGTAGTCGTGGGTGGCCATCTCGCCGTCGCGGGTCATGTCCCAGGCGGAGGCCCAGCACAGCGCGCGCGGCAGCGACTCACCGAAGTCGCCCACGTGTTCCGAGACCACGGCCATCGACGCGGGGTCGAGCCGCACCTTGGCGTACGACAAGTCGTCGTCGTTGAGCAGCAGAACGGCCGGGCGGGGGCGGCCCGTCAGCTCGGGCACCGGCGTCGACTCGCCGTCGACGTCCAGCTCGATCCGGTCGGTGCGGACCAGCGCGCCGTCGCGCAGCTCGTACAGGCCGACGGCGATGCGGTGCGGTCGCAGCACCGGCTCGCCCTTGGCGCCCGCCGGAAGCGCCGGCGCCTCCTGGCGGACGGCGAACTCCGTGATCACGCCCGCCTCGTCCACCGTGATCTCCGGGCGCAGCACGTTGATCCCGGCGGTCTCCAGCCACGCCGAGGACCACGCCTTCAGGTCCCGGCCGCTGGTCTCCTCCAGGGCGGTCAGCAGGTCGGCCAGCCGCGTGTTCCCCCAGGCGTGGCGCTTGAAGTACGCCTGGACGCCGCTGAAGAACGCGTCCGTCCCCACATAGGCGACCAGCTGCTTGAGAACGCTGGCGCCCTTCGCGTAGGTGATGCCGTCGAAGTTGACCAGGACGTCGTCGAGGTCGTTGATCTCCGCCATGATTGGGTGGGTGGAGGGGAGTTGGTCCTGGCGGTAGGCCCAGGTCTTCATCTGGTTGGCGAAGCTGGTCCAGGCGTGCGGCCACCGGCTGCCGGGCGCGTGGGCCTGGCAGGCGATCGACGTGTAGGTGGCGAACGACTCGTTGAGCCACAGGTCGTTCCACCACTCCATGGTGACCAGGTCGCCGAACCACATGTGCGCCATCTCGTGCAGCACGGTCTCGGCGCGCATCTCGTACGCCGCGTCCGTCACCTTGGAGCGGAAGAGGTACTGGTCGCGGATGGTGACGGCGCCCGCGTTCTCCATGGCGCCCGCGTTGAACTCGGGCACGAAGAGCTGGTCGTACTTGGCGAACGGGAACGGGTAGTCGAACTTCTCCTCGAACCAGTCGAATCCCTGCCTCGTCACCGCGAACAGCGCCTCGGCGTCGAGGTGTTCGGCGAGCGAGGGGCGGCAGTACAGGCCCAGCGGAACGGTCCGCCCGCCGCCGGTCCAGCTGCTGTGGACCGCGTGGTACGGGCCGGCGATGATCGCCGTGATGTAGCTGGAGATGCGCGGGGTCGGCTCGAACGCCCAGACGTTCCGCTCGGGGCCCTCCGGTTCGGGTGTGGGCGCGTTGGAGATGACCGTCCAGCCCTCAGGTGCCTTCACCGTGAACCGGAACGTCGCCTTGAGGTCCGGCTGTTCGAAGCACGCGTAGACCCGGCGGGCGTCCGGAACCTCGAACTGCGTGTACAGGTACGCCTGCTGGTCCACCGGGTCGACCGAACGGTGCAGCCCCTCACCGCTGTTGGTGTAGGAGCAGTCGGCGACGACGCGCAACTCGTTGGCCCCGGCACGGATGCCGGCCAGGGTGACGCGCGAGTCGGCGAAGACCTCGGAGGGTCCGAGGGCGGTGCCGTTGAGCACCACCTCGGACACGTCCGCCGCGATCAGGTCGATGAAGGTGGACCCCGTCTCGCGCGCCGTGAAGCGCACGGTGGTCTCCGAACGGAACGTGCCGCCCTCCTGCGCCCCTGAGAGATCGAGGGCGATCTCGTAGCCGTCCACGGCGAGCAGCTCGGCCCGCTGCTGCGCCTCGTGGCGGGTCAGATTCGTGCCAGGCACCTGGTGGTCTCCTTCTCCGTGCGTCCTCCGCGCCATCCTCGCACGCCACACACGGACGGGGCGGGCGTACGGCGATGGTGCCGTGCGCCCGCCCCGCGGTGTGGTGCGGTGCCGTGTGGTGCGGTGCCGCGTGGTGCGTGCCGTGCGGCTACGGGGTGACGTGCTCGATGGTCAGGTTGCCCGTTCCGACGAGGGTGCCGCCCACGTTGACGAGGCCGACCGTGCCGAAGATGGTGCGGCCCTCACCGGCCTCGGCCGCCGCGGCGGTGACGGTGACCTCACCCGGGACCGAGGTGGTCTCACCCGTGTCGAGCTCGACGGCCTGGTCGCCGTCGACCGTGAGCTCGCCGAGGCCGGTGCTCAGGAAGGCGTCCCGGTAGGTGTAGGTCGTGCTGCCCTGCGGCACCGAGTAGCCGTGCACCTCCACCGTGTACGTCCCCGGCTCCGGGCTCTCGATGAAGACCGTCTCCTCCGAGCCCGAGCTGGTGGAGGCGCCCACCTGCTCGCCGTCGCGGTAGACGAACAGGTCCAGGTCCGCGCCCGGGTCGTCGGGCGAGCCGATGACCGCGCTGAACGACGAGACGCCCTCGCCGATCACCACGTCGTTGGTCAGCCGGCCCTCGTGGTCGATCGTCGGCGTGTCCTCCAGGGCCGAGCCCAGCTCTCCGGCCTCGAACGATCCGGTCACCGGGCCGAGGTCGTTGGTCACGCCCCAGCCGACCGGCACCGGGTTGCCGGCGACCACGTGGGCCAGTTCCAGCGTCTCCGGGTCGAACGTGGCGCCCAGCGCCGTCGCGACGACGGTGTAGGGGTTGTTCAGCCGCGGCGAGGTGCGCCGGGACTCGACCTCGATCTCCCACACGCCGGGCGTCGGGTTCTCGTACGAACGCAGCGCCGGGTCACAGGTGTTGGCCGGGTTCTCGTAGTTCGGGTAGCAGAACGTCGTGGACGAGTCGTCCGCCGGCGTGCCCCAGGGGCTGATGGCGATCCAGCGGGTCTGGCTGCCCTCGGCGAGCTCGCCCATGGCGACCTCGAACGACCTGGTGCCCTCGGGGACCCGGACGAAGTACGAGGTGGTGGAGTTGCGCTGGACCTCGTCCGCGCGGGCGACGGCGTAGGAGGGGCCGGTCAGCTCCTGCGGCACGATGACCGTGGCGAGGATCTGGTGGTCGGTGCCCCGGGTCCGCGCGTCGTCCACGGCCAGGATCGCGCTGTGCGCGCCCAGCGAACGCGGCCTGGCCTCGACGGTGACGGTCACCGGCTCGTCCAGCGGCAGCGTCACCTGCGGGCGGCCGGTGAGCCTGAAGGTGCGGTCGTGGTTGTTGACCAGCTCCAGGTCGTGCCGGACCGGGCGGTCCGGCCCGGTGGTGCGGGTGACGGTGATCTCGTACCGCTCCGAGTCGCCGACCTCGGGCGCCGACTCGCGGTCGTAGACGCCGGTGCCCACGCCCGGTGTGGCCAGGTACTCGGCCATGTCGTGGTCGACGGGGGCCGTCACCGTGTACTCGTGCGCGGTGGCGCCGCGGCTGATCAGCCCCCAGGCCGCCTCGGTGTCCATGAGGCCCGCGCCCTGCTCGTGCGCCTGAACGCCGCGGATCGGGTCGGCCGAGCTGGTCAGCGCGGTCCTCAGGTCGGCGGTGGACAGGTTCATGTTCCGCTGCTCGGCCGCCGAGAGCAGCAGCGCCGAGGCGCCCGCCACCTGCGGCGAGGACATCGAGGTGCCCTGGAGCATGCCGTAGCCGGGCGGCAGGTCGTAGCCCGCCTCGGCGGTGGGGGCGCCCGCCATCCAGGTCGGGATGGAGTTGACGGAGGCGCCGGGGCCCGTGATGGTCGGCTTGAAGCCGCCGTCGTCGCGCGGCCCGGCCGAGGAGAACGGCAGCATGCCGTACGAAACGTCCACGCCCGAGCCGTAGTTGGCGGCCCAGGTCTCGCGGGAGATGGCGGCGCCGACGCTGACGACCTTCTCGGCCACCGACGGGTCGCCGACGGTGTTGGTCCCGGGGCCGTCGTTGCCGGCGGAGATGAAGAGCTGCACGTCATACGTGTCGATCAGCTCGGTGTAGAGGTGCGCGCGGGCGTTGTTGCCGTCGTTGAGCGCGGGCAGGCCGCCGATGGAGACGTTGACGAGGTCCACATCGCGGTTGACGACCAGATCGATCATGCCCTCGAACAGCGCGGTGTAGGTGCAGCCGCCGTTGAAGACGCAGGCGCGCGAGGAGACGATCTGCGCACCGGGGGCGGCGCCGTTCATGTCGCCGCCGAACAGCCCGTTGGCCGCGGTGATGCCGGCCACGTGCGTGCCGTGGTCGCCGGAGACGATGCCGATGTTGACGAAGTCGCGGACCTGGCCGATCCAGTCACCGCCGTAGGGGTCCATCGGCACGTCCTCGCGGATCTCCACGACGAACGGCATGGCCTCCGCGATCGCGGTGTCCTCGTCGTCGGTGCCGAAGTACCCGACCTGGTGGCCCTGGTTGTACGGCGCCATCTCCTCGTCGTCGGTGAAGTCACCGTTGGCGTCGAGGTCGACGGTGACCGAGCCGTCCTCGGCGTCGTAGAGAACGCCCCAGACGTCGGTGGTGTCCCCGTCGCGGTTGACGTCGCCGCCGATCTCGCCGGTGGCCACGGCCTCGCGGAAGACGTTGACGAGGTAGTCGCCCTCGGGGGCCGTGTAGTCCATGCCGTCGTACGTGAACGAGGGGCCGCTGACCTCGGTGGTCATCGGGCGCCACGAGGCGTCGCCGTCGATGATCGGGTCGGTCGCGGTGACCGAGTCCACGATCTTGCGCTCTCCGGTGGTGGTCTCCTGGAGCGCCGGGTGCGCGAGGTCCACGCCGAGGTCGAGGACGCCGATGGTGATGCCGCGCCCGTCGTAGCGCGGGTGGTCGTCGACGAAGTCCACCGCGCCGGTCTCGTGGGCGGGCTGGTAGGGGTTCTCGGCCGGGGTGTCCTCGTCGGGCGCGCGGTAGCCGCGCGCGGCGGAGGACTCGGCGACCCGCTCGCCGGCGCCCGGGGACGGGTCGGGCGCCTGGATCACGTCGTTGAGGTCGATGGCGAAGACCGAGTCGAGGCCGGTGGCCTCCTCGATCGCGCCGTCCGCCTCGCCGGTCGGCACGGTGACGCGGACGTAGCCGATACGGTCGTCGGTGAAGCCGACGGAGGCGCCCGAGACGGCGTCGAGGCGTTCCGCCACTTCCTCGGTCTCGCCCGGCTCGGCGGCGATCATCATGGTGACGAACGGCTCGTCCTTGGCCTTGGCCTCGGCGAGCAGCGCGGCGTCCTGGGTGGAGAACTTCTCGCCGAGCGGTTTGTCGGCGACCGGGTCCCGGGGCTCGTCGGCCAGAGCGGGGGTGACCCCGGCGAAGGCGAGCGTGACGGCCAGGGCGGCGGTGAGGACCGCGCGCTGCGGGCGGCGTCGGCCACCCTGCGCGCCGTGCGGTATCGGGCGGGGGCTGGGTCTCAGTGACATGGGCGTCCTTGTTCGGAGACCGGATCAGGATGACCGGTCATCTTACGGAAATGATCACTACCGGGGGATGGTTGCCGAAAAGTTGTCGCATTCCTGTCACCTCCGGCCCACCCGTCGCGGGCCCCCACGGCACGTGGCGGAGCCGGACGGCGGTGACCGGTTGTCGTCGAGAGGCGGGTGTCCGGCCAGTCGGCCGGCGAAGAGGCCGCGCCTGGGCTTCCGTTGCCGCCCCCGCGACAACCGGCCGCGGCTGCACGGCGTATGACGGCCCCCCGCCGAGGCGCGGTCCGGACTCCGCCCCGGCCGGGCGGCGTTGGCGCGAGCGGCACCCTCGCGGAGCGAAGAGGCGCACGCCCTGACGGCACCGGGGACCGCCCGCCCTCGGGCGAAGTCGGCTCGGCCGGCGCGGCGCCGCCTCACCGGGGGAGGACCACCACATAGGTGGCCCCGGGCCGTTCCCCGGCCCCGTCGAGCGCCCGACGCACCGCCGCCGCCTGCGCGTTCGGCGACTCGCGCAGGCCCCGCGGCGTCAGCCGCACCACCGTGATCCCCAGGCCGCTGAGCGTCTGGTGGCGCCGCGTCGTCTCGTCCCCCTCCTCCGCGGCCCCGTCCCCGCCGCGCGGCCTCGGCACCCGGATGTCGATCTCGACCGCGACGGACTGCTCGGGCCAGAACGCGTCCATCGCGCACAGGAACGGCCCGTCCGGCAGCCACAGGCCCACGTTCCAGCAGGGGTCGGGCAGCCCGGCCAGCCGGACCGCGCGCATCAGCCGGTCCTCCGCCATCGTCCTGCCCTCGACCAGCAGCGTGTCGATCGCCGCCGCCACCTGCGGCCGGCCCAGCAGCCGTGCCCTGGCCAACTCCCGTACCACCGGCTGCGGTTCGCAGTGCCCGCCGCGCACCGCCTCGGCCAGCAGCCGCCGGACCGTCAACGGGTCCGGCAGCCGCGCGATCGCGTCCGCCAGCGCACGCGGGACCGGCGCCACGGGGAACCCGCCCACCCGCACGGGCCTCGGCATCCGCGGCGTGCGCACGATGCGCGCGCACCCCGTGGAACGCAGCCGGCGCACGCGCGGCACCAGCACGTCCACCTGGTCGAGCGCGTTCGCCGGAGGCACGGAGGCGAACCCGTGCAGCGCCAGCGCCGCGAGCCCGCTGACCACCGCCTCGTCCTCCCTGCCGCCGGTGTAACGGAGCACCGCGTGCAGCGTCTCCTCCGCGTTCGGCGGCCCCGACCGCAGCAGGAAGACACCGGGCAGCGGCATCTGCCAGGGTCCGCCGGGGCGGCACCGGTCGTGCGCGACGGCGGGCGGGACACCGTGCTCACGGAGCTCCCGAGCGGTCATCACGGGACAACGGGAGACGGTGCGCTGGTGCAGGGGCCGGGGTGTGATCGGCGTGTTGTCACTCATGCCCCGGCGATTCCCCCCGGGGGCCGGGTCGGCTACCTCTGTTACAGAGCCGTCGGCAAACAGGGACAAGCTCGCCCTAAATGGATGTATGTTCGCCGATCGTTCATGCGCACGAGCCGCGGCGGCGGGCGGTCCGGGGAACGCGACCGGCGCGCTCGTCAAGCATCTGGTGGAGGGCGATTGACCAGCGGTGCTACCAGGTAGCACGCGGGGGCGCCCGCGCCTATCATGGTCCCATGACCGCACAGCCCGAGATCAATCAACGCGACCTGCGGACCAGATCCAAAGAGATCATGGATGCCGTCCAGGGGGGACAGGCGTTCACCGTCACCCGAGACGGATCACGCATCGGTGAGTTGATCCCGCTACGGCGACGCCGGCGTTTCGTTCCCCGTGCCGAGTTCGCCGCCCTGTCCCGTACGGCTCCCGACATCCGGCTGGAGGCATTCCGCGCCGATCAGGACGCCGTCGTCGAGCAGGAGCCGGAGGATCCCTATGACCGTTGAGCACCGGCAGGGACTCCTCGACACCAACATCATGATCCTGCGCAGGTGGGTGGACATCAACGAACTGCCCGCCGAGATGGCCATCAGTGCCATCACCCTCGCGGAGCTTTCCGCGGGCCCTCACCACGTCCGAAGGAGCGGCGAACAGGACACCTACGAGGAGCGTGCGGAACGCGCCCGCCGGATGGATGTCCTCCAACGCGCCGAGAACGAGTTCGACCCCATCCCTTTCGACGCGGAAGCGGCCCGGATCTACGGCAGGGTCTGCGCGGCCGTCGTGGACGGAGGGCGGAAGCCGCGCCGCCGGGTCGCCGACCTCATGATCGCCGCCATCGCCGTCGCCGAGGAGCTCCCTCTCTTCACCACCAACCCCGACGACTTCGCGGGGCTGGACGAATTCCTCACCGTCGTTCCTGTCACCCGCCCGCACGTGCCACACGACCGGTAGGTCCCCGGCCGGTCGTCGCCTCGCCGCCGCTCCTTCGTTACATCCGTCATCCGTACCGATGACGGACGGCACCTCCCGCGGTCCCGGCACGCGCGGATCATGGACTCCGCCCACACCCGCGAACACCCGGCCGAGGGCGGAGCCCACCGTTCGCCGCCACGCCCGGCGGCGTCCGTAAGGAGGATCATGCGTACCCATGCCCGCGTCCGTCGGACGGCGGCGCTCGGCGCGACGCTGCTGCTGGCGGTCATGCTCGGTGCCTGCACGTCATCGAGCTCGGAGGAGTCCCCCGAGGGGTCCGCGCAGGGATCTCCGGACGAGTCATCCGACGAGTCATCGGACGAGTCATCGGAGGAACTGCGGCGCTTCTACGGGCAGGACCTGACCTTCGAGCCGTGCGAGCCCTACGCGACCACCGAGGCCGACGCGCAGGTGTTCGCGGACGAGCGGTTCGAGTGCGCCCGCCTGGAGGTGCCGCTGGACTACGACGACCCGGGAGGCGAGACCGCGTCGATCGCGCTGCTGCGGGTGCCGGCGGAGGGGGAACCGATCGGATCGCTGATGACCAACCCGGGCGGCCCCGGAATCCCCGGCATGAGCTTCGCCCCGCTGATCGCCGCGCTGGCACCCCAGAGCCCGGTCGTGGAGCGGTTCGACCTGATCGGCTTCGATCCGCGCGGCGTCGGCGCGTCCCTGCCCGCGCTGGACTGCTACACCGACGCCGAACGCGAGGCCAACGTGATGTCGGAGAAGTCCTACGTCGCCAACTGGACGGCGCAGGAAACGCGGCAGCTGGTGGGGCAGTGCGCCGAGCGCTCCGGGAGCGAGGACCTCCTCGCCCACGTGGGCACCCGGGACGCCGCCCGTGACATGGACGTGCTGCGCGCGGTACTGGGCGACGACGAGCTGAGCTACCTCGGCACCAGCTACGGCTCGCGGCTGGGAGCCGTCTACGCCGAGATGTTCCCCGAGAACGTCAGGGCGCTCGTTCTCGACGGGCCGATGGACCCGTACGCGGGCACCGCGGAACGGCGTGCATCGCAGTTCGCCGGCCTCCAGCGCTCGTTCGAGCTGATGGGCGCTTCGTGCACGGAACTGCCGGACTGCCCGCTGGGTTCCGACCCGGGCGCGGTGACCGAGCGGTTCCAGGACCTCGTCCGGCCCCTGCTCGACGAGCCGGTCCCGGCCGGAGACGGGCGGGTCCTCACCTTCACGGACGCGATCGACGGGGTCATCACCGGGCTGTACAGCGAGGCGGTCTGGCCCCTGATCATCGAGGGAATCCGCGAGGTCCGGGACGGACGCGGAGACACCCTGACAGGACTGCACGACGGCTACTACCAGCGGGACGCCGACGGTAGCTACAGCAACGCCATCGAAGCCACCCAGGTCATCAACTGCCTGGACGAGCAGCGGCACACCCCGGAACAGGAGACGGAGCTCAAGCGCGCGATGCTCGACGCCGCTCCCTTCGCCGACCCCGGCCGGCCGCTGGGCGAGGCGAGGGACGCGTGCGAGTCCTGGCCCGTCGAGCCGACCCTGGGCTACCCCTACGCCACCGGCATCGAGGGACTGCCCGACACGCTGACCGTCGCCGTCACCGGCGACCCCGTGGCCCCGTACGAGGGCGGCCCCCGCCTGGCCGAAGCGCTGGGAGGCGGCCTGCTCACCGTCGAGGGCGAGCAGCACGGCGTCGCCCTGATCAGTGACAACGCGTGCGTCGACGACATCGTGGCCGACTACCTCGTGAACCTCGCCTCCCCACCCGCCGACGCCAGGTGCGTGATCGAATGACACGGCCCCACACGAGGCACCCGTCCGCCGCGGGCGCGGGTGACGCCGGCGCGAATCCGTGTCCGCTGGCTCAATCGGGCACGACGCCTTGGCCCTTGAAGAACGTGTAGTGGAACGTCCCCTCCGGGCCCGCCGTCGCGCGCAGGGCCTCGATGCCCGCCTCCCAGTCATCCGGGGAGGTGAGTCCCGCGGCCAGGGCCCGGTCTCGCACCGCCTCGACCATGGCGGTGAACGTGTGGCGCGTGAACCCCTCGACCAGTGCGGGTCGTGACCCGTCCACATACACCGTGCGCGGGCGCACCACCACCTCGGCGTACCCCGCCCCCGTCAGCAGCGGGTGCAGCCGCCGTCCGATGAGTGCGTCCCCGCCGCTCGCCGCCTGGAGCGTCACCAGGTGGCCGATCACCGCCCGCGCCGCCGCGCTGTCCGGGTGGAAGAACGCCGACGCGTGGTCGCCCTCGACCACGGTGATCGTGCCGCCGGGGCGCAACACCCGGCGCAGGTCCGTCAACGCGCGCCGCGGGTCGCGCAGATGCTCCAGCACGAAGCAGACGAAGACATGGTCGAACGCGCCGTCCGCGAACGGCAGTGCGTGCAGATCGGCGCGGTGCCACGACACGCGCGCCCCCGGATGCTCCTTCCGGACCCGGGCGCGCGCCTCGCGCAGCGAGTCCTCCGAGATGTCCACCGCCGTGAACTCCGCGCCGGGGCTGCCCGCGACCAGATGCGCGGTCTGCGCGCCGACGCCGCAGCCGATCTCCAGCACCCGATCGCCCGCCGGGTAGCGGATTCCCGCGTGGAGCAGGTCCGCCAGGGTGTCCGCCTGGTCGCCGAGCCGGCGCGCCTCGAACCGGGAGTATCCGTGGACATAGCCGGCCGTGGCAGGCGTCGTGGTGGTCATGGTTCGACCCTGCCGTCACCATGGTCCGGTGAACAGGTCCAAAGGCGACCCTTCCGAGGGGTCCACAACGGCCGGTGCCGACTTCCTCCAGCTGGACCCGCGCGACGCCCCGCCCGGCGGCCTCTCCGGCTGGCTGGCCGGGGAGCTGCGGCGCGCCATCGCGGACGGCCGCCTCCCGGTCGGCAGCCGCCTGCCCGCGACCCGGGCCCTCGCCGCCGAGCTCGGCGTCTCCCGCGGCGTGGTCACCGAGGCGTACCAGCGGCTGACCGAGGACGGGCACGCGGCGGGGCGCGGGCGCGCGGGAACGGTGGTGGTCGCCGCCCCCGTGACCGTTCCCCCGCCC
>NZ_LAVK01000085.1 GCF_001083795.1 Streptomyces sp. SBT349
CTTCGGAAGCGTCAGAGTTGTATAAGAGACAGACTCCCCGACCACGCCCACCGGCACCGGCCGGCCACGCCCGTCCAGGATGTAGATCCGGGTGCCCGCGATCGGGCGGCCGATCGGGACGCTCCCCGCCCCCACCTCGTCGATCGGGTGCACCGCCGCGAACGTCGTCGTCTCCGTCGGCCCGTAGCCGTTGAACAACCGGCCCGGCGGATTCTCGCGCAACACCGCGGCCACCGACACCGGATCCAGCGCGTCCCCTCCGACGACCAGGCACCGCAAGCCGCCCAGCACCCCGCCCAGCGCGTCCCGGTACCGGTTGAACAATCCGACCGTCAGCCAGAGCACGCTCACTCCGGCCGAGGACAGCACCGCTCCGAACCGGTCGGGATCCAGCACATCGGCCTCGTCCACGACCACCAGCCGGGCACCGTTGGCCCACGCTCCCCACACCTCGAACGTCGCCGCGTCGAACGACGGGTTCGCCGCGAACGCCACCCGGTCATCCGTGCCGAACGCCAGAAAGCCGTTGTCCAGCACCAGCGAGACGATGTTCCGGTGCTCGACCACCACCCCCTTCGGCACCCCCGTGGATCCCGACGTGTACATCACATACGCCGCGGCCGACCCCCCGATCCCGGCGTCGGCCGGGTCCGTGGCCGGGTAGGCGTCGAACGCCCCCTCCAGCACCCCGTCCAGCGCCACCACCGGGCAACCCGCGCCCACACCCGAGGTGTTGCGCAGCGCGGCGATGCCGGCGCCACCGGCCAGGACCACGGCCGGAGCGCTGTCGGTGAGCATGTGGGCCAGCCGTGCCACCGGGTACGAGGGGTCAAGCGGGACATACGCCCCACCGGCCTTCAGGATTCCCAGGATGCCGACGAGGAGGTCCGGGCCCCGCTCCGCGCAGATCCCCACCAGGGACTCCGGCCCGACCCCTCCTGCCCGTAACCGGTGCGCCACCTGATTCGCACGGGCATTCACCTGCCCGTACGTCAGCCGGCGCTCCCCATGGACCACCGCGACCGCGTCCGGGGCGAGCGCCACCCGTGCCTCGAACAGCCCGTGCACCGTCGCGCCCACCGGGACCGGCCGCCCGGTGGCGTTGAACTCCTCCAGCACCCGTTGCCGCTCTCCGGCGGGCAGCACGTCCAGATCCCGCAACGGCACCTCCACGGACCGCGCCAGGGCGGTGGCGAGTCCCGTCACCGCCGTCGCCAGCAGCTCCCCCACCGCCCGCGCGCCGACCGCCACCCGCGACCGGACCGTCAGCGCGAACTCCCCGCCCAGCTCCTCCACCGACACCGCCACCGCCACCGCACCGGCCGCCACCGGCGGGCCCGCGCGGTGGTCGAGGACGCTGGTGAACAACGGCGCGCCCGCCGGCACCCCGGCGCAACGCCGCGCCAGAGCCGGCGAGGCATGCTCGTGGCGGACCAGATCGGTCAGCAGCCGGTGGGTGGCCCGCACGCCCGCCCCGGCACCCACCGCACCGGCCCCGACCCGCACCGGCAGGACGGTGCCGGACGCCGCCGTGCCGAACACCGCCGTGCCGAACACCACGTCCTCCCGGTCCGTCACCCGGGCCAGGACCTGTGCCCACGCCTGGTGGAACACACTCGCCACCGACACCCCCCACGCGCGGGCCCCGGCCCGCACCGACCCCGCCACCCGCGCGTCCAGCACCACCCGCGCCTCACTCGCCTCCGCGCCATTCCGCCGCGCGTCCACCGGCCCGAACGGCGCGCAGGGCTCCGTCACCTCACCGAGCATCGCCCGGAAGAACGCCTCGTGCTCGGCCGCCCGTTCGCAGCACGAGGCCGGCATGCCGGCGCCGAGGGGCGACGGGCCGGCCGCGATGCCGCTCAACAGCGCCGGCAGCTGATCGCGCAGCCGAACGACCAGGTCCGAGCCGACGTACGCCGGCGCGTACTCCACCAGTCCGTCGAGCGCGTCCCCCTCGCGCCCCAGGATCAACGACAGGTCGAACGTGGCGGTCCCGTCCACCCCTCCGTCGACCCGGGTGTCCACCGACAGCGAGCGCACACCCGGCACCCCGCTGCCGTCGCCCGACCGGACCGCCGGAAGGACCTCGAAGACGAGTGCCGCCTGGATCAGTGGTGTCAGGCCGCTGTCGGCCGTGCCCCCCACCGCCGCCACCACGTCGCCGAACGGCACCTCCCGGGCGAACGCCTCCCTCGTCTCCGTACGCAACCGCCGGATGACCTCGCGCACGTCCGGGCCGCCGCCCAGATCGCAGCGCAGGACCACCGTGTTCGCGAAGAAGCCGACGGCGTCCCGCGGCACCGCCTCGTCCCGGCCGCTGGTCACGGTGCCCATCGGGAACGTCTCCTGGCCGGTGACCCGGTGCAGGAGCACCGCCCAGGCGGCCAGCAGCACCGTGTACAGCGTCGTGTCCAGCCGCCGCGCGACCCGTTCCAGCCCGGCGACGGTCTCCGGCGGCACCCGCAGCCGCTCGGACGCGCCCCGGTGGTCCCGCGCCCCCGGCAACGCCTCACGATCGCGAGGGAGCTCCAGCGGCGCCAGACCGGCGAGGTGCCCGGCCCACCACTCCACCCGCCGCGCGTGGTCCGGTTCGCCACGCCGCGCGCGCTCCCACCGGACGTAGTCGGCGTACTCCACCGGGGGCGCGGGCACGGGCTCACGCCGGCCGAGCAGCACCGCCCCGTACGCCTCCAGCCACTGCGAGAGCAGCAGCGCGACCGACCAGCCGTCGGTGATCAGGTGGTGCTGGGTCAGCGCCAGCAGATGTTCGTCGTCGCCGAGGGACACGGCACCCAGCCTGGTCAACGGGCCGGCCGCCAGATCGAACGGCGTGCTCCGCTGCGTTTCCAGGAAGGTGGCGACCGCCTCGTCGCGCGCGCCGGGAGGCAGATCACGCGGGTCGAGGTGGGCCAGGTCGACCGACTCCGGATCGGATTCCGGCCGCACCTCGGCCCGTGGCACGCCGTCGAGCACGGGGAACACCGTGCGCAGCGCGCCGTGGCGGGCCACCAGGGCGCGCGCGGCCTCCCCGAGGGCGTCCCGGTCGAGACGGCCGCGCCACCGCAGGCGGACGTGGACGTGGTGCAGGGGACTCGGGCCATGCCGCTGCTCGACGAGCCACAGCCGCTCCTGACCGCTGGACAGGCCGAACGCACCACGGCCGCCGTCCTGCGGCCGGCCGCCTGTCCGCACGATCGGGGCGACGGCCGGCGAGGACTCGCCGCTCAGCGCGGCGACGAGCGCGGCTCGGTGGCTCACCAGCAGGTCACGCAGCTCCGGGGGCAACCCGTTCGGCGCCCGGAACGTCAGCCGGTCCCCGTCGAGCGCGAGCGTCACGCCCGCGCGCAGGGCACGCAACAGCACCTCGTCGATGTTCACAGCTCTCCCCGCTGGTCCGCACCGCCGCCTCCGACCAGCGCGACGGCGCCGGGTTCCCGCGTCCGCGTCGCCAGCCGGACCAGTGCCCGCCGGACGAGAACCGGGGCGAGTTCGGCGGGACTCGCGCAGTTCCTGAGGAGGTCCACGGATACCGGGAAGCCGGTCGCCGCGGACAGGCGGGCACTCAGGTCGAGGGTCTTGATCGAGTCCAGGCCGACCGACCGGGGCGATCCGTCCGGCGGCACGCCGTCCGGGGACGAGAGTCCCAGCACCGCCGCGATCTGCTCCCGCACCAGGTCGAGCATGACCCGCTCCGCGTCGGCCGCCGAGCCCGACAGGAGCGCCGCCGCCAGCCGGTCGGGGTCGGCGACCGCCCGCGGAGGGGCCGGGCCGAGGCGGTCGGGCCAGCGGCACAGCTCGCCCAGCCTGCCGGCCAGCAGCAGATCCCGGGTATGCCGGCGCCGCAGCTTCCCGCTCGTGGTCCGCGGCAGCCCGCGCGGTCGCAGCAACGCGATGTCGGCCACGCTCAGGGCGTGCTCGTTCCACACGGCCTCGGCGATCGCGCCGGCGACGGCCGCGAGATCACCCCCCACCCGGGCGCCCACCACCTCGGCGGCGATCCCCAGGCCCTCGCTCCCGTCCCCGGCGACCGGGAACGCCGCCGCACCCGCCGCCCGCACCGCCGGATGGCCTTCCACCGTCGCCTCGATGTCGTGCGGGTGGTGGTTCCTGCCGCCGACGATGACGACGTCCTTGAGCCGGCCCGCGACGTACACCTCGCCGTCGTGCAGGAAACCCAGATCGCCCGTCCGCAGGAAGCGGAGCCCCGGGCGCCCCGACCAGGCGACCGTGACGTCGGTCGCGGCGGCGGCGGTGCCGCTCCAGTACCCCCGGGTGATGTTCCGGCCGGCGAGCCAGATCTCCCCGACCCGGCCGGGCGGGCACTCCTCCCCCGTGTCCGGATCCACGATGACGAGCGTCTGTCCCGTCCCCGGTCGTCCGCAGTTCACGACGAGCCGCCCGCCCTCGGCCTCCGCCACCGGCACGACGCGCCCCCGCTCGAACCGAGCACGGTCGACCGAGAGGCCGATCCGGGGCCCGAGGTTCCGTCCGGACACGTACAGCGTGGCCTCGGCCAGGCCGTACCCCGGGTAGAAGCTCGAACGCCGGAACCCCATCGGCTCGAACAACCGGATGAACGTGTCCGTCGTCGACGCCCGGATCGGCTCGGCCGCGTTCACGGCGGTCTCCAGTGCGGACAGGTCGATACCGAACAGGTCGGCGGTGGCCGCGCGCCGGTTGCACATCTCGTACCCGAAGTTCGGCGCCGCGGTGAAGATCGACCGGTACGTCGACAGGGCGCGCAACCAGTTCAGGGGCTCCCGCAGGAACGCCACCGGAGGCATCAGCACCGTGGTCATCCCGGAACGGAGCGGCATGAGTACACAGCTGATCAGGCCCAGATCGTGAAAGAGCGGAAGCCAGCTCACGATGCTCGCTTCCGGGCGGATACCCAGCCGGTGCACCATCACGGAGATGTTGTCGGCAAGGTTCTCGTGCGAGACCACCACGCCACGGGGCGAGCCCGTCGAGCCGGACGTGTACTGGAGGAACGCGATATCCCCGGCGCCCGCCCGCGGGCGCCAGGGCCCCACCGGCCCCGACAGGGCCGCCGTCGCGTCCACCACGGACCACGGCAGCCCGAACAACGGCTCCCCGGCGCTCGTTTCCAGGTCCTGCGCGGTCGCGCTGTCCGTCAGAACGGCCGCCGCGTCGGCATCGGCGACGATCCCCTCCAGCCGCGACGCTCGCCGCGCGTCTCCCGGCACCCCCACCGGCACCGGGACGACTCCCGCGTACAGGCAGGCGAGAAACGCGATCACGAACTCCGCACCGGTCGGGAGACACAGCACGATCCGGCTGCCCGGTGCCAGGGAATCCGCCAGGCGCTCCCCGGTCCGCGTCACGGCCGAATCGAGCTCGCCGTACGTGATCCGTGCCGCCTCCCGCTCTCCGTCCGGGAGAAACACCAGTGCGACCCGCTCCGGCGCCGTCATACCCCAGCCGTGCACCGCGTCCGTCAACGTCGAAAAGTCGGGGAAGGCAGTTTCTCGCACCTGACTCGGTCCTCACAGGTCTCGATCGGACCCTCGGGGCGCGGGGCCCGGGTCCCTCATCGCCCTCGTCGTCGAAGGCGTCGGTCAAGGTCGATCCCGTTTTCTCCCACCCGGGTATCGATGCGCCGGGCGGCGGCGAAGGGCACGAGCCGCTGTGACACGACGGTAGTAGGGCGGCGGAAGATGCGGCAGTGCGAGGTTTTTCTCACACTGCCGCACCGTCCGCCGCCCAACTAACGTCGTGTCACACCAGGCCGGAGCCCGGGACGGCGCCGACCGCCCCACCTGCCACACCACCCGGGTACGGTCCGCGGCGTACCCCTTGGGAGCCTTCGAACATGTCGCGATATGAGCTGCTCGATCTTGATGGTGGACTCCAGTGCTTCGCCCAGAGCCCGGATGAAGCCCGTTTCCAGCACAAGGAGATCTTCGAGCTCGGTTGCTACAACAAGATCGACCTTCCGCCACGGCCGTTCGTCATCGACGCGGGAGCCAATATCGGGCTCTTCTCCCTCTTCGTGAAACGGAAATGGCCCGATGCCGAGATCCTCGCCTTCGAGCCCATCCCGGAGTCACTGGACGTGCTGCGGGAGAACATCCTCATGCACGGCTTGAAGGACGTCACCGTGAAGGAGTGCGCGCTGGGATCCGAACGCGCTCCGGACGTGCCGTTCACCTACTACCCGGTCATCCCGGGCAACTCGACGCGTTACCCCGCGGAGAAGGAGCTTCAGAAATCGGTGCTGACCCCCATCGAGGGGCTGTCGGTCACCGAGCGGAAGCACACGGGTTACGAGGTCACGGCTTCCGTGGAACGGCTGTCCAGCTTCCTCGTCGACCGGACCAGAGTGGACCTCCTGGAAGTGGACGTCGAAGGGGCGGAGCTCGACGTGCTCCTCGGTATCGACTCCGGGGACTGGCCGAAGATCGGCCAGGTGATCCTGGAGGTCCAGGACATCGACGGCAGACTCGACCGGATCCGCGATCTGCTGCACCGCCAGGGCCTCCCCTCCACCGTCGAACTCTCCCCGCTGATCCCGCCCGAGATACTCACCTACGTGGTGCACGCGGCCCGTCCGTGACCGGGCACCGGCTGACGGCGGTCACGGCCCGTTCCCGGCCCGGGGGATCGCCTCGCCACGGCTCTGTTGATCCCGGTGCCCCTGGGGCAGGATGGCGCCCGACGCCACCGGACCACGCCGGGGTCCGGGTCACGCCAGAACGGGAGCCGCAGCCGTGACCACTCAGGCCCGACGAACGACGCCACTCCCTTCCCGCTCGCTGACCGGCCTGCTGGTGCTCGCTCTCCTCGCCACCTGCGCGGGCGTGCTCAGCGCGCCGTCGGCGTCCGCGGGCGCGGCCCGCCCGCCGGGGCACACCGTCGTGGACGTGACGGACTTCGGGGCCGACCCGACGGGCGCCGCCGACTCGGCCCCCGCGGTCGCGGCGGCGCTGCGGCACGCCAGGACCGTCGAGGGCCCGGTGCGGATCGTCTTCCCCCGCGGCACCTACCAGCTCTACCCGGAGAGCGCCGAGGTCCGCGAGCTGTACGTGTCGAACACGGTCGGCGCCGACCAGCGTTACCGCGACAAGTCGATAGGTCTCCTCGTCGAGGACATGGACGACGTGGTGGTCGACGGCCAGGGCTCCACCCTCCTCTACCACGGCCTCCAGACGGCCTTCGCCGCCATCCGCTCGCAGAACGTGACGTTCACGGGCTTCACGTTCGACTACGTGGCGCCCAAGGTCGTGGACGCCACCGTCAGCGCCGCGGGGGTCGAGGACGGACGGGCGTACCGGATCCTGACCGTCCCCGCCGACAGCCCCTACCGGGTGGAGGACGACCAGGTCACCTGGCTCGGCGAGACCAGCCCGGTCACCGGCCGCCCCTACTGGTCGGGGGTGAACGGACTGGAGTACACCCAGATCCACGACCCGGCCGCGCGGCGCGCCTGGCGCGACGACAACCCGCTCTTCACCGACGTCGCCTCCATGACCGACCTGGGCGGCCGGGGCATCCGCGTCGACTACACCACCTCCGCCGCGCCCGCCGACGAGGGCCTCGTCTACCAGATGCGGCAGATCGAGCGCGAGCAGCCCGGCGCGTTCATCTGGGAGTCCTCCGACGTGACGGTGCGCGACCTCGACGCCCGCGCGCTTCAGACGTTCGGCCTGGTCGGGCAGTTCAGCGAGGACATCACCATCGACCGGGTCACCTTCGCGCCCGACCCGGCGTCCGGCCGGTCCACCTCCGCGTTCGCCGACTTCATCCAGATGTCGGGCGTCAGGGGCGAGGTGACCGTCACCGACTCCCTCTTCGACGGCCCGCACGACGACCCGATCAACATCCACGGCACGTATCTCCAGGTCGCCGGGCAGCCGTCGCCGAACAGCCTTCGGGTGACCTACGAGCACCCGCAGACCGCCGGGTTCCCGCAGTTCTACGAGGGGGACGAGATCCGGCTGGTCGACTCGGCGACCATGCGCCCGCTGCCCGGCGGCGCGGCCACGGTCACCGCGGTGGAGGGGCCGAGCGGGAGGGACCACGACGTCTCGCTGACCGACATCACCGTCACCCTCGACCGGCCGGTGCCCGACGGGGTGGAGATCGGCGGGACGGTGGTGGAGAACACCACCTACACCCCGGCCGTGCGGATCGCCGGGAACACCTTCCGCAACGTGCCCACCCGCGGCGTGCTGGTCACCACCCCCCGGCGGGTGGTGATCGAGGACAACCGCTTCGAGCGGACGACGATGGCCGCCATCTACATCTCCGCCGACGCCTCCGACTGGTACGAGTCCGGCGCGGTCTCCGACGTCCTCATCCGCCGGAACACCTTCGTCGCCCCGACCGGTCCGGTGATCTTCGTCGAGCCCACCAACCAGGTGCTCGACGCCGACCGGCCGGTGCACCGGAACATCCGGATCGAGCGGAACACCTTCGAGGTCGGCGACGCGACGCTGGTCGACGCCAAGAGTGTCGGGGGGCTGACCTTCCGCCACAACGAGGTGCGGCGGCTGGACCGTTCCGGCCTGATCGCCGTGCGGCCCGGCGCCCTCTGCCCGGCCCCGGGCACGTCGGTACCGCTGCGCGCCTCGGCCGCCGCCGAGCCGTTCACCACGCCGCTCTACACGCTGCGAGGCTCGTCCGGCGTGCTGATCGAGGGCAACACCTATGACAACGGCCTCAACGCGCGCGCCGACACGGCCTCCATGGACCCCGCCGAGGTGGTGGTGCGGCACGACGCCGCGCGCGTCGACGCCGACCACGTGCTCCCGGTGCTCGGCGCCACCACCCGCTTCCACAGCGGCGATCCGGCCACGGTCGCCATCCGCCCCGACGGCACCGCCCTGGCCCTTCGCCCCGGCCGGGCCGACGTGAGGGCGGAGACGCCCTCGGCGCCCGGACCGCTGACGTCCCCTCCGGTCACCCTGTCCCCGGGCGCCGACCCCGCCTCGCCGGAGTGCGCCCAGCCCTGACGTCCTCTCACGGGGCGTCCCTCGACGGGCCCGGGACCCCTCCCGCGGCCCGCCGTCTAGGGTCACGTCCGAGAAGCCCGTGCCGAGGCGGACGGTTCGACGCGCACGAGGAGGACACCCCTGTGAGGCATACACGCCAGTCCCGTTCCGCGCCCCGGGGACGCGGGCGGCTTCGGGCGGCCACCGCCGCCCTCGCCGCGGGAACCGCGGCGATGGCCGTGCCGGCGGCGGCGCACGCCGCTCCCGTGCAGATCACGCCCGACGGCGGTGCCGTCACGGCCAGCACCAGTGACGGGAACGAGCCGGCGAACGTGGTGGACGACGACTACGGCACCCGGTGGTCGGGCGAGGGGGACGGCGCCTGGCTGGAGCTGGACCTCGGCTCGGCCATGACCGTCAGCCACATCAAGCTCGCCGTGCACGAGGGCACCAGCCGGCGGAACGTCTTCGCGTTGCAGTACTGGGACGGATCGCGCTGGGCCACCGTCCACGAGGGCGAGACCAGCGGCACGACGACGGGCCTGGAGTCGTTCGCGTTCGACCCCGTCCGCACCTCCCGGGTCCGTTACCTCGGCCACGGCTACGTCGGTGAGGGCGCGGGCGACTGGAACAGCCTCACCGAGGTCGAGGTCTGGGGCGCCTCCGACGGCGGCGAGATCCCGCCCGGCGATGCCGTCGAGGTCGGCACCGCCGAGGAGTTGACCGACGCGCTCGCCGACGCCGGCCCCGGGGACACCATCGCGCTGGAGCCCGGCGACTACGCCGGCGCCTTCGCCGCCACGGCCTCCGGCACCGCCGAGCGGCCCATCACCCTCACCGGACCGCGCGGCGCGGTCCTGTCCAACGACGACGGCTACGGTCTCCATCTCGACGGCGCCGACCACTGGAACCTGACGGGCTTCGCGGTGGCCGACTCGGCCAAGGGCATCGTGCTGGACGAGTCCGACCACGTCACCATCGACGGGGTGGAGGTGTACGGCACGGGGGCCGAGGCGGTGCACTTCCGCGCCGCCAGCTCCGACAACGTCATCCAGAACTCCGCCCTCCACGACACCGGCCTGGAGGAGCCGCAGTACGGCGAGGCGATCTACTTCGGCTCCGCCGTGAACCACTGGGACGAGTTCGGGGAGAACGGCGGCGAGGGCCCCGACCGCAGCGACCGCAACCAGGCCCTGAACAACACCATCGGCCCGAATGTCACGGCCGAGCACGTCGACATCAAGGAGGGCACCGAGGGCGGCGTGGTGCGCGGCAACACCTTCGACGGCGACGGCATCTCGGGCGAGAACTTCGCCGACTCCTGGATGGACCTCAAGGGCAACGGGTATCTCATCGCGTCCAACACCGGCACCTTCGGCGGCGACGGCGAACTCCTCGACGGCTACCAGACCCACGACCGCGTCGAGGGCTACGGCTGCGGCAACACCTTCCGCGCCAACGACTCCGACCTCGGCGGCGCGGACGGCTACGCCATCAACGTGACCAACCAGGCCGACTGCGTGGACGCGCCGAACGTCGTCACCACGGACAACACCGTCACCGGCGCCGGCAGCGGCCTGACCAACATCGACACCACCGGGTGACCCCGCGGCCCGCGCCGCGGCCCCGGGTCAGCGCTCCAGTCGTTGGCGCAGGACGAGCGGCAGGATGCCGCCCTGCCGGAAGTACGCGGCCTCGCCGCCGGTGTCGACGCGGGCCAGCATCGTGAACTCGGTGGTGCGGCTCCCCGAGCGCGCCCGCACCCGCACCGGGGAGCGGGGCGTCAGCCCGTCGCGGAGGCCCAGCACGTCGATCTCGTCGGCCCCGTCGAGGCTCTCGGGCGCCGCGCCCCCCGCGTGGCGGCCGTCGACGAACTCCAGGGGCAGCACGCCCATGTGCACCAGGTTGGACCGGTGGATGCGCTCGAAGGACCGGGCCAGGACGGCCCGCACCCCGAGCAGCGCCGTCGCCTTCGCGGCCCAGTCGCGCGAGGAGCCGGTGCCGTACTCCTCGCCGCCGACGACGACGAGGGGGATCCGGGCCCGGGCGAACGACTCGGCGGCGTCGAAGACCGGCACGATCGCGCCGTCGGCGTCCCTCGTCACGCCGCCCCGGCCGCCTTGGACCAGGCGGTTGCGCAGGCGCGGGTGGGAGAACCCGCCGCGCCTCATGACCTCGAAGTTGCCCCGCCGCGAGGCGTAGGTGTTCAGGTCGCGCGGCGCGACTCCCCGGGCGGCGAGGTAGCGCCCGGCCGGGCTGGACGCGGGGATGCGGCCCGCCGGGCTGATGTGGTCGGTGGTGACCGAGTCCCCGAGGTGCGTCAGCACCCGGGCGCCGAGGATGTCCTCCCGCGGCGGCACGGCGCGGCCGACGCCGTCGAGGAAGGGCGGGCGGCGGATGTAGGTGGACTCCGGCCGCCAGTCGAAGAGCAGGCCGTCCCCGCCGTCGAGGGCGGACCAGCCCGCCTCGCCGGCCGGCAGGTCCCGTTGGGACTCCGTGAACACCTCGGGCCTCAGCGACGACGCCACCACCGCGCGGATCTCGGCGTCGTCCGGCCAGATCTCGGAGAGGTACACCGGCCGCCCGTCACCGCCCGTGCCCAGCGGCTCACGGGTGAGGTCGCGGTCGACCGTGCCGGCCAGCGCGTAGGCCACCACCAGGGGCGGTGACGCCAGGTAGTTGAGGCCGACGTCGTTGTTGACACGGCCGTCGAAGTTGCGGTTGCCGGAGAGGACCGACGCCACCCGCACGCCGTCGCGTACGGCGCGGGCCGCGGCCGGCAGCAGGTCGCCCGAGTTCCCTATGCAGGTCATGCAGCCGTATCCCACGGTCTGGAAGCCGAGTTGGTCGAGGTAACGGTCGAGCCCGGCGTCCGTGAGGTACCGCGTCACCGCCGTCGAGCCCGGCGCCAGGCTCGTCTTGACCCACGGCCGGGTGGTGAGGCCGCGGCGGCACGCGTTCCTGGCGAGCAGTCCGGCGGCGATCATCACCTCGGGGTTGGAGGTGTTGGCGCAGGAGGTGATGGCGGCGATGGCGACCGCGCCGTCGGAGGGCTCGGCCGCCGCCCGCTTCCGCGGGGCGCCGCCGAGGGCTGCCCGGAGGCCGGCCCGGACGCCGGGCAGGCCGATCCGGTCCTGCGGGCGCCGCGGCCCGGCCAGGGAGGGCTCGACGCGGGACATGTCCACGGCGAGCCGCTGGTCGTAGCGGGTCGCCACCCCCGGGTCGGGCCAGAGCAGCTGCTCCTTGCAGTAGGTCTCGACGGCCGCCACCTGGTCCGGGGACCGGCCGGTCAGGCGCAGGTAGGCCAGCGTGGCGGCGTCGACCGGGAAGAGCCCGCTGGTCGCGCCGTACTCGGGCGCCATGTTGGCGATGGTCGTGCGGGTCTCGACGCTGATCGCCGCGAGCCCGGGACCGAAGAACTCCACGACCGCGCCGACGACGCCGTGGGCCCGCAGGCGTTCCGTGAGGGTGAGCACCAGATCGGTCGCGGTGACGCCGGGGCCGAGGCGGCCGGTGAGCTCGACCCCGACCACCCGGGGCGCCTGGAGCGACACCGGCAGGCCGAGCAGCGCGGCCTCCGCCTCGACGCCGCCGATGCCCCAGCCCAGCACGCCCAGGCCGTTGACCATGGTGGTGTGCGAGTCGGTGCCCAGGCAGAGGTCGGGGTAGGCCCAGCCGTCGCGCCGCTCCACGACGCGCGCCAGGCGCTCGATGTTGATCTGGTGCATGATGCCGGAGCCCGGCGGGATGACGGTCAGCCCGTCGAGCCGTGAGCCCCAGCGGAGGAAGCGGTAGCGCTCCTCGTTGCGCGCGAACTCCAGCTCGGTGTTCCGTTCGCGGGCGTCGGGGCGGGCGGAGACGTCCGTGGCGATCGAGTGGTCGACGGTCAGCTCGGCGGGCACCACGGGGCGCACCGACGCCGGGTCGCCGCCCGCCCGCGCGACGGCGTCGCGCAGCGCGGCGAGGGTGGTCAGCACCGGCACGCCGTTGGTGTCGTGCAGGAAGATCCGCGAGGGCCGGACGCCGATCTCCCCGCGGGCCCCGCCCGGCGCCAGCAGCGAGGCGATCTCCTCGGCGGTGGCCCCGCCCGCGGTGCCGTCCTCGTGCCGCAGCAGGTTCTCCAGCAGGATCTTGGTCGACAGCGGGGCGCCCTCGACCCCGGGCAGCCCCGCGAGCCGGTGGAACGCGTAGCGGACACCGGCGAGTTCGATCCACCCCCGGGTACCGAAACTGTTGGCGCCGCTCATGAGCCTTCCTTTACCTTCGCTTCTCCGCCCGCACGGCTCACGCGCACGTCGCCTCCCACCCGACCCTGGGCGGCCGCGCGTGCGTCGCTCACCACCCTCCCCTTCGCTTCTCCGCCCGCACGGCTCACGCGCACGTCGCCACCCACCCGACCCTGGGCGGCCGTGCGTGCGTCGCTCATGAGCCGTCCCGCCCTTCGGTCAGGCCGGTGGTCACCAGCCGGGCCAGTTCGGGGATCAGCGCGTCGTAGCTCGCGGCGGTGAGGTGCAGCCCGTCCTCCGCCAGGGGTGCGGCGCCGGTGAGTCCGGCGAGGATCCGAGGCACGTCGAGGCAACGGGTGGGGCCGACGGCGTCGCGCAGGGCCTCGCGGTAGGCGTCGAGCGTCGCGTTGCGGCGCCGCCCGAGGCCGGGCCGGTCCACCTCGCGGATCCGCGGCGGCAGGAAGCCGACCAGCCGCGCGCCGGCGAACGCCGATCCGACCGCGGCGACGTGGGCGGCGAACGAGGGCAGCGGCACGCGTTTCCACGGGGCGCAGTCGTTCGCGCCGACGGAGAGGACCACCAGGTCCGGCCCGCACCGGGCGAGGGCCGGGGCCCTGGCCGCCAAGTCCGCGCTGTCCCAGCCCCCGGCGGCGCAGTTGACGACCGAGCCGGGCAGGCCGGTCCCGCGTTCGAGGAGGTCGATCCGGGGCTTGGTGAGGCGCGCGAGCATGCTGTCGCCGTACAGCAGCACCAGGGGAACGGGCGCCACGGTCAGAACCCCAGCTGCTGGCGCACCGTGGTCAGGGTGTGCGACGCCTCGACCGCCCGCTCCGCGTCGGACGCCGCGACGCCCTGCGCGAGCGCGTCGGCCACGACCATCGTGGTCAGCGGCTCGCCGGTCATGCCGGTCGGGGTGTTGGGGGCGTAGAGGATGACCGTGACCGACTCGTCGAGGCGGCCGACGAGTTGGTCGCTGATCAGAATGGTGGTGGCGCCCACCGTGCGGGCGCGGTCGAGCAGCACCTCCACCTCGGTCAGCAGCCGCGCCGGGGCGAACGCGACCACCACGTCGCCCCGTTCGATGCTCAGCAGATCGTCGGCCAGGCGGAAGCCGGAGGAGTGGATCGCCCGTGAACGCCGCCCCATGCGGCGGAGCTTGAGCGCGAGGTGCTCGGCGACCACGAACGAGGCGCCGAAGCCGAAGGACGTGATCTCACGGGCGTTGAGCAGCAGGTCGACGGCCTGGGCGAAGCGCTCGACCGAGAAGCTCCGCCGGAGCAGCTCGATCCGGTCGACCGACTCGGTGGTGACCCTGTCCCAGACGGTCTGGAGGTCGCCGCCCGTCGACTCGATGCGGCGGCGGGCCCGCACCTCGGGGGCGATCTCGCTGGTGAACGGGCCCGCCACGGTGCCCTTGAGGCCGGCGAGCCCGGAGTAGCCCAGCCTCTGGAGCGTGCGGATCACGCTCGCGTTGCTGGTGCGCGTCTCGGCTCCCAGCTCGGCGGCCGACATGTAGAGCAGCCGCTCGGGGGTGATCTCCGCGAGGAACCGGCAGACCGAGCGCTCCGCGGGGGACGCGCTGTCCCAGTGGCCGCGGATGCGCGCACGCAGCTCGACTATCCCCTGATTTCTCGTAGCACCTGTTACGTCGGCGCCCAGCTGTGTACTATCCACTCCCGCCATGTATCGAATACTACAGGATCGCGCGCTCCGTAATGAACGGTGCATCACCCCGCAGTCCCACGGGAGGATCTCTCTCTGATGCCGAGTCCCAGAGTCATCGACGTGTCCGGCCCGTCCGCGTTCGACCGCGGCCGGCAGTACGGAAGCGCGGCGGCCGACCTCATCCGGAGCTCGATCGGGTACTACCGCGTGGCGTTCGAGCGCCAGGCCGGCCTTCCGTGGGAGCAGGTCCTGGAGTACGTCCAGCCGTGGCGGCGGCTGATCGAGGACGACTTCCCCGACCTCCTCGACGAGATGCGGGGCATCGCGGAGGGCGCCGGCGTCGAGCCGGCCGAGGTCGTGGCCCTCAACTGCCGGGGCGAGATCATGTACGACAACTGGTTCACCCGGCCCGGCGCGCCCCGGCCCACCCGGGAAGAGACCGACGGATGCACGTCGTTCTCCCTCACCGGGCCCGCCGCGGGCGACGGCCACGTCTACACCGGTCAGAACTGGGACTGGCGGCACGCCGTGCGCGACACCGTGGTCCTGCTGCGGGTCGTGCAGCCCCCCAAGCCGACGCTGGTCATGCAGGTGGAGGCCGGGCAGGTCGGCAGGCACGGGGCCAACTCCGAGGGGTTCGCCCTCAACGCCAACGGGCTCGGCGGGCGCTTCGAGGACAAGGTCGGCGTGCCGCAGACCGTCATCCGCCGCGCGGTGCTCGACGCGCCGAACATCTCCGACGCCCTCAGGGTCCTCGTGCGCACGCGGCCCCACATCGCCAGCAACGCCCTGCTCACCCACCGCGCGGGGTTCTCGATCGACGTCGAGACCACGCCGGGCGCCCACGGCTGGGAGTACCCGGTCGACGGCGTCCTCGTCCACGGGAACCACTACCAGGCGTTCGTTCCCCCGCAGTTGGCCGCGGACCACCGGCCGATGTCGCCGGACTCGCTGGTCCGGGTGCCACGGGCCCGCGAGGGCCTGCGGCCGGCCGCGGGCCTGACCGAGTCCGCCGACGTCCGGGCGGCGATCCACGCCGCCATGTCCGACCACCTGGGCCACCCCGACTCCCTGTGCTCGCACGCGGATCCGCGGCTGCCCGAGGTCGATCGGTGGTCGACCACCGTGTCGAGCTGCGTGGACCTCACCAGCGGCGACTACTACCTCGCCGCCGGGCCGCCCTGCGAGAACCCCTACCAGCTCGTGCCGTTCAACCTCTACAGCGAGGTGTGACCATGCCCGTGCCCACCACACGGCGCCGGCGGACCACCGCCGTCGCCGCCGTCGCGCTCGTCGCGCTGAGCGCCGCGTGCGGCGGCCCCGCCGGCACCGCCGAGGAGACCAGAGCCGACGTCGAGTTCCTCAACACGACGCCCGCGGCGAGCGGTCAGCTCGACGAGGCGACCTGGCTGATGTCCACCGAGCCGAGCACCCTCGACCTCGACGGCGACGCGGCCACCTCGCACAGCGACCTCGTCATGGCGAACGTCTGCGAGCGGCTGCTCCAGGTGCAGCCCGACCTGAGCGTCGCGCCCCACCTGGCCGAGTCCTACGAGTGGGCCACGCCCACCACGCTCGTCTTCCGCCTGCGCGAGGACGTCACCTTCCACAGCGGCGCCGCCATGACCGCGCGGGACGTGGTCTGGAGCCTGAACCGGCACGCCGACGGCGCCGCCGAGTCCGACGAGTACGTCAACGTGGAGTCGATCGAGGAGACCGGGCCCTACGAGGTCACCGTCCACCTCACCCAGTCCGACGCGGTCTTCCTCCAGTCCCTGGCGGGCGACGCCGGCGTCGTCCTGGAGCGCGCCGCGGTCGAGGCGCAGGGCGACGCCTACGGCACCCCCTCGGGCGAGGACGCCTGCTCGGGCCCGCTGGCCCTCGACTCCTGGCGGTCGGGCCAGGAGATCGAACTCGCCCGGGCCGGCGACTACTGGAACCCCGAGCGCGCCTCCCGGACCGACCGGATCACCTTCCGCTGGATGAGCGACGACGCCATGGTCAACTCGCTGGTCACCGGCTCGGCCACCGGCACCTACCTGGAGAACCTCGCCGCGGCCGACCGGCTCGCCCAGTCCTCCGGGCTCACCGTCAACCAGGGCCCGTCCACCCGCGTCTGGAGCCTGATGGTCACCGAGCGGGGCGGCCTCGCCGACCCCCGCCTCCGCACGGCGCTCTCCCTCGCGCTCGACCGCGAGGGGATCAACCGGGCGGGCCTGGCCGGGCTCGGACAGCCGTGGCGGGAGCCGGTCGGCTCGGGCGCCTGGGGCTACGAGACGGCGGTCTTCGAGGCCGCCCACGAGGAGATCGAGGGCTTCCCCGCCTCCCCCGGCGAGGAGGACATCGAGGAGGCCAGGCGCCTGGTCGCCGAGGTCGGGGACACCGAGCCCATCGTCGTCGCCAGCGACGGCACCTCCATTCGCAACGTCGTCGCCAACGCCGTGGTCAGCGCGGCCGACGAGATCGGTCTCGAAGCGAGCATCGAGCGGGTCTCCGAGGCCGAGTACACCGCCTACTACTCCAACGAGGAGGGCCGCCGGGCCGTCGACCTCTTCGCCGACGACTACTTCATCTCCAAGTTCGACCCCCTGGGCTTCTACAAGAACGGCGCGTCCGACTCCACGGTGCAGTGGCTGCTGCGGGACCCCGGGTTCGACGACCTGGTCGCGCGCGGCCGGGCCGCCCTGGACGACGCCGAACGCGCCCGGCTCTCCGTCGAGATGGCCACCGCCTGGGCCGACGCCAAGCCATGGATCAGCCTGGTGTCCAGCCCGAGCACCGTGGTGATGTCCGACGAGGTCACCGGGGTGCCGGCCGCGGGCATCTACTTCTACTACCCGTGGGCCGCCGACCTCGGCACCGGGGAGGGCTGACCATGACCGCGCTCCTGTGGCGGCTCGGGGCCCTCGTCCTCACGCTGGCCGTCAGCTCGTTCGTCATCTTCGGCAGCATGCACGCGGCGCCGGGTGACCCCGTGAGCTTCCTCATCGGGAACCCGGAGAACATGACGCCCGAACGGATCGCCGCGGTGCGTGAGCAGTACCACCTGGACGAGTCCCTGGCCTCCCAGTACCTCCTGTGGGCCAAGGACGTCCTCCACGGCGACCTGGGCACGTCGTTCGTCTACCAGCAGCCGGTCACCGACCTGCTGGGGACCAGGGTGCCCGTGACCCTGACGCTGGTGGCGCTCGCGGGCGTCATGTTCGTCACCGTGGGCGTCCTGCTGGGCACCGTGTCGGCGCTGCGCCGCGGCAGGACGGCCGACACCCTCATCACCGGGGCCACCACGTTCGCCAACTCCGTGCCCAACTTCGTGGTGGCCCTGGTGCTGGTGTCCGTGTTCGCCGTCAACCTCCGCTGGTTCGAGGTGACCGGCGACGGCGAGGGCTTCGCGGACCGCCTCTACCACCTCACCCTGCCCGCGGTCGCGCTCGCGCTCGGCGCGCTGGCGCTGATCAGCCGGGTGACGCGGCAGACGATGATCGAGCAGCACGGCCTCGAACACACCGAGGTCGCCCGGAGTTACGGCCTGTCGCCCCGGAAGATCGTGTGGCGGCACGTGGTGCGCAACTCCATCGGCCCGGTCGTCACGATGTGCGGTCTCGTCCTCGCCGGGATGCTGGCCGGAACGGTCGTCATCGAGTCCGTCTTCGGGCTCAACGGCGTCGGCGGCCTGCTGGTGGACGCCATCAACACCCACGACTTCCCGGTCGTCCAGGCGATCCTGCTCTCCATGGTGATCGCCTACATGGCCGTCACCACGCTCATCGACCTGCTGTACCCCCTCATCGACGCGCGCACCGCGGTAAGGAGCGATGTGGCATGACGCTCGACACCGCCACCGTCCCGGCGCTCGCCTCTCCCCCACCCCGGCGCCGGCGCGCGTGGGGCTTCCGGCTCTGCGTGGGAACGCTGCTGCTGGTGGTCGCCGCCGCCGTCCTGGCCCCGTGGATCACCCCGCACGACCCGCACGCGGCCGACTTCGGGGCGATGTGGCAGCCCCCCGGCGCCACGCACTGGCTCGGCACCGACCAGCTCGGCCGTGACCTGCTGTCCCGGGTGATCGCCGGAGCGCGGGAGACCATGCTGGGCTCGATCGCGCTGCTGGCCCTCGCGACCGTCCTGGGCGTCCTGATCGGCGTCACGGCCGCGTGGCGGCGCGGCTGGGTGGACGCGCTGCTCAGCCGGGTCACCGACGTGATGTTCGCCTTTCCCGGGCTGCTCTTCGTCGTCCTGGTCATCGCCGTGTTCAAGAGCGGCACCGCCACCGCCATCGTCGGCATGGGCCTGGCGTTCACGCCGCTGATCGCCAAGTTCACCCGGGCCATCGCGCTGGAGGAGCTGGCCCGCCCCTACATCGACTCCTACCGGCTCCAGGGCGTGGGCGGCTTCGTCCTCTGCTTCCGCTACCTGCTGCCCAACATGCTGTCGACGCTGGTCGGTTACCTGATGGTCCTCTTCGGCGAGGGCCTGATGAGCCTGGCGGCGCTGAACTTCCTCGGCTTCGGCGCCCAGCCGCCGAGCGCGGACTGGGGCCTGATGGTCTCCGAGGCGCAGACCGGGGTCATTCAGGGCTACCTCGGCCCGGCGATCGTGCCCGGCCTGACGATCGCGATCGTCGTCGTCGCCACGAACGTCGTCGGGGTCCGGCTCTCCGACAAGCTCGCCGTGAGGAAGTGACGCCCATGCTGCTCGACATCCACGACCTGCACCTCACCGTCCCCCGGGCCGAGGGCCCGCGGCACATCCTGCGGGGGGTGTCGCTGACCGTCGCCCAGGGCGAGACCGTGGGCCTGGTCGGCGAGTCCGGGTGCGGGAAGTCCACGACCGCGCGGGCCGTCCTGCGCCTCCTCCCCGACCGGGCCGAGACCTCGGGGACCATCACGGTCCAGGGCATCGAGACCACCGGCGACGGCGACGGGGTCCACGAGGTCCGCACGCGCAGGGCCGGGATGATCTTCCAGGACCCGCGGTCCTCCCTCAACCCGGTGCGCCGGATCGGCGATTCGGCGACCGAGCGCCTGGTCCATGTGCACGGCGTGCCCAAGCGTGAGGCGCGCGCCCGGATCATCGAGCTGTTCGCCGAGGTCGGGCTGCGCGACCCGGCCGACCTGCTGCGGTGCTACCCCCACCAGCTGTCCGGCGGCATGCTGCAACGCGTCGTGATCGCCTCGGCGCTGAGCACCGACCCCGAGCTGCTGCTCGCCGACGAGGCGACGAGCGCGCTGGACGTCACCACGCAGGCCGAGGTGCTGGCCGTGCTGCGGCGGCTGCGCCGGGAGCGGGAGCTGGGCGTGCTGTTCATCACCCACGACCTGCTGCTCGCCGCGGCCTACTGCGACCGCGTGTACGTCATGCGGGAGGGCGCGGTGGTCGACGAGCAGCCGGCGCGTTCCCTCTTCGAGGACCCCGAACACCCCTACACCCAGGCACTCGCCCGCGCGACGCCGCGGCTCCCGGGGCGGGACGCGCCCCGGGCCGACGGCGCGCGGCCGGCGAAGGGAGCGTTGCGATGACCGAGGCCCTGACCGTCACCGAGCTGACCAAGAGGTACCCGGGCGCCCGGCGCGGGACGTCCGTGGTGGCGGCGAGCGGCGTCAGCTTCGCCCTGGCGGCCGGCGAATCCCTCGGCCTGGTCGGCGAGTCCGGCTCGGGCAAGACGACCGTCGGCCGCATGATCGTCGGCCTGACCCGGCCCGACGCGGGCACGGTGGTGATCAACGGCCGCGACCGGCGCGAGATCCGGCGCGGGCGGCGCGCGCGGCTCCAGCGGGCGGGCGAGGCCCAGATGGTGTTCCAGGACCCCTACGGCTCCCTGGACCGGCGGCTCACCGTGGAGGCCGCCCTCGGCGACGTGCTGCGCCGCCACCGGCGCGGCACCGCGAAGGAGGGGATCCGGCGCGGGGTCGCCACCCTGATGGACCGCGTGGGCCTGGCCTCCTCCCTCGCCGCCTCGCGGCCCCACGAGATGAGCGGCGGTCAGCGCCAGCGCGTCGCCATCGCCAAGGCGCTGGCCGTCGATCCGGCCGTCCTGGTCCTCGACGAGGCGGTCTCCGCCCTCGACGTCTCCGTCCAGGCCCAGATCCTCGCGCTGCTGGGCGAGATCCGCGCCGACTCCGGGGTGACGCTGGTCTTCGTCAGCCACGACCTCGCCGTGGTCGGCGAGGTGACCGACCGGATCGTCGTGATGTACCGCGGCCTGGCCGTGGAACACGGCACCACGGACGACGTGCTGCGCCGCCCGAGGCACCCCTACACCGAGATGCTGCTGTCCTCCGCGCCCGGCCCCGACTGGCAGCCCGAACGGGTGGCCGAGCTGCGCGCGGCCTTCGCCGGCACGACCTGAGCCGGGCCCGAGCCCGTTCCCAGCACACCACCAGCCAGAAGCGGAGAACCTCCCGTGACGACCCCCGCCAACGACGCGTCCACCTCGGCCTTCCACCTGCGCGGCGGCACCCCCTTCTTCGCGTCGCGCTACGACCAGCGCCTGCACTACTCCCTGTACGTCCCCCGGGGCCTCGACGACCCGGCCGCCCCCCTGGTCGTCGTCCAGCACGGCACCGGACGCACCGCGGCCCGCTACCGCGACCTGCTGCGCGGGTTCGCGGACGAGCACGGCGCGGTGATCCTCGCCCCCCTCTTCCCGGCCGGGCTGATCGACGCCGACGACCTGCACAACTTCAAGTTCATCGACTACCGCGGCATCCGGTTCGACCATGCCCTGCTGGCCATCGTGGAGGAGGTCGCCGAGCGCTTCTCGGTGTCGGGCGAGCGCTTCTACCTGCACGGGTTCTCCGGGGGCGGCCAGTTCGCGCACCGCTTCTTCTACCTCCACCCCCACCGGCTCGCCGCGGTCTCCATCGGCGCCCCCGGACGCATCACCGAGCTGGACGACGGCCTGCCGTGGTGGCTGGGCACCGGCGGCATCGAGGAACGCCTGGGCCGGTCCGTCGACATCGAGGCGCTGCGCCGGGTGCCGGTCCAGATGATCGTCGGCGCGGACGACACCGAGACCTGGGAGATCAACAACCCCGGCGAGGCCAACTGGGTGGACGGCGTGGAGAAGACCGGGGCGACCCGCGTCGAGCGGCTGCGCACCCTGGAGCGCGGCTTCCTCTCCCACGGCATCGACGTCACCTTCGACCTGGTGCCCGGCGTCGGGCACCAGGGGGCCCTCGTCATGCCGGCGGTCGCGGCCTTCTTCTCCCGCCTGATGCGCGGCGCCCACGCCGAGGGGACGACCACCCCGTGAGGCTCCCGATCACCGGGGCCCGGGCCCGGACCCGGGTCCGGGGGGCCGCCCGTCCTCGGCGGTCTTCTCGCCGCCGACCGTGGTCAGGTGCTCCCTCAGCCGCTCGGCCGCCTCGGCGCGGCGGTCGGCCAGGAGCAGATCGGCGATCCGGACGTGCTCGGTGCAGCGGATGACGGCGCGATCGCGTCGCAGCGAGCGCCGGTACTCGATCAGGCGGCGGACCCTGTCGACGCGTTGGAGCGCGTCGATGAAGAACGCGTTGCGACTGCACGCCGCGACCGTCTCGTGGAAGCGGCTGTTCAGGTCGTACAGTTCCGCGTTGTCCACCGTCCAGATGTCCCCGTCGAGCAGGCGTTGCTGCTGGGCGCGGGCGGCCTCCACGGCGGGCCGGTCGAGGACGAATCCGGGTTCGAGGACGGCGGCGGGCTCGATCGTCAGCCGGAAGCGGTAGCTCTCCTCGTAGGACCGGAGGGAGGTGAGCATCGGCTGGAACTCCCAGCCGTAGCCGGGGAGGCGCTCGATCCAGCCCTCGACGGCGATGCGGCGCAGGATGCGCGTCAGCTGGCCCGGCATGAGGCCATAGCGGCGGGCGAGGGCGCGTTCGGTGACGCGGTCGGGGAGCTTCCCGTCCAGGCGATCCGCGGCGATGCGCAGGTAGGTCGCGTCGACGCCGTCCTCACCGGCGCACGCCTGGCCCGCGTCCGCCGGGCCTCCCCCGGTCGTGGCCACGGTGAACCCGCCGCGTTCGGCCGGGGCGACCACGCCCTCGTCCGCCAGCAGCCGCAGCGCGCCACGCACCGGCGAGCGGGAGACCTTCAGATCCTCGGCGAGGGCTCGCTCCACGAGCCGGGTGCCCGCGGGGAGCCGCCCGGCGGCGATGCGCTCGACGATGCGGGCGGCCGTCCGCCGGGTCAGGGGCGTCGGTCCCCCGGGGGGCCGCTGCTGATCCGCTGGCACGTTCATCGGCAGGTCTCCGCGGGGACGGCCGGGCCTCGGCCCGGTCACCGGTCACTGGGCGAGGACGGAGTATACGTGTTCGACCTGCGGCGGAGCGGCGAAGTACGGGCCGGCCAGGTCGCGCCACCGGCGGAAGGACTCGGAGCCGCGGAAGGTCACCGTGTGGTGCTCGACGGTGTCCCACAGGACCATGAGGCGGTAGCGCCGCGGGTACTCGGCGCTGCGGTGCAGCTGGATGCCGCGGCACCCCTCGGCGCCGGTGAAGAGGGGGACGGCGCGGGCGACGGCCCTCTCGAACTCCTCCTCGGTGTCCGGCCGTACCTCGATCTGGGCGATCTCCGTGACCACCATGGCTCCTGTCGTCAGCGGGCGGTGCCGGTGTGCTCGGCGTCGACGCGCGAGGTGACGCCGGTCTCGGCGAGGGTGCGGGTGGCGTCGACGGAGCCGTAGATCCACAGGATCCGCAGGGGGGCGGTGTCGGAGGCGTTGCGGAAACGGTGGGGGGTTCCGGCGGCGACATAGGTGGTGTCATGGCGGGCGAGGTGGTGCTCGGTGCCGTCGATCTCGGCGACGGCCGCGCCCTCGATGACGACCACGCTCTCGGGGCAGTTGTGCGTGTGCAGGGGAATGCCGGCGCCGCCCTCGAACGCGGTCATGCCGGTGAGGAAGACCTCGGCGCCGAGGGCCCTGGTGACCAGCGGAACGGTGCTGGCGCCGCCGCCGCGGGCGAAGGCGGGCAGCTCGGCGGTGCGCAGCACGGCGGGCGGGAAGGCCCCGCCGCGGGGAGGGCCGGGGA
>NZ_LAVK01000086.1 GCF_001083795.1 Streptomyces sp. SBT349
CGCCGTCACCGGGCCGTGGAGTTCAAGAAGTTCCTGGTGAAGATAGACAAAGCCGTACCGGCCGAACTCGACGTCCATCTGATCTGTGACAACTACGCCACCCACAAGACGCCCGCGGTCAAGGCATGGCTCGCTCGGCATCCCCGTTTCCACACCCATTTCACACCCACCGGCTCCAGCTGGATCAACCAGGTCGAGCGATGGTTCGGACACCTGACCGACAACCTCATCCGCCGCGGCAGCCACACATCCGTGCAGGCCCTCGAAGCCGACATCCGCAACTGGATCCGGACCTGGAACAAGGACCCCAAACCGTTCACGTGGACCAAGACCGCCGACGAAATCCTCAACTCCTTAGCTGAATATATCGCCAGAATTTCCGGCGCAGGACATTAGACACCGTGGCGACAACATCTTCCGTGGCGGACACCGTCCAGGACGACGGTGCCATCACGGCGAACGGACCTGAGGACGACTTCACTGACTGGCAGTCGATTGACTGGCAGGACGCGGAGGACGAAGTACGGCGGCTGAGGCAGCGGATCTTCACGGCATCACAGGTAGGGGACCTCAAGAAGGTCCGCAATCTCCAGAAACTGATGCTCCGCTCCCGCTCCAACACGCTGGTGAGCGTGCGGCGGGTGACGGAGATCAACGCTGGCCGCAAGACGGCAGGGGTCGACGGACGGGTTGTCCTGCTGCCCCAGGGGAAGGCCGAACTGGCCGACTGGATGCAGCACCGGGCAGCCCCATGGAGGCCGTTGCCCGTCAGGCGGGTCTTTATCCCCAAGGCCAATGGCCGTCAGCGCGGCCTCGGAATTCCCGTGATCATCGACCGGTGTCTTCAAGCCGTGACGCTGAACGCGTTGGAACCCGAGTGGGAGGCACGGTTCGAGCCGAGATCCTACGGATTTCGTCCCGGCCGTGGCTGCCACGATGCGATCGGAGCGATCTTCCTGGCCGCCAAGGGCAAGAGCCCGAAGCGCCAGTGGGTCCTTGACGCTGACCTGGCAGCGGCGTTCGACCGCATCGACCACGACCGCCTCATGGCCTCCATCGGACAGTTCCCCGCCCGGGGACTGGTCGAGCAGTGGCTCAAGGCGGGAGTGCTTGAGCGTGGTGTTCTCGCCCCTACCGAGGAGGGGGTTCCGCAAGGCGGGATCATCTCCCCGGCGCTGATGAACGTGGCCTTGCACGGGATGGAAGAGGCTGCCGGAGTCCGCTACCGGCTCACCGGTCCACGGGCTGGTGAACTCGCAGTAGGCTCGCCGACTCTGATCAGATACGCCGACGACCTGGTGGTGCTCTGTCACAGCCATGAGGAGGCCCAGCAAGCCAAGGAGCGGCTGGCCCGGTGGCTCAAGCCCCGAGGTCTGGCCTTCAACGAGGACAAGACGCGCATCGCGCACCTCGATGAGGGCTGCGATTTCCTGGGCTTCACCGTCCGCCGCTACCACGGCATGCTGCTGATCAAGCCGAGTAAGGCATCCATACGACGGATCCGGGCACGGCTCACCGCCGAAGTACTGGCCCTTCGGGGACAGAATGCGGCGGCGGTGATCGCCAAGCTCAACCCGATCATCAGGGGCTGGGCTGCCTACTTTCGGGGAGTGGTCTCCAGTGAGGTGTTCGCCTCGCTGGACAACCACGTGTGGAGGCTGGCCTACAAGTGGGCCCGGCACACACACCCGAACAAGCCGAATGGCTGGGTGACCTCCCGGTACTTCGGCCGGTTCAACGAGTCCCGGCAGGACCGGTGGGTGTTCGGTGACCGCGAGAGCGGCCGCTATCTCACCAAATTCGCCTGGACCCGGATCGTCAGACATCAGTTGGTCATCAAGAGGGCGTCCGTGGACGACCCGGCGCTGACCGAGTACTGGGCCTCGCGGCGACGCAGGAACAAGCCCCCGCTCAGCCCGCGCCTGCTGAGTCTGCTCCAAGGACAGCACGGCCGGTGCCCGCTCTGCGGAACACTTCTCCTGCACGCCGACCGGCAGCCGCAGAGCCCCCAGGAATGGGAGCAGTGGCTACGGGCGATCCGGACGGCGGTACGCGCGAACGCGCTCACCGCTGAACCGGACGGAAGCCAGTCCGACGATCCCGTCGCCTTCCGGCTCACCCACGTTAACTGCCACCGCTGACGCGGCGGCAGTGAACCACGGCGACCAGCCAATCTGGCTGCCCGTGCGCCTTCAGGGCCTGCTTGAGCCGGATGCGGTTAACGCCGCACGTCCGGTTCTGAGGGGGGTGCGGCGCAGCAATGCGCCGCACCTACCCGACAGACCGAGACCGCCTACGCGGAGTTGAAGTCCACGATCCTGGGCGGGCGGGTCCTGCGCGCCCGCACCCCAGGAGGGGTCGAACAGGAGGTCTGGGCGCTGCTGGTCGCCTATCAGACGCTGCGGACCGCGATGACGGATGCAACCGACAGCGTCCCGGGCACCGACCCGGACCGGGCCGGGTTCACCATCGCGCTGTCCGCCGCCCGTGACCAGCTCGTCCTGGCCGCGGGAATCATCGCCGACACCGTCATCGATCTGGTCGGAACCATCGGCCGCCACGTGCTGGCCGAACTCCTGCCCGAGCGGCGGGTCCGCACCAAAGACCGCATCGTCAAACGAGCGATCTCCAAGTACAACGCACGCGGACCCGCCATCGACCGGGCCACCTACAAGGCCACCATCAGCATCAACATGCTCACAACCGACCCATGACACCACCCAACCCCGCCCTAACTGAACGGCGTTGCTTCTAGAAGTCTCGATGGCATACGCCACCCTCTGTTGCCCGCGAGGCGTGGTTTTCAGGAAGGGGCCAGGCGTGAGGGCTGACGAGGACGGAGTAGTCGTTGTCGGTGCCCGCGGTGGCCTCGGCGAGGCCGACACCGGCCGACCGCCATAGCAACGCCCACAGGGCGGCCCGACGCAGCCCGGCGTCGTCGTCGTGGGCCTGGCGCAGGTTCGCCGGGCACTTCGATCCCGAGAGCGGCCAACGCCTCGGTGAGCTTGGCCTCATCGGTCATCAGAAGCCACCCTCCATGCTCTGGAAGCGGCTGAAGTGGAGCGCTGCCGCGACGGTGATGGTGCCGGTGGGGCCGTTGCGGTGCTTGACGATGTCGATCCGGTGATCTCGCCGCCGCGTTGGCCTGCGGCCTGGATCCGGTCCAGGGAGTCGCCGTAGCCGACACTGAAGGGCTGGAGGGTCTCGTCGTCGCGGGCGGTGGCGGCCTGGAGGACTTCGCGGCCGGCGGCGTCGACCAGGTCGGCGACCTCGCCCTGGCGTGCGTATCCCATCGCGGTGATGCGGGTCCCGGCCTGGACCAGGCGGCGCAGCACGGCCTGGTCGGAGACGATCTCGGCGTAGTAGCCCGCGTTCGCGGCGGTGGGCACCTCGTTGACGAGCTTGTGGAGGTAGCCGGCGCCGCCGACCTTCGCGAGGTCGCCGTGCTCCGAGGGTCGCAGATTTCTTGGCGACCGAGTTCACGGTTGCGGTTCCTAGGCGCTCTTACTAGGTGACGGGCCATCAGTGATTCCTGATGGGCCAGGGAGGGGAGTTCATGGACTGGACCACGGCGGTCGTCGCGATCAGTGCGGTCGTTGTCATGAAGGTGTCTGCGTTGATCGGTCTTTGGCTACATCTGCGGATGCGGCGGGACCAACTCAGGCATCGATGGATGGCAGACGCAGTAGCTGCCGTCGCAGAGGGCGGGCAGGCTGAGATCGCTGAGCAGGTGGACGATTGCTGCTTCTCGGCATCGGTACGGACCCCGACGCGAGAGAAGGAGCACATGGCGTGAGCGACGGTGACGCTGCGAGTTCAGCAGACCATTCAGTCGTTTCAGCAGCCGCGGCTCGTCATGATGATCTAGGTATGCTCACCCGGACGCGGCTCACGATCGACACGGAATTTTCGGAGTTCTACAGAGATAATATCCGCAAGTTGATCGGCTTCCTGCTCAATCATGGGGCGAAATTGCCGGTTGCGGCGGATATTGCGCAAGATGCGATGGCTGCGCTCTATCGGCGATGGAGTGAGATAAGGAATCCCTGGCCTTGGGTTTGCACAGTTGCCTCCCGGGCACTGGTTCGCAAGATTTCTGAGGTTCGCGAGGACCCCTTCGAGGATGTTCCCGAGTCGACTTCTCTGCTTCCACAGCCTGACACAATCAGCGAATGGGAGACGCAGCACGACGTGGGCCAAATGCTGCAACGTCTGCCACCTAGGCAGCGGCAAATGTTGGCTTGGACGTTGGCTGGCTACCAGCCTGCTGAGATCGCGGAACAGTTGCGTATGACACCCGAGGCCGTCAGGGCAAGTTTGATGAAGGCACGCCGGGCAGCGACAGCGTACTTCAGTACAGGAAAGGGGGAGAAGTGACTGATAACCTGGCGACCACTGCATACCAAGACGCCGGAAGTCAGCGTCTGAACAACTATCAGCGTAACCTCGTCGATGGCCTTGCCGCGGTGATCGATGTGGAAGCAGGCCTGGAGGAAATCCTGCTTCAGTCCCGCAACGACGCTTCTGTAGACAGCTTGATCACCGTCCTCGACGAACAGGCTGGCTTGCAGGAGATTCTCTCTCGCTCTCGCCACGATGCTCCCAAAGGAAGCGCCTTCGTTCCCTTCGAAGACACGGGCAGCCAGGGCACGGCACTGACGGACACCGGGACTGATCTGAGCATCATTTCGGCAGTCAGCGAAGCCAGCAGCAGCGACATCAAGGCGGCTCTGGTGCTAGCCACGACGAATGCGCATACTCGCATCAGGGTGCGGACTCATCCCGAGGTTGCCGCAGCCTGCAACAACCTTGCGAGAATCCGCACCTGGGCCTACCATCTCCGCCTCGACCGCGATCCCGGTACTGGTCTGCTCGGTGCTCTCGACCTCACATGCCACCTCACTAACGGGCTGGCGAATTCTCATCGCCTGTCAGTTGCATTGCATGATGCGCTCCGAAGCGCACTCGGAATCAGCAATCGTTACCACTACACGCTTATCCTTGGCCACGCCCTTGAACAGGCGCGCGGGGAGTTCCTGGTCTTCATGGAGGGCTCCAAGGAATGGGAAATCAACACGCCTCTCGGCCAAGGACCCGCTCTTGGCCGAGCACTGATCCTCGGCCGCATCCTCGATCTCGCCATTGCCCTCAGCTTCAGTCTCCAGCGCCAGCATCAGCGTGACCTCATCCTCGATCGCGTTCTAGCGCGAGCCCGTGCTATAGAGAAGGACATGGACGAGGTACGACGGGCTCTGAAGGTGGCTCTCCAACAGCACATCCCCTCTCGTATCAACCCGGCCTGGGTTGATGCCTTCCTGGACGATTTCACTACTTCCGACCTGCGCACCACCGACTTGTCAGACGTCGACCTGGAGGGGGTGCGCTGGTCCGAAAGTGGCACCTTGTGGCCGGCAGCCATGGACATCGAAGACCTAAAGATTCGCTCGGAGGAGACATTCGTCGACAGCGGCATCTACGTCATCCGTTCCGGCGCCAACACAGCATCGGCTGCCTGCCCATAGACAGTGAGCGACTCTGTCGGGGATCTTGGAGTTCTCGGGACAGGGGCTGTCTGTGGTTGGAACACTTCGGACGGTCCTGCGTGGTTTCGTCCTCCTGAGGTGATCAGTGTCCGTTCGTCCCCGGTCCGGTGCGGTGGTACCCGAGCTCACTGCCCGGATGGCGCGGGCCAGCAACCCCCGCGGCACCACGGCGATGTGGGTACGTGATCATCTCGACGGGCTCTGGGACGACAGGGACCTCGCCTCTTGGTACCCGCGCGATGGCCGTCCCGGACTCTCGCCGGCCCAACTCGCCACGGTCTGTGTCCTTCAGTTCTTGCTGAACCTCTCCGACCGGCAGGCGGCCGAGGCGGTGCGATGCCGGATCGACTTCAAGTACGCCCTGGGCCTGGAGCTGGACGACCCGGGGTTCCACCACAGCGTGCTGACCGACTTCCGTGATCGTCTGTGCGGGGACGATCGCGCGGACCAGCTGCTGTCGCTGTCGCTGGAGCGGATGCGGGAGGCCGGCATGGTCACCGAGCGCGGGAGACAGCGCAGTGACTCCACTCAGGTTCTCGCTGCCGCGCGGGACCTCACCCGCCTGGAGCTGGTCCTCGAAGCAGTACGCGCGGCGTTGGAGGAGACCGCTCAGCGGGCACCTGAGGTCCTGGACGGGCTGGTGGATGCCGAGTGGGCCACCCGCTACGGGCGCCCGGTGCGCCTTCCCAGCCAGCCGACTCGCCCTGTCACCCGGCTCAAACAGGCGGGTGCGGACGCCCGCCGACTCCTGGAACGCCTGACGCCCCACCAGCGGGGTCCTCGCGCGGAAGCGCTACGGCAGATCGTGGTGCAGAACTTCCTCCTCGACGCACGTGGCAGGTTACGTCCGCGCGCCGAGAAGGACGGGCAGCCCAAAGGGGCCCAGCGGATCGTCACGCCCTACGACTGCGAAGCCCGCCGCGCCATCCGTGGCAATACCCGCTGGAGCGGCTATCTGGTCCATGTCACCGAGACCTGCGAGGCCGGCGATGCGCAGCCCAACCTGATCACGGACATCGCCACCACCAAGCCGACCCGGGACACCGAGGCCCTCCCTGGTATCCACGCCCGGCTCCGGTCCCGCCAGTTGCTGCCCCGGCAGCACCTGCTCGACGGCGGTTACCTCTCCGTCTCGCTGCTGCACCGCTCCCTCCGGGACCACCGGGTCGAACTCGTCGGCCCGGTGAAGGCCAGCGGAGCATGGCAGAGCAGGGAACAGTCCGGCTTCACCCGGGACGACTTCTCCATCGACTTCGACCAGCGCCAGGTCACCTGCCCCAACGGCGAGACCAGCCACATCTGGCTCGAGCCACCGGCCATGGCGCCCTACACCGTGGCCCGGTTCCACCCACACCAGTGCAACCCGTGCCCCGACCGGTCTGCCTGCACCCGCGGCACCGCCGCCCGCACCGTGAACTTCCTCTCCCGCCCCCTCCACGAGCTCCAGGCTCGAAACCGCACAGACCAGCAAGACTCCCAGTGGAAACGGCTCTACGCCACCCGGTCCGGCGTCGAAGGCACCATCTGCGAGTTCATCAACGGACACCAGGCCCGACGCAGCCGCTATCACGGCATCCGCAAGACACACGTGCAGCACGTCCTGACCGGCATCGCGATCAACATCGAACGCCTTGCCTCACGCACAACTCGACACCCCCACCGCCCTCGCTCCCCCACGACCTTCCAGCAGTACCTCAACACCCGCGGCCTGAGTTGGGAATGCTGGTGGCGACAAGGCAAATGAGGTCATGCTCAAGATCCCCGACGGAGTCGCTCAGTAGGTCGTCGTCGCTCACGGGTTCATCGAGGAGCCAGGCTGGCCGTCTGGAGGACGTCGCGCAGACCGCCAGCGCTCTGCGCGACGCACCCGGCCCCGACACCGAGGCCCGGCTGTCCGCAGCGCTGCGCCCGGTCTCGATACCGAGGCCGGGCGCAGCGAGACCGGCAGGGAATGAGCGCCGAGCCAGCCTCCTGGCCTGGGGCAGACGCGCCCATCGGCCCCGGTGGGGTTTTTGACACCGGCCGCCCCTGGGGGCCGGTTGACCATGTCCGTGGTGCTTGACGAAAGGCTTGCCATTCTGGTCAACCACCGCTTTTGACCTGCGATTGACCAGTTGGCGGCGGTCGTCGTCAGGAGCCGCGCAGGAAGCGGCGGGCCAGGCGGCCGCGGTCGGGCTGGGGGTTGAGTTCCTGGCGACAGGCGGCGCAGTGGACGCCGTCCGGTGGCGGGGCGTGGCGGAGGGCGGGGTCGGTGACCGGCTGGTCGTCCTGGCGGCGGCGGCGGCAGCGCTGGCACGCCTCGCGTTCGGCGGCTTCACGTTCGGCCAGGGTGCGGGCTTTGGCTTCCGTCACGCAGCCTGCGCACAGGTGCCGCTGCTCGTCCCAGGCGGCGTCCCGGCTCCGGGTGTACGTCCAGCGTTCGTTGGTGAACCTGGCGCCGCACTCGGTGCAGGCGGGGCGTTTGGCTTCGTGGGCGGCTTCCTGCTGGACCTGGTACTGCCGGGCCCGTTCCTCGTCGCGTGCCCAATGGCAGGCGAGAGCGAGGTCGCGGCGGGGGTTGCCGATGGCGTCGTGCGAGGTCTGGGGCTGGTCGCGGCCGGCACGGTGGAACACGCGGCCGGTCGGGCCCTGGTCGCGCAGGGCGTCGATGGTGATGAACAGCAGCGGGATTTTGTCGTCGTAGTCGTGGAAGCCGCCCGCCTGGTATTCGTCCTCGCGCTGCCGGCGGCCCGCCCAGTGCAGGCGCGTGCGGTCGGCGACCAGTTCCCAGGACGACTCCGGTGAGCGGGGTCCGAGGCGGTGGAAGACCAGCAGCAGCGGAGGCAGCGGGCCCGGCGCGACGCGGGTGCCGTCCGGGTGTTCCCAGCGGGTGCGCCACATCGCCCGGGGTCGGCCGTCGACGTCCTTGACGCGGCGGCGCAGGAACCGCGCGTACTTGCCGAGCTTGGTGGCGATGCGCTGGGCGTCCATGTGGCAGGTGTCGACCTCCACGAACAGCAGCGGCACCTCCGCTTCGGGGACGGTGAGGACGGCGTCGGCCTGGGCGCCGCCCCGGCCCGCAGTGGCCCACGTGCCGGTCGCGGGAAGCGGCACCTCCGTGGCCCACGACTCGACGGTGCCGAACCCCACCGGCTCCGCCCGGGCGGCCTCCACAGCGCCGTGTGGCGCGTCCTGGAGCCGTGTCAGGTCCGGGGCTGGCCTGGAGAGTGTCCAGATGGTCTCGCCCACGCACAGGGCGTGCGGGGCGCCCGTGCGGCCCACCCCGCGGGCAAGGCCGCCAATCTCCTGGACCGGCCGCCCGAGCTCGGCCGCAGCGGCCTCCAGCCCCTGCGGGGTGAGCGACCACAGCTTCTCCCCGGCACGGGAGTGGCCGGCCTCCACGACCAGGCCGTGGCGCTTGAGGTCCTGCGAGGCCGCGCGGTGCGGGCGGGTGCGGGCCTCCTTCCGCGCAGCCTAGGTCGGCTTGCCGGTGTGGCGGAACGTCAGGGTGCGGCGCGGCCAAGCGCTGGACCTGATCCGCCGTCGCCACCTTCAGCACACCCAGCACCCGCAGCACATCCGACCGCAACGCGTTCGACGACCCGCCCGGGTTCACCACCCGTCTCCCGCCCGTCACCGGCCCTCGCCTCCCCTTCCTCACCCAGCGCCCCACCCCAATAGGGGTGTGACAGTCCGGTGCAATGGCAATTCCCGGCGCTGAACAGGCCAAACAGCACAGGGTTGACCAACCGGCTCGGAAGTGGCGCCGGAAGCGGGAACACCCCCCTTGCCGGAAGCGCCCCCCAGGGGCTTGACCATCACCGCAGCAGCACACTGCGGCCAAGACCTCCCGGGGCGCCACCACCTGCCAACGAGAGTGCCAACCGTCGGCACCGGCAGCAAGCAAGGTGCCAGCAGTTGGCGGCAGGGCGGCAACGACTGGCAACTGGTGGCAATCGCTCGCGCCGAAGCGCCGCGGCCCGCGGCCCTGCCCCCCCGCTTCTCGCCGGGGGCGTGACCGGGACACCGGCCCTGGCAACCGACTCCCTAGCGACCACCCACAGAGGGCGCCATCCGGTGGCGCGCTCACAGGAAGGGGGTTCCATGGGGAACAAGAGGCGGCCGTCGCGAGCAGCACGGCGCGCGGAGACCCGGTACCGCTCACGGTCGGCGGCGGCCGGTCAGGAGGTCGGCCGCGGCTTCCTGCACGGCCTCGGGGCCGCGCTCGCCCGCGTCCTGGTCGAACTCGGCTGGGGCGGGTAACCGACCGGGCGCCCGGCCCCCCTGGCCCCCGGCGCGCGACGCGCCGAGGGCCAGGGGCACGGCAGGGGGCGAGCAGCTACTCAGTAACGAGTCTTGATCCACACCGCGAGCAGACCCACCACAGCGGTTCCTGCGGTGTAACTCACCCCACGTACGAACTGGGCCAGGGCCAACCGCCGCCAGCGTCGCCCCGGCCACCGCACGGTGCGATGTGCCGGACGCCCCCCGGGCCCCTGGCTGTCGGTTTCGGCTCTACGATGCACCATGTGTCCTCTCTCTGATCCCAATCGGTGATGGCACAGCGAGGGGAGCCCGCAGCCCAAGTGGCCTGCAAACCTGGAGGGTTGCGCGGCTCCCTCACGTGTGTCTGCTGAGGGTATATCCGGCGCTCGACTAACCCGTCTCGCTCTTATCGCTATACGGCGTATGCGTGGGCGGCTCAAAGCGTCAATTCACGCGCTGCGACAGATCCTCCCTCCTGTCCCAGCGTTCTGACCTGGCACTTCTCCCCCGTGCAGCAGTGAAACCAATCACTGTTACACGGGGCGGGCTTCAGATGTTTTTTTCGGTCTGCGCCTCGAGCGCCTGCCAAGTTCTCCCTGCTTACGGCGTCGTTGACAGGCGAACACGCCCCTCCTCAGGACGTTCAGCAGATCGTTCGCCGGGCCCCGGGGGGATCAGCCCGTTGGTGACCGGGGCCACGGCCTGGCGATCAGCTTCCCGGCGCGCGGCAGGGGCGCACGGCGAGGTTTCGCACGCCCCGTGGGCCTGGTGGCAGCGTCCCCGGACCGCAGGCGGGACCATCGCCGAAGCTGCCGGAACTCGCAGCCGCTGCCGTGGCCGACCGTGCCGTCCCAGTCCTTGTCGAGGCGGCGCTGGCGCCGGCGTGCGTGGCCATGGCCGTACAGGTGCCCCTGACACCTCTGAGTCTGGGTACACCCAGGAAGGGCCAAAGCGGCGCCTGACCTGCATGTTGGCGATCTGCTGGGGCTGCCTGTCTAGCGGGTAGCCCGGTCGGCTCCCCACCAGACGGATACGCGCGCAGCCCGAACTCCACATACATCCAGCTCTCCCAGGCCTCCCACAGGCCCAGGGCAGCCGTACGACCAACGCCGCAGCCCTTCCCGGGCATTGACACAACCACTACGCTCCAGGCCTCCCACCGGAGCGAAGCGACGGGCTGGAGCAACGCCTCGGCCGAATCCGGGTCCGGACCGCGAGCCGGGCGCGGTCCGCGCGGACACCGACCGCCGGACCCGAGTCCGGACCCGAGTCCCGACTCAGGTCACAGTCCAGGCGGCCGGCACACCGGACAGACCATGGCCCCGTCCGCGAGGGCCTGGCGGACCTCCTCGCCAGCCGCGGGCCGGGTGACACCCCGGGGCGCGGCGCAGTCCCCGCGGTGCACCACCACCACGTCACCGCCGCCGACCGGCTCCTCGAGGAGCCACGCCGAGAACACTCCGGCCGCAGAATGGCGTCGGGATCACCGTCCCAGTGCGTCCAGCGCCGGAACACGCCATGTACGCCAGTCCAACCCTCCGGAAGAATTAGCAGATGCCCCTGAGCGGAGACGCCTTCAGTCGGTTCAACCATCCCACTCCGACGCGGAACACCGCGGGAACCGGCCAGTGGGTCGCCTGCGACGAGTCGGGGTACGGCGGCGAGCAGCTGATGAACAACGGCCGATATCTGGTCTATGCATCCGTAGCCGTCGACGATGCTGTGGCCGGGCCGATCGTGCAGGAAGTGAGAGAGCGGGCCCGCATCCAGCAAGGCAATGAACTGAAGTTCCGAGCTTTCAAAGAACGCAAGGTCAGACGGGAGGTGCTACGTCAACTATGGGGGCCCGGAGGAGCCCTCGAAGGGCGATGTGCCGTGCTGGTGGTGGATAAGCAGTATGCCACCGTGGCGAAGATCGTGGACCTGCTGCTGGAGGAACAGGCTCATGCGGAGGGCGCCGACCTGTATCAGGACCGCGAGGCACGACGGCTGGCCCGGGTCTTGGCGCTGGATGGGCGCCGGGCACTGACGCCCCCGGGCTTCCGTCAGCTGCTTCAAGCGTTCATCGCCTTCGCCTCGCAGCGTGCTCTTGGCAACGAGGCAGCCATGACTGCGGCGTTCTTCGCCGAACTCGAAGTAGCCTGGGCCGCCTCCACCCGCAGACCGGTCACCGAGATTCTCTATCGCCTGCGCAGCACCCGCCCGCATGGAGACGTCCTCCATGTCAACGCTCACCAGTTCCCGGCCCTCGAGATGCTTGTGCCCTGCATCGCCGATGTCGCCCGCCATTGGGTCCATCGCGTGCGTGGGCCGGTCAGCGTCCTGACCGATGAGCAGCGGTCCTTTACCGACGAACGTCTGTCGTTCCTCGCCAGCGCTGTGCGCGTCACCTGGGGCGCGACGCCGTCCTCGCACATCCCAGGTATCGACCTGCGGCACCTGGTACGCGGCAGCTCACAAGACCACCCTTCCATCCAACTCGCCGACCTCCTCGCCGGCGCCACTGCGGCTGTCGCTGCCCGACACGCTGGCATCGGCTCCCCTGCGGGCGATGATCTGTGGCAGACGGTGGTCCCTCTTATCGTGGACGACTCTCTGCTGCCCTATGACGAGGCAGCGTCGCTCAGCGCCCCAAACGCGGCGCCCTGGTGACCCAGACCAGTGTCGCAGGTCTCGACTTCACAGTTCGATCACGCCGTGTTCCCGACTATGCTCAACCGATGGCGCGTTCGTGGACCCGACTTCATGCCCACCTTGGTCTGCCACCGGGGGAGGTCACTTTCGACATGGTCCGGCAGGCCGTGAACATGGGCGTCGAGGAGACCGACGATCTTGACTGGAAGCAGAAGCTTCCTCAGCAGCCACACGGTGGCCGATGGAATGAGTTCGCCAAGGACGTGGCTGCCATGGCAAACACCCGGGGCGGCCTTCTTGTCTACGGTGTCAGCGACGACATCGAGCTGGTGGGCATCGATCCCGAGCAAATCAACGAGCAGCGGCTAACGGCCTGGGTACGCAACCACGTCCAGCCCTATGTCGCTGGCCTCGGCCTCCACATCCTCACCGGGCCAGACGGCGTCAGCATCCTGGTCGTCGATGTGCCAGCCAGTGAAATGGCGCCCCACCTGGTCTACGGCTCCGCCGACAGAGACAAGGAGCAACAGGCCGCTGTCGTCCCCTGGCGGGACGGCTCACACACGTCCTGGATGCCCGAGCACCGGCTTGCTGGGGCCTACCAGGACCGGTTCGCCCGTCAGACTCGCGCGTACGAAGAGCTCCAGCAGCACATCGAGCACGCCACCGATCTGGTTCTCGGGCAGAGCCCTCCGGGCCGTGCTTGGTTGGTGGTGGCCTGCCGGCTCCAGCGTCCGGTCCCAAGAGCCGTTCCGCCGCTGAGCCGAGAGACAGCCCGCGGCGTTCTCGAAGGCGCGGTTCGCTCATCCTGGGTGATACGCCCGGAACACCTACGTGGCCACCGAGTCCTTACTTCCGACGCTAATCCCCGGCCTGGACTCCGTCGGTGGGTGATCAGCAACTTCCTCACCTCGGCCGATGCAACGGGTCTGCGTCCTGTGATCGCTGAACTCCACCATGACGGCACCGCTGTGCTGGCTGTGGACCTCTCCTGGAAAGCCACCGCTGGACTGGATGGCGTTCAGGTCGACCTGCCGGTGCGGAGCGATGCCATAGCCACAGCTGCCTGCGACATCGTCGCTTTGGCTGACGCCTTCCGTCGCGCCGCGCTCGCGGACAGCGCCTTCGATGTCACCGCCGTCATCGGCGCGACGCTCCCCCTGAACCGCGACGAACGCCTCGTTCCTGTCGTCACGAACCAAGGCTTCGCCGAGCTTCCCGAGTATGCCCGACGGCCTCGGCACATCCAGCCAGTGACCACTGAGCTCCCCAATCCAGCCGACCACACCGTCCTCCGTGCCGCCGCCGATGAACTCGCCGCCGACATCCTCAACCAGTTCGGTCTCACCCCCTGACCGAACTGACCGAGCAGGCGCTCGGCGTCGGCATCACAGTCCGGGCGGCCGGCACACCGGGCAGAGCGCGTCCCCGTCCGCGACAGCCCGGCGGACATCCCCGGCCGCCGCAGGCTGGCCGCCAACAGCAGGCGCAGCACCTCGACGGTCGGGCGAGTCATACGAACGGGATCTACCACGCGACCTACACCACCACCCCGGCTGGCCGTAGGCCAAAAATGAACTAGGACCACTCAGCAGTAGCAGCGAAATAACGAACGACCACCGACACTCTCGTGCAGACCACCAGCGAGAAACGAGTTGACCAGACCAGCACGGTCACCCCGTGGCTTCACCAAGGCAGTGACGTCAAACGTGACAGAACCCACTAAACAACGAGTCAACGAGCGCTGCCCGAGCAGCGAGCCGACTGGCAGGGCTGCTCACGGCGTCCAGGGGCCGGGTCATCCGCTCCAGGGGACCCGTGCGAGAACGAGTCCGCGGACGTCGACGGCGCCGGACGCCCGGAGCCGGAGTGCGACGTGCTGGAGCTGGGATCCGCTGGTGAGAACGTCGTCGACGAGGAGGATCGTGGCGCCCTTGATGTCGTTGGTGTCCCCGGTCCACGTCAGGGCGGCGGCATGCGCGGCCGCAGCCGCGCGCTTGTCGTCCAGGTTCTTGTTGGCGGAGCGGGGCGTCTCGGTCGTCTTGATCAGGCGGTGCGCGCCGGGTGTGCTGACCGGGAAGGCGTGCGTGACGTCCTCGGTGTAGGCGGCATCCATGATCGTCTCGATGTGCTGGATTGGCTGGCGCCCGACGTGGGTCGGGTTGCCGACGACGTGGTCGATATCCCGCATCTGCTCGGGGTGACTCTCCATCCAGCCGACGAGGAGCCGCCCGAAGATCATCGCCCAGCCGTGCTTCCCCTCGTACTTCAGTTTGTGGATCTTGTCCTTGAGTGCTCCGGAGTACACAGCCACCGCGTCGACGCGCGAGAACCCCCGCTGCGCCTCCGACAGCCCGCACAGCCGGTTGCTGCACTGCCCGCCGGGCGCGAGGGCCTGGGAGCAGAGCGGGCAGTGGGGGTCGGCGATCGGTTGGAGGGTACGGTCGGCGCAGTCGGAGCACAGGCGGGCGGTGCCGGTCAGGACATAGGCGCACACCGGGCAGTCGGGGAAGCCTGCCGGGGCCGGGAGACCTGCGGTCACAGGTCGGCCAGGGCGAGCTGCTGGCGCTGCTGGCCGGCGCGCTGGATGTCCGCGGCCCGGCCGAGGCGGTCGGTGATGTCGCTGGAGGCGGTGACCAGGATCGCCTTGTTCTCGTCCAGCATCTTCTTGGCCCAGGGCTGGGTGTCGGCGAGGGAGCGGATCAGGAAGACGAGCTTGCCGTGCTCGGCGGCCAGGCGGGCCTGCATCTTGGCGCCGGAGGTGCTGGAGGCCTCGATGACGACGCTGCCCAGAGTGGTGCCGGAGGTGACGACGTTGCGGCGCGGGAAGGTGTGCTTCGCCGGCGGGCTGGTGGGCCAGAACTGGCTCAGCAGAGCCCCGCCCGCGTCCAGGATGGCCCGTGCGAGCGGCCGGTTCTCCGCCGGATAGATCGGGGCGGCGATGCCGGTGCCCATGACGGCGAAGGTTCTGCCTCCGGCTGTGAGGGCGGCCTGGTGGGCGGCGGCGTCGATCCCTTTGGCGAGACCGCTTGCGATCACGACGTCGTGCTCGGTGAGCTCGCGGGCCATCCGGGTCGCCCGCCGCAGTCCGTCCTCGGAGGCCTGGCGGGTGCCTACGACGGCGATGGAGCGGGCATCGCGCTCATCGAGCTCGCTGCGGTAGAAGAGGAACGGCGGCAGATTGCCGATCATGCGGAGGTTCGCCGGGTAGTCCTCGTCGAGGACGGTGACCATGCGGGCGCCGGCCTTGCCGGCTGCGGCCAGCTCGTCGTCCACGCGGGCCCGGGCATCGCCCAGGCCCGCGGCCAGGGCCTGCTGCAACAGGGGGCGGTTCTTGGTCGCGGCGCGCGAGTCCTCGCGCAGTTGTCCGTCCATGAGCGCGGCCAGGCCTTCGGGGCTCTGGGCGCTACGGGCGAGCAGGCTCCAGTCGAGGGAGGTCTCGCCGGTGCGCAGCGCGCACAGGGTCAGTAGATCGTGCTGGTCAGCGGTGATATCGAGGTCCATCGGGTGTCCTTCTACTCGTGGCCCCGGGATGTTCGAAGGATGAAGTGAGGTTCTCGGGCCACTTCCATCATGGCGTACGCGGCCCTCGTACGGGCGGGAAGGGTGCGGCCGAGTCGATCGTCGCTTCGGCTTGCCTGGCCGGAGGACGGCTCCGAGGGCCGGATGGCGTGCAGGATCAGTGGGCGCTCTGCCCGGCGGCGATGAAGTGGGACATCGTGGCCTTCAGAGCATCGTCGGGGCCTGGGCCCGCGGCTCCTGTGACGGGCGTCGTCACAAAGTTCGTGGCTGCTAGGTGGTAGCTGACCTTGTAGGGGTCGATCGTCGTGCCGGGGCGCAACTGGTAGGCAGTGTGGCGGGAGGCGCCGTACTTGCCGATGGTCAAGGCGATGACCTGTGCCACGTTGGCGCTGGTCAGGAGGGTGCGGGCCCACTCGATGGACTTGCCCTCGGTGGTGAAGTCGTCGAAGACGATCACCGTCTTGCCCTTGAGCTTGCCCCGGTACTTGGGGTTGATGCGGACGGTGCGGACCTGGGCGCCGATGGAGATGTCCGCCGTGCTCGCCTCTCCTTTGCTCCTCCTCCACCGTTCCAGGCTGGTGTCCGGTGCCTGACCGACGCGCTCGAGAAGGTCCTCTCGGTAGTAGGAGCCGACCATCACCTTCGCTTTGGTGAGGAAGCCGGCGAGTTGCTGGCTGACCTGGCCCGGGGAGCTGCTGGGGTAGACGCAGAAGAAGCTGCGGTGGGGCAGGGTGCCGTCGAGGTAGGCGGAGGAGAGCAGGCGCAGCATCAGGATGTCGCGGGCGTCCTGAGTGCCGACGGTGATGGTGCGGCTGCGGGTGAAGACGTCCTGGAGCTCGAAGGTCCGGCCGAGGGCCTGGGGGAACCGCACGTTGGGAGGCAGGAGCGAGCGGATCTTGAAGGAGCGGGCAGTGTCGTCATGGCTGAAGGCCCAGCGGGGCTCGTCCAGGAGGAAGTGCTCCAGGAGCTCCCCGACATCCGCCGGCTCGTCGGCCGACAGGGTGATCATGCCCTTTCCGTTGCGGACGTGGTCGGCCCAGCGGGCGAGGATGTGGACGACGCCGGCGTTGATGCCGGTGCGCCAGTCCAGCTCCGAGGTACCGACGAGCACGATCTGGTTCAGGCGCAGCCTGAGGCGCTCGGCAACCGTCTGGAGCCAGGCACCGCTGCCGCGGTTCGGCATGCCGGGGATGTCGTCGCGGGACAGGTGAAGGGCGGGCGCGGGCAGGCCAGCGGCCGTCAGGGCTGCCTCGGCGTCGATCGGGTCGGTCGTGAGCAGCACGAAGGAGATGTCGTGTTCGTCGAGCCACTGGAGGAAGTCGGCGATCCCGTTGTGGGCGCGCCCGGGCGAGCGCAAGACCGCCTTGTGGTCGATCACGACCGCGCGCACCGTGCCGGTGTCCTCCATGCCCGCCCCCGCTGCCCTTGCACCGTGATCATGATCTGATCCTCTTGCCATGATCTCAGCCGTAGTGGCCGCGCACCCACGGTTTCCGGATCCTCCCCTCCATACTCGCGGCGAACATGAGGAGGAGGCTCTGGTCTTCCTGCTCCGGGCGAAGGGCTGAAGAGCAGCGCCGTCCGGGGCCGGGTCGGTGCCGGGGGGGGGTGAGCGTCATGCCGAGGCCGGGGTGAGGCCGGCGGCCTGCCAGGCGGCGGTGACCTCCTGGTAGGCGGTCTGCCAGGCGGCGCCGTGTCGGCCGGTGAAGTGGGCAGAGACGATCGTCCGTGCGGCGGGTGTGTCCAGGGCGAGGACGGCCAGGACGCGGTCGAGGTCGGCGGCCAGACCAGCGGGGGTGATGCCGCGCCATTCGAGCAGCAGGTCCAGGAGGTCGAGCAGGCGGTCGGCGTCGTCATCGTGGTCCACGGCGCGCTGCACCGCGGAGCGGACGCGTTGCACAACGCGTGCACACTGCCCGGCGGCCGGAACACCAGATCCAGGGCGAGCACCGGGTCGCGGATCTCGCCCGGGTCCCGGCCCAGCACCGTCGCCCGCCGCGCCACCACCGGCGTCTCCCCCGCCGCCAGGAGCCCGGCCTCGATCCGGTCCGCGTCCGGATGCCGCCCCTTCCCGAACAACAACTCGGCCTGCCGCTCCGTCACCGCCTCACCCGGCACCAGCCCCAGCGCGGCCAGGCCCGCGCCCGACCACACCCCCGGCGGAACACCTGCCTCCTCCTGCGCCGCGCGCAGGGACTGCCCCGCCCCGCGTCGCCCGTCACCCACCATCACGCCGCGGAAGTAATACCGCCACCCAGACCCCAGGGAGACCTTCGCAATACTCAACATCCACCCAGCACACACCCCCGCAGGCGACGAGAAGGCCCACGGCAGCGGCCCCTCCCGCCGGGCGGGAGAACCCCACCGCGCAACTTCACCCGCGTCCCACCGGACGGAGCCAGCAGGCGCCGCGAGCAGCGCCGTGCAAAAGCTGCGCCCCGGAGATCGCTTGCCTACCCCGGCTGGAACGCGTCAGCACGCGGCCAACACGTGACGCAGCAGTCCTACGGAGTCGGGCCGTCCTTTGCCTGCCCGTCCGGCAGCACCACGCGCACCAGCGGCCCATCGGCCGCCGGCGGCCTGTCCACGTCCGCGTTGGTGGCCACGCACCCGACGCTACGCCGGAGGCCGAACGAAGGGCTTGACCAGGGCTTGCCGCTGCTGCTGAGGGCGGAACGCGGCTTGGAGCATCTCGGGGATGGCGCCGATTGTCCTGGAGAACCGGCACTTGGCGCCGCCTGCGGGCCGAGATGCTTGACCGGAACGCTGCTGTACGCCGGTCGGTCACCGACCGTAGTCTCCCAATGGCTACATACCATCCAGGGGAGGGTAAATGCGTACAGGATCGCGAACAGTACGGTCGTTAATGGTGATCGCGCTGGTCGCCGGGGGGATCACCGCCGCTACAGCGGCACCGACCAGCGCCGAACCCATCACCAAGCAGGCCTGTCGAGATAACCCCATCTCGTACCGGACCACCAACTACAACGGAGAGCACGAGTGGCCAGCGAGGTCAGCAGGCTTCGCCACGACCGGCCCGAACTGCGTCGACATCAACGTCAGGCCCAACCAGACCGTCAGCGTCCGCACGTGCTTCTCAAGAACAGCGTCGTGCAACAGCTGGCGTTCTATCCCCGCCAACACATGGGGCCTGGCTGCCACCAACGTGCTGGACGGAACCGACTACTGGCTCGAGTTCAACCGGGACAGCACCGGCCAGATCGCCGACTGACCGCGAAACCCGAGAGCGTAAGAAGCCGTTGCTCTATCGATCATGGTGGGCATGGGTTCGAGTGGGGATGCCTGGTCGGGTGGTCTTGTGTCGGTGCGTGCATGAAGACAGGGCCTCTGGTGCAGCTCGGGGTTGTTGAAGCCAGGAGCGCGCCCAGGAGCCCTGTTGTCACAGTTTTACGCTGCTGCGTCGGCCTGGTCCAATGCGGCTTCTCCTTCGTGTGACTGCCTCGCGCACCGGTTCGGGAATGCGGGCGGTCGTCCGGATCGGCAGCCCCGGTATCCGTCGGACATGACGGACGCCGAGTGGGCCGCGGTGCGGGACCTGCTGCCGGTGCCGGGGTGGTTGCAGGGCAGGGGCGGGCAGCCGGAGGGTTACTGCCACCGGCAGATGGTCGACGCGGTCCGATACCTCGTCGCGGGCGGCATCACGTGGCGGGCGATGCCCGCGGACTTCCTATTAGTTACGTGGAATCACGCGCCGCGGGATGCAGCTCGTATCCTGCGGCGTCCCCACGTACTGAGGAGATCCGTTGGGCAGCGCGGTGGTGCTGGAGGAGAAGTGGCCGGTCCTGGGCCGGCATGAGCGAGCGGCCGAGTGGCTGCGGGTGTGGACGGATCTGGGACGGGCACCCCGGACGATCGACGCATATGCGCGGGGACTCGCTGAGTACTTGCTGGTCTGCGAGCGAGACGGAATCGACCCGCTCGTCGCGAAGCGTCTGCATGTGGCGGCGTTCGTGAAGGAGCTGGCAACGCGGCCGAGCCGTCGAGGAGGCAATGTCGTCGTTCTTGACTCGGGCGCCGGCTTGGCGAACGCGACGCTGCAGCAGCGGCTGGTGCCGGTGCGGCTGTTCTACGACTACCTCATCGAGGAGGGCCTGCGGGAGTCCAATCCGGTCGGCCGCGGCCGTTACACACCTGGACGAAAGTTCGGCGGTCACCAGCGAGGGCTGGTGCCTCGGCTGACGAAGCTGCCGTGGATCCCGAGCGAACAGCAGTGGCTCAACCTGCTGGACGTCGCGCGCGAGGAGCCGGTACGCAACCGCGTCATGCTCGCCCTCGCCTACGACGCGGCCCTGCGACGCGAGGAGCTGTGCTCGCTGCGGACCGATGACCTCGACCCCGCCCACCGGACTCTCCGGATTCGGGCGGAGACGACGAAGGCGCGGCGCGAGCGCGTCGTCCCCTACTCGGCGGCGACCGGCGTCCTGCTGTCCGGCTACCTCGCACATCGGGCCACGATCAGCCGGGCCCGAGGACCGCTGTTCTTGTCCGAGTCGCGCCGCAACTACGGCCAGCCGCTGACCCTTTGGACCTGGTCGAAGGTGATCCGGCGCGTCGCCCTCGCTGCCGACCTGCCGCGGTTCTCGACCCACACCACGCGGCATCTGTGCTTGACCGACCTGGCCCGAATGGGCTGGGAACTGCACGCCATCGCCTCCTTCGCCGGGCACCGCAGCACCGAGTCGACGCTGACCTACATCCACCTCTCGGGCCGCGACCTGGCAGAGAAGCTGAACCGGGGCATGCAGCAGATCCATTCCTGGCGCGTGGAGATGCTCACCCGTGCCGCCCATGTCTCTGAGGCGGTCGCCGAGTGACCGCACAACCGAGTACGGCGGCCACCGGGCCGACAAGCACTCCGACCTGGGCGTCGCTCGTCGGCCTTGCCCACTATGACCGTCGCGGCCTGCTCACCGAGGCTGAGGCGGAAGCACTCAACATGCTCAGCATCGATCAGCTTCGGCTCGATGGTCTCAATCTCGACGCAGTACCGCTTCGGCCGGTGGCCCGGCTGGTGAGGCCGTTGGTGGACGCTCTCGCCGGTCTGCACTGGCCACCGGACGACCGTCATCAGCGGCGGTTCGCGCGGGACGCGGCCGGGCTGGTGCTGATCCGCTGCGGCGAGCTTCGCCGAGCCTTCTGGGGCTGGTCAGCGGACGACTGGGTGCACCTGATCAACGCCAGCGGCGCCGACTTCCGGCACTCATGGGGCGGCCAGATCGGCCCCAACGCCCGGCCCTTCGTGCTCATCTACGCTTACCTGCTCGGCGAGTTCACCGCCTTCGACCGGCTCGGTCGCTTCATGCGGCCGACCCTGGCCCGTCGGGTCTTCGGGGCCGATCTCGTCGACGATGCCGTCCGGCGGATCTGCAGGGTTCTGGCCGGCTGGGGCTATCGCCGTGACGCCGCCAAGTTGGCCGCGGTGATCTGCCAGATGCTGCTGCTGAACCGCAGTCCGCTGCTGGAGGACCTGTCCACCGAGGCCCTGGCCGCGCTGCGTGTTCACCCGGCGATGAGCGGGCAGTGGGGCAAGGACCTCTACGGCCTTCACCGGGCGGTCGCGGCACTCGGCCACGCGGACCCGCCACCGTCTGGGCATGAGGCCGGACCGGCCGCGATGGAGGGAGTTCCAGCCCCGTGGGCGGCGTCGGTTGAGCATTGGTACGCGACATCGACGCTGACTCCGAAGATCCGCAGAGGTTACCGCAGCGTGCTCGCGAAGATCGGCCGCTGGCTGGCCGCCGAGCACCCCGAGATCACCGAGGCCAGCCAGTGGACCCGCCAGACGTGCGCGTCCTGGGTCGCGGCGGTGGACCGGATGGCCGTCGGCGACTTCTCGCAGTGGACCCATGGCATGCGCTCGCAGAACCACCTGGGGAAACCGCTCACGCCGCAGACGAAGTCCGGTTACCTCAAGGTGCCCCGCGCGTTCTTCCGTGACCTGCACGAATGGGAGTTGATCCCACGCAGGTTCGACCCGGCCCATGCCCTGAGAACCCCGCGAAGCGTTCGCGCCCTGATGGGGCCGGACCCGCGAGTGATCGCCGATGACATCTGGGCCAAGCTGCTGTGGGCGGGTCTGAATGTCGAGTCCGGCGATCTGCCGACCGCGGACGGCCGCACCTATCCGGTCGAGCTGATCCGGGCCATCACCTTGACCTGGCTGTTCGCCGGTCAACGCAGTGACGAGATCGCCCGGTTCCGGGTAGGCTGCATCCGCTGGCAGCACGACGGCTTCCCGATCCCCGGCGATTCCGGCGAGGTCCTTGCCCGCGACGCCGTCTGCCTGCTGGACGTGCCCACCCACAAGACCGGCACCGCGTTCACCAAGCCCGTCGACCCGCTCTTGGGCCAGGCCATCGAGGCATGGCAGGCCGTCAGGCCCGCCCAGCCGCCGATGCTCGACCGCAAGACCAACGAGTACGCCGACTTCCTGTTTGCCCACCGGGCCCGCCGGGTCGCCAAGCACTACATCAACACGGCGATCATCCCGATGCTCTGCCGCAAGGCCAGCGTCCCCACCGTCGACGTCCGCGGCAGCATCACCAGCCACCGGGCCCGGTCCACCATCGCCAGTCAGCTCTACAACGCCAAGGAGCCCATGACACTCTTCGAACTGCAGGAATGGCTCGGTCACCGGACTCCCGAGGCGACCTCGCACTATGCGAAGCTCACCCCGAACACGCTGGCCAGGGCCTACAACGACGCCGGCTACTTCGCGAGGAACGTGCGCACCATCGAAGTCCTCGTCGACCGCGACGCGGTTGCCTCCGGCGCCGCCGCCAGCGGCGAGCCCTGGCAGTATTTCGACCTCGGCCACGGCTGGTGCACCTACACCTTCTTCGAGCAGTGCCAGCACCGCATGGCCTGCGCACGCTGCGACTTCTACACGCCGAAGGACTCAAGCAAGGGCCAACTGCTGGAGGCGAAGGAGAATCTGCAGAAGATGCTGGCCAGCATCCCGCTCACCGACGATGAACGCGCCGCCGTCGACGACGGCCAAGCCGCCCTCGACCAGCTCCTCGAACGACTCACCGACGTCCCCACCCCCGCCGGGCCGACACCTCGGCAGATCGGCGCCCCGGCCACCGCGGCACTGCTGCCAATCGTGGACATCACCAATCCGCCTGAGAAGCGTGCTGGAACATGCGACATCGCAGGTTCTGCAGCGGGAGGATGCCCGGCATGATCTATGACTACGACGGCAGCCAGGTCCTCTTCCGGCAGGCCAAAGCCCGAGCCCTGTCGGCGCGTCGCTTCGCGAAGGATGCCGCTGAAGAACAAGCGCGCGAACGCTCTGGAATCGAACGCAGGCAGCGTGAACGCGATGCCGTCATCGTCACCGTTGCTCTGACGCAAGCCGCCGCTGAGGGCTATGCCAACTGGGTGCACATCCAAGCCGGAACAGAGGACAACGTCTCCTGGGTCAAGCGGTGGGAGGAACTGCCCACAGCGGCCGAGGCCATGGGCCGTCCAGCCGGATCCGTCCTCAGCACGGAGAAACGCGAGTTCCTCAACCTGCTCGGGGCCTGGAGGAACGCTCTCCTGCACGCGGACGCCAGGGCACGCGACCGGCTGCACGAAATGCTGACCAGCACCGGAGCCTTGACCTCGGTGACATCTGAGATTGACCTGCTGACCGCTGACCTGGCGGAATCGGTGGTCAAGAAGGCCGACGAACTCTTCCGCTGGGCCCAAAACCTGACCAGCATCCAAGCGCCGTTCCTCGACCATGCCTGGGTCGCAGAGGACGAGCTGCTGAGTTGACAGTTCAGATTCCACAGAACCGTGTGGGACCGCGTCTACGCGTTCTGGCGGCGCTGGCGCGACAAGGGATGGATCCAGGAACTGCACGACCGGCTGCGTGACCGGGTCCGTCAGGCCGGGGGGCGGGATCCGGAGCCCACCGCG
>NZ_LAVK01000087.1 GCF_001083795.1 Streptomyces sp. SBT349
TGTCGGGGGCGGGGGAGAGCTTGGCCAGCCGTCCGTCGAGACCGGTGGTCATCACGCGCCTCCGATGGCTTCGGCGGCCACGCGCTCGAACCGCCGGTCGTAGAGCTCCTCCGCGTCGAACGGCTCGTTGCCGAGCTCGGCGGCGAGCAGGTCGATGGTCTGCTGGTGGCGCTCGATGGCCTCGGACCAGTCGGCGGGCAGGTCGGGGTGGCCCGCCTGCTCGACGAGGTACTCGGCGTCCTCGCGGGACAGGCCCTGGTCCTCGATGTAGTAGCCCTCGATCCACTCCTCGGGGTGCTCGTCCACCCACACCTCGGCCCGCGCCCACAGGCCGACGAACTCCCTGATGGCGGCGGCCTTCGCGCCGTCCTCGACCGCGTCGGCCGGTACCCACAGGTGGGAGGGGTCGTCGCGCAGCCCGTGCCGGACGGTCGTGGCGCCCTCGGCGCCGTACAGGTCGATGTAGCGGCGGATGTACACGCCGCCCAGCGGCGCCGCGTCCACCTGCCCGCTGCCCAGCGCGGTCGGATACACGTCGCCGGTGCTCGGCATCTCGACCAGCTCGACGTCGTCCTCGGTCAGCCCCGCCGCGTCCAGGATGCGCAGGACGAGGGCGCCCTGCGCCTGCCCCGGGCTGAACGCGATGCGCTTGCCGCGCAGGTCCTCCAGCGTCTCCACACCGGCGCCGGGGGCGATGCCCAGCTCGTAGATCGGGTTGGCGATCGGGTCCTCGCGGAAGACGGCGGCCACCAGCCGGGTGTCGAGCCCGGTCCAGCGGGCGTGGACGGAGGGGATCTCCGCCGCCGCGCAGACGTCGAGGGCGTCGGCGCGGAACGCCTCGGAGCACTGGGGGCCGCCGGAGAGCTCGGCCCACTCGACGTCGAAGGACAGCTCGTCGACGAGCCCGGACAGCTTCAGGGCGACCTCGGCCTCGGGGGCGCCGATGGTCAGCGTGGTGTGGGGATCGACGGTGTCGGGGATGGCGACCTCGGCCAGCTCGGCGGCGCTGGCCGCGCTCGGGCCCTCCTCGGCGCAGCCCGCCAGGGTGGAGGCGGCGAGGGCGGCGGCGAGGGCCGCGGTGGCGGTTCGGGGACGAATTCTGTTTCTGGGCATGCGGCATTCCTGAACGTACGGGAAGAGCACGGGGAAAGGCGCCGGCGCGCATTCCGAACAACGGGCGTGCGCGCGGCGAAAAGGGGGTGGTGAAAGGGGGAGGCGGGGGTCAGCGACAGATCGCGGTGGCGACGCGCATATAGTCCACGGCGCGTCGCTGGGTGAACCGCAGAAGTCTCCGCATACGGCGAAACGTAGCGAACACCAGGACGAACGGGCAAGGGCTTCCGAGACGCACCGTAATGCCGTGCAAAGACGCCGCAATACCGCGACACATCGTGGCGGGGAAGCGGGCAGGTCACCGCGGGAACGCGGCCTTTCGCCGCTCCCTGAGAACACCATGTGAATTCGGCGACCACGACGGGCAACGGGCACGGGCGCAGTAGGGGCACGGGCACGCGAACGGCGCGGCGACCGTCGTGGTCGCCGCGCCGTCGGATGGTGGGGGAGGGGGCCGGGCGGGGTCAGGCCGCCGTGCAACCACCGAGGCGTGGCTGGGACCAGTCGCCGTTGGCCATCACGGTGAAGCCGAAACTGGTGGTCGCCCCGGCGGCGAGACCGCCGTTGCCGTTGGGCCTCATGGTCATGACGTTGCCACTGCTGTCCCAGGTCGGACTCCCGTTCCAGGTGGTCGAGATGTCCTGGGCGGAGGAGACGGTGACGGTCGTCGTCCAGCCGCTGATGGCCGAACTCCCCGCTCTCACCGTGACCCTGCCGTTGAAGCGGTCGCCCCAGCGGTCGGTCTCGTCATAGGTCACCGAGCAGCCGCCCGTTCCCGGGTCGGGGTCCGGGTCGCCGCCCGGTTCGCCGCCGAGGGCTTCCAGCACCGCGGTGTAGGCCGGCTTCTTGTTGTAGTTGCCGTCGAACAGCAGGGGCGTGCCGCTCGCGCGCCACGAGTACTTGTCCGTCACCCCCCAGACGGTGATGCCGTTGCAACGCGACACCTGGAGGCAGGCGTTGACCACGGTGCGGTAGCTGTTGGCCTGCGCGGTGCCGGAGCCCTCGATGTCCAGCTCGGTGATCTGGACGTCCACGCCGAGGTCGGCGAAGCGCTGGAGGTTCGCCCGGTAGTCGCTGGGCACGGGGGACTGGCTGTTGAAGTGCGACTGGAAGCCGACGCAGTCGATCGGGACGCCGCGGGCCTTGAAGTCGCGCACCATGTTGTAGACGGCGTTGCTCTTCGCGTTCTGGCCGTCGGTGTTGTAGTCGTTGTAGCAGAGCTTGGCGGCGGGGTCGGCCGCGCGGGCGGTGCGGAACGCCTCCTCGATGAAGCCGTTGCCCAGCAGGTTCTGGAACGGGGAGGGGCGGCGGGCTCCGCTGCTGCCGTCCTGGAACGCCTCGTTGACCACGTCCCACGAGTCGATCTGCCCTCGGTACTGCTGCATGACGCGGGTGATGTGGTTGTTCATCGCGGTGCGCAGGTCGCCGGCGCCCAGCGAGTTGACCCAGCCGGGGAGCTGCGAGTGCCAGACCAGGGTGTGGCCGCGCACGTCCATGCCCTGGCCTCTGGCGTGGTTCATGAAGCGGTCGGCGGTGTCGAACTGGAAGCTGCCGCGCTGCGGTTCCAGCGCGTCCCACTTCATCTCGTTCTCGGCGGTGGCGCTGTTGAACTCCCGGTTGAGCGTGGCCGTGTAGTCGGACTCACTCAGCCGGTTGACGGCGACGGCGGTGCCGAAGTACCGCCCCTGCTCCGCCGCCGACGCTCCCAGGGTGGTGGCGGCCTCGGCGGTGCCGGACAGGATGACGACACCGGCCGAGGCCAGGATGCCGACCACGCCCATGGCGAGGGCTCTGCGGAGGCGAGCACGCCATGTCGGGCGCTCGGGTCTGAAACGCGAGGGTTCGTTCATCGCTGCCCCTTCGGGAATCCGGGCGGTGGGCGCACCGCCCGGCGTGATGGGTGGGAATCTGCCGCGGCTCGCAGGGAGGTCCTCCCTGGCGATCGGCAACGATCGCGGGGAGTATCGAGCCGTCCCGCTCTCTCGTCAATGGCTCTTTCCGGAAGGATTTCGACGCGAAATGCCTGCGCTCAGGGCAGAGTAAAGGGAACTGGCTGGCTCCTGCTGCCGAAAATTACCGGTCTCTTTTCGATAATTTTTCAGAAGGGCGACCAGGGGCACGTGAGGGGCGGGTGCGCGGCCGAGGTTCCGGGTCCCGGCGGGGCTTGCGGGGTGCGAGGGAAGGGAAGGTCCATCGGGGACCGTTGTCAGGGTGAATAAAGCGGATTATCTTCCTCAAGGTCGCACGACAGGACATCATGGAAGGCAGCACAACCATGGCACCACCTCTGGGTGTTCAGCTCTACACCGTGCGCGACGCGCTCGCCGCCGACCGCGACGCGGCGCTCGGCCGCATCGCCGAGATCGGGTTCACCGCGGTGGAGCCGTTCGACCCCACCGCCGACCCCGTGGGCTTCCGCTCCGTGGTCGACGGCCTGGGCCTGAGCGTCATCGCCACCCATGCCCGCTCGCTCCTGGACGGCGAGCCGGGACCGGTCTTCGAGGCCATCGACATCCTCGGCACCGACCGCGCGATCGTCCCCGCGGGCATCCCCGCCGAGGAGTTCACCACGCACGACGGCATAGCCCGCACCGCCGACCTGCTCAACGGCCTGGCCTCGCGGGCGGCGGGCCACGGCATCCGCCTCGGCTACCACAACCACTGGTGGGAGCTGGAGCCCGTCTTCGAGGGGCGCCACGCCCTGGAACTGCTGGCCGAGCAGCTCTCGCCCGGCGTCTTCCTGGAGGTCGACACCTACTGGGCCGCGATCGGCGGGGCCGACGTTCCCGCGCTGCTGCGCCGCCTCGGCGACCGCGTCGAGGCCCTGCACGTGAAGGACGGCCCGGCCACCACCAGGGACGAGCCGCACCAGGCCGTCGGCGAGGGCGCGATGCCCGTTCCGGAGATTCTGGCCGCCGCGCCCGACGCCCTGCGCATCGTCGAACTCGACACCTGCGCCACCGACTTCTTCGACGCCCTGGCCAGGAGCCGCGCCTATGTCACCGAGCTGGAGGCGGCGTGAGCGGCACCGGCACCGGCCCTGGTAACGGCTCGGGGCCCGTGGGCGTCGCGATCGTCGGCGCGGGGGTCATCAGCGGCGAGTACCTGCGGACCCTGACCGCCTTCCCCGATGTGCGGGTGCTCGGCGTGGCCGACCTCGACACGGCCCGCGCCTCGGCCGCCGCCCGGGACCACGGCGTGGAGGTGGCCGGGGACGTCGCCACGGTGCTCGGCATCCCCGAGGTCGAGATCGTCGTCAACCTCACCGTTCCCGCCGCCCACGCCGAGATCGCCACGGCCGCGCTGCGCGCGGGCAAGCACGTCTACGGCGAGAAGCCGCTGGCCACCACCGCCGAGACCGGCGACGCCCTGCTCGCCGAGGCGGCGGAACGCGGACTGCTCGTCGGCAACGCGCCCGACACGTTCCTCGGCGCGGGCCTCCAGTCGGCGCTGCGCGCCGTGCGGGCCGGGCACATAGGCACGCCGGTCGCCGCGGCCACGGCGGTGCAGAGCCTCGGCCCCGAGTCCTGGCACCCGGACCCCGCCTTCTTCTACCAGCCGGGCGCCGGGCCCCTGTTCGACATAGGCCCCTACTACCTGACCTCGCTGGTGGCGCTGTTCGGCCCCGTGGCGCGGGTCGCGGCGACCGCCGCCAGGGCGCGGGCGCGGCGCACCACGGGCTCGGGCCCCAAGGCCGGGGAGACCTTCTCGGTGGACGTGCCCACCCACGTCAACGCGCTGCTGGAGTTCGCCTCGGGCCCGCGCGCCAGCTCGGTCTACAGCTTCGACTCGTCCGTGCGACGCATCCAGTTCGAGGTCACCGGCAGCGAGGGCACCCTCGGCGTGCCCGACCCCAACACGTTCAGGGGCCCGCTGCTGGTACGCGGCCACGGCGACGACGACTGGCGCGAACTGCCCGTGGAGGGCGCCACCACGGGCCGCGGCCTCGGCGTCCTGGAGATGGCCCGCGCCCTGCGCTCGGGCCAGCCGCACCGCGCCTCGGGCGCGCTCGGCCTGCACGTCCTGAAGACCATGACGGCGATCACCGACTCCGCCGAGGCGGCGGAGTTCCGCACGGTCGGCCCCCCGGCCCCCGGCGGCGCCGCGTTCATCGCTCCCGAACCCCTCCCCGAGGGCTGGGACCCCCACGCCTCCCTCCTGGCCGGAGACTGACCACCTCCTCGGCCACGCCACGGCCGGGGCAGCGCCACGAGGCGCGCCCCGGCCAGCGGCGCCCACCCCCGCCCGATGCCGCGTCCGGCGTCAGGAAGACACCGGCCGCCCCGGGGCGTCGAGCCACGGCGCCACCGCGCCATCCGCCGCGACGGTCAGCCCGAAGCGCTCCACGCCGGGTGCGCCGAGGCCCTGCCACCGGGCGTACACATCGGGGAACTCGCCCCACAGCTCCCGGCCACCGGCACGCCGCACCAGAACGCCGCGGCCCGCGCCGTCACGCCGCACCGCCGCGGTCCACCCCTGCCCGGCCAGGTCGTACAGCCAGTGCGTCGCGCCGTCCTCATGGACCTGGACCGCGTGTGCGGCCTCCGGCATCGACAGTCCCGCGACGAACCGGAACGGGTGCCAGGTGTCGGCCGGTGGCCAGACCGTGCTGGTGGTGTCGGCGATCGGGAGGTCCGGCGGGTAACGGGGCCGCCTCCCCTCGTCGTTCGCGCCGACGTCGCCGCGTGACTTCATGAACTCCACCAGCGACAGGAACGGCCCGGTGGCCGTGCCGTCCGCGTGGACGGTGAGCCCGCACCAGCGCGTCCGTCGAGCTGAACGCGGTGCCCCACGTCGCCAGGACGACTCCGCCCGGCCGCAGTTGCGCGAGCCACGCCGCGGGGATCCGCCGCATCCCGCAGGTGGCGATGATCCGGTCGTACGGGGCGGCATCCGGCACACCGAGGGCACCGTCGCCGGTCACCACCCGCGGGTGCAGCCCGACGCCCTCCAGGGACCGCCGGGCGGCCCGCGCCACCCGCTCGTCGACCTCCACCGTGGTGACGTTCTCCTGGCCGAGCCGGTGCGCGAGCAGACCGGCGTTCCAGCCGGTGCCCGTGCCGACCTCAAGGACCCGCATCCCCGGCGCGACGTCCAGGGCGGCGAGCATGGCCGCGACCAGAGGAGGGGCGGAGGCCGAACTCGTGGGCGTCCGCCCCGGTGCGCGTCCGCGATGCCGGCCGTTGTCCCACTGGGTGATCACCGGCTGGTCCGACTCGGCCGCCTCCCGCCACACAAGCGGCTCCTCGACGCGGTCCACGGCGACCGCGTGGCCCTCGGCCTCGAACGCCCAGACCAACTCCGGCAGAAACAGCGAGCGCGGCAGCGCGTCGAACGCGGCGTCCCATCCGGCGGCCACGACACCGCCACCGACCGCCGCGGGGCCTGGGGCGGAAGCCTTCACGTCCGGTCCTCGTCCTCGTCGTCGTCCTTGCGGTGATCACCCTGCCCCTGCGGCGTACCGGGCAGGTGGTCCTTCGGCGAGCCGTCGCCGTGCTTACCTGTCATCGAACCTCCTCCGTGTGGCCGGTACTCACCAGCCCGGGGGACGGTAGCGCGGCCCGGGGGGCGCACGGCAGTGCTCCTGACCAGGTCAATCCTCCCGGAAAGTCTCCAACTCCTTGCGAGCCGCGACGGTGAAGACCCGCCCGCCGCGGTGACCGGTACCGGTGAGATCACCTTCCACGCCGGCAAGGCCCTGGTCGGTCACCTCGACCACCCGACCATCAGAACGCACTTCGCCCGCGCCTACGTGCTCCCCGCCGACTCGGCCTGACCGCTCCGCCCGCCGAGTTCGTCGTGGGCCACGCCGGTGAGGAACGCGTGCCACTCCGTGGGTGTGCAGACGAGGACATGGCCGCCCCACCGCTTGCTGTCCCGGAGGGCGACCGCGCCGTCGAGGGCGGCGACCTCGACGCATTCGCCGTTCCCGTTGCTGTGGCTCGACGTGAACCACTCTGCGTTCTGCGGAGGATCAAACCTGCTGCTCATCACGTGCTGCTTCCCAGATTCCCCGAAAAGCCTCGTCGTCGCCCGCTGGAGTCGTCCGCCCCGGGCCTTGCCCGGGTGGCGATAGCCCCGCGTCACTGGACTCCGCGCACCCCGCGGACCAGGAGTGTGCCGATGCGGCGCCTGCCGGTCGCGGGGGCGGGGAGGACGGTGGCGGTGACGTCGTTGAATCCGTGCTCCTCGAACATGGCCGCCCACGTTTCCGGAGTGTGGTCCCACCGCTTGACGATGGCCGGGTCTTCCTCGGGGCCTCGGGGGATGTACGACGCCTGGCATCCGTAGCAGCCGTCGACAGGTGGGTGCTGGGACATCGCAAACACCCCGCCGGGCGTCAGCCGGTCGAAGACGGCGGGGAGCGTGAGCCCGGGGTCGGTGAAGTAGGCGGCTCCGAAGACGGAGTAGATCGCGTCGAACGGTTCCTGCTGCGCCAGGAAGCCGAGAGCCTCGCCCTGGTGCAGCTCCATCCCGTTCACGTCGGGCCACCGTTCGCAGGCCTTGGAGAGCTGGGCGGAGGACAGGTCGACGCCCAGGGCGCGCATGCCGAGCGTGGCCAGGTGGGCGAGGTTCCCGGCGGCTCCACAACCGAGGTCGAGCACGCGGCCCCCGGTCGGCAGCGCAAGGAGCTCCGCTCCGGGGCCGTGGTCGGGGTGCTGGGTCCAGTTGAACCACGTGGTCTCGCCCTTGGCGTTCGCCGCCCGCCGCTGGGGCTTCGTCTGCGCATAGGTGTCCCATGCGGCATGACGCGTGTCAGTCATCGCGTGTCCGTTCTCGTTCATGGCGACAGCCGCCCGGCACGATACCGGGCGGCTGAAGCTCTGGTGGGTCAGCACCCACCCGCCGTAGTGACCGGTACCGGTGAGATCACCTTCCACGCCGGCAAGGCCCTGGTCGGTCACCTCGACCACCCGACCATCAGAACGCACTTCGCCCGCGCCTACGTGCTCCCCGCCGACTCGGCCTGACCGCTCCGCCCGCCGAGTTCGTCGTGGGCCACGCCGGTGAGGAACGCGTGCCACTCCGTGGGTGTGCAGACGAGGACATGGCCGCCCCGCCGCTTGCTGTCCCGGAGGGCGACCGCGCCGTCGAGGGCGGCGACCTCGACGCATTCGCCGTTTCCGTTGCTGTGGCTCGACGTGAACCACCGAACGTTGCAGGGTGGATCGGACCTGTTCAACGGCGTCAGGGGTGCTTGATTGTCGAGATGAAGCGTGCCCACGTGCCGGTGTCGAAGACGAGGGCGGCGGATGCGGTGAACTTCGAGTCTCGCACCGGGACCAGACCAGACGGTACGAAGCTTCGGGAGAATTCCACGCACTGACCGCCGTTCGCTCCACTGTAGGAGGACTTGACCCACTCGGCGGCGGTCAGGTCCGGGCCAGCACTCATGATGCGTGTGCCTGTTCATCGGAGCCGGTCTTGACCACTGAGATGAACTGAGCCCATGCGTGGGTGTCGAAGATCAGTCCCGCCGACGCGGTGGACTTGGAGTCTCGCACCGGGATCATGCCGGACGGTACGAAGCTTCGGGAGAATTCCACGCACTGACCGCCGTTCCCCCCGCTGTAGGAGGACTTGACCCACTCGGCGGCGGTCAGGTCCGGGCCAGCACTCATGATCGGTACTCCTTCAACAGCGACGTGACGAGGGCTACCGAGTCATCGGGTGACAACGCGTGCGCCCTGAGCCGATCATATGCGTCCACCGATCCACGGACCACCTTTGGAGCGTCATATACGCGGCCTCCGCGCCGGTCCCCCGAATACACGACGGTGGGGGAGTTATCGAAGCTCAGCAGGGTGAACGACAGCATTTCGCCGTCCGGGACACCGGCGCTGAACGGGAGCACCTGCAAGTCCATGTGCGGGGAGGTGGCATAGGTCAGCAGGTGCTCAAGCTGCCCGGCCATGACGGCTCTGCCGCCGACCAGGGTACGGAGGCACATCTCGTGCACGATGAGCCAGAGGGCAGGAGGCTCGGACGCCGCGAAGATGTCCTGTCGTCGCAGGCGCGCCGCGACCTTCCCGTCGATGACCTCAGACTCGGCACGGGGATGAGCCGCTCGGAAGATGGCCTCGGCGTACGCCTCCGTCTGAACGAGTCCCATGATCAGTTGCGCGGAGAAGTCACGGATCCCCACCGCCCTGGGCTCCAGTTGGAGATACGGAACGAACCAGGTGGGGTGCTCACCCTCGGCGATGCGGCGGCGCAGCCGTTCGAAAATGCCGTGTGTGCCGAACACGAGATCGCAACCACGTGCGAACTTCTCGCTCGGCATCAGTTTCCCGCTCTCGACGCGGCTTACGTACGCCTCCGAGTAGCCGATCGCCTTCGCCACGTGCTTCTGCGTCAGCTTCCGGCCTTCGCGCTGACTTCTGACCTCGAAACCAAAGCCCTCCAGCGGGCTCAAGTTCTCCGAGGGTGTCGACTCATCCACTCGCCTGACCTCAACCTTCGGTGATACGGGCACGCCAACGATCGCGGTTCGAGCTTTAACAAACGGGAGTTAAGCGCGTTTCACTCTAGCAGCCGAGTAATGACTCGATCACAGTATGTGCCCATGAGCAACCCCCACGAGCCCGCCCCCGACGAGGACCGGGCACACGAGCGTGAGAGCGAGGGCGTCCCCGGGCGGACGGAAGAACTGGGTGCCCAACTGGCCGAGCTCAACAGGTTGATCGACAAGCACTTCGAGGGGCTGGAGAAGCGGTGATGTGCAGCAGCCAGGAGATCGAGCCCGGGATACGGCGCGTTGAGGTGGACGCCGCTTCGGCTGCCCACCGGCGGCATGTGCCCGGCACGGCCGAGGTCCTCGGCGCCGTGCTGGTGATCCGGTGAGCGGAGGGTACGGCGTTCTCGTATCCGTCGAGGTCGATGCCGGGACCGTCCGGCGGGGGGATCAGCTCGTGATCGGCGGGCAGGTCTTCACCGTCCGCGACATGACGGCACTGCCGCACGGTCGCAAACGGCTCGACTTCGGCGGCGGCGAGTCGTTCACCCTGCGCGGCACCACCGTGCTGTGGGCGGCCCGCCGGGTGGATCCCCGCAGGCCGGGCCGGTTCTGACGGCGGCACGCGCCCGCCCGCGCCGCCCCCGGGAGGGGAGGCGGCGCGGTCGGCGCGCGTCAAGGCCGGAGGGATACCCGGTCCCTGCGGTAGAGGTGCGCGTACCCCCCGCCCGGGGCGTCAACACCTCCTCAGCGCGCGGAATTTCCCCCCGCGTCCCCGAGGGCGTCCACGAGCGCCGCCGTGACGTCGGCGGTGGAGGCCGTTCCTCCCAGGTCGCGGGTGAGGATCCCGGCCGCCGTGGTCGTCGCGATGGCCTGCTCCAGCCGGGCCGCCTGGTCGGGGAGGCCCAGGTGGTCCAGCATCAGCGCGGCGCTGCCGACCGCGCCGATCGGGTTGGCCAGGCCCTTGCCCGCGATGTCGGGGGCCGTGCCGTGGACGGGCTCGAACATGCTGGGGAAGCGGCGCTCGGGGTTGAGGTTGGCGCTGGCGGCCAGGCCCAGGCTCCCGGCGAGGGCGCTGCCGAGGTCGGAGAGGATGTCCGCGTGGAGGTTGGAGGCCACCACCACGGACAGGTCGGCGGGGTCGAGGACGAACTTCGCGGACATGGCGTCCACCAGCACGCTCTCCGTCTCGACGTCCGGGTAGTCGCGCGCCACCCGCCGGAACACCTCGTCCCACAGGACCATGCCGTACTGCTGCGCGTTGCTCTTGGTGACGCTGGAGACCTTGCGGCGGCCCTCGCCGCGCTCGCGGGCCAGGTCGAAGGCGAACCGCATCACGCGTTCGCAGCCGACCTCGGTGAACAGGGCCGACTGCACCGCCACTTCGCCGCCGGGGCCCCGGGCGGCGAGGTTCCGCCCGCCGAGCCCGGCGTACTCGCCCTCGCTGTTCTCGCGGACCACGACCCAGTCGAGGTCCTGGTCGTCGGCGGCGCGCAACGGGCTGGTGACGCCGGGCAGGAAACGGACGGGGCGGACGTTGGCCCACTGGTCGAAGCCCTGGCAGATCGCGAGGCGCAGGCCCCACAGGCTGATGTGGTCGGGGACGGTGGGCCAGCCGACGGCGCCGAAGTAGATGGCGTCGAACGTCTGGAGGCGGTCGAGCCCGTCCTCGTCCATCATCCTGCCGGTCTCGGCGTAGTGGCCGCAGCCCCACGGGAACTCCTCCCACGCGAAGCGGAAGGACCCGCCCGAGTCCGCCGCGAGGGCGTCGAGCACCGTGCGGCCGGCTGCCACCACCTCCTTCCCGACTCCGTCGGCGGGGATGGCGGCGATGCGGAAGGTCTGGTGCGCGTTCATGGTTCCCGAGTGAACGCGAGTGCGCGCCCCGGCGCCAGTGCTCTCGCCGCCCACCTGCCCCCGGGTCTGGGCCGCGGGTAATCGCGTTGCCCCGGGGATGGGCCGCGCACCAGGATGAACGGGCATGCTCTGCACGGGAGTTCGGGGGAACGGATGGGTGGCGGGGCCGAATCCTCAGGGGGAGCGCGCCTTCTCTCCGCGCGTCCGGCGTTCCGCGCGCTCTTCCTCTCCCGCACGGTCTCCTTCACCGGTGAGGCCGTCGCCCTGGTCGCGCTCATGCTGTACGTGGCCGACTCGGCGGGCCAGGCGATCGCGGTCTCGCTCCTCCTGCTGGTCGGCGACTTCGCCCCCGCGCTGTTCGGCCCGCTCACCGGCGCAATCAGCGACCGCTGGGCCCTCAGACGCGTCATGATCGTCAGCGAGTTCGCGCAGGGGGCGCTGCTGCTGCTCATGGCGCTGTCCCTGCCGGGCCTGCCGCTGCTCCTCGCCCTGGTGGCGGCGCGCGCCCTCGCGGGACAGGTCTTCCTGCCCGCGTCCCGCGCCGCGGTGCCCGCGCTGGTGCGCGCACGCGAACTGGCCTCCGCGAACGCGCTGATCGGCTTCGGCACCAATGGCGCCGAGGCCGTGGGCCCGCTCCTGGCGGCGGCCCTGTTCCCCGTCCTCGGCGTCCGGGGGGTGCTGGCGGGCGCGGCGTTCGCCTACCTGTGCTCGGCGCTGCTGCTGGCGTCGCGGCTGCCGCCGCTCGCCCGCGCGCGCGACGAGCGGGAGCCCGCCGGCTCCCTGCTGGCGCACGCGCGGGAGGGACTCGCCTACATCCGGCGGGACCGGTCGGCGCGCGTGATCACGCTCGGCTTCTGCGCGGTGGTCGCGTTCAACGGCATCGACGACGTGGCGCTGGTGCTGCTGGCCAAGGACACCTTCGGCTCGGGGGACTCCGCGGTGGGACTGCTGCTGGCGGCGGTCGGCATCGGTCTGGTGGCCGGGTACGCGCTGCTGGCGCGCCGCGGGGCGCGCGGGTCGATGGCGGTCCTGCTGGTGGCCGGGTTCGCGGTGAGCAGCGCGGGGAATCTGCTGACCGGTCTGGCCTGGGCCGTCGCCGCGGCCTTCGCCCTCCAGGCGGTCCGGGGTCTGGGCATCGCGGCCATGGATGTCGCGACCAACACCCTGCTGCAACGGGCCGTGCCGCCGGGGATGCTGGGCCGGGTCTTCGGGAACTTCTACGGCGCGGTGGGCGTGGCCGCGGGCCTGTCCTATGTCGCGGGGGGCCTCCTGCTCGACGCCACCTCGCCGCGGACCGCCCTGCTGATCGCCGGGGCGAGCGGCCTCGTGGCGACCCTCCTGGTCGCCTGGCGCCTCCCCCGGGCCCTGGCCCGCGCGGAGGAGGAGCAGTCGCCGGGCGGGGTCGCCGGCCGGTCAGCGGGCTGAGCCGCCGGCGCCGATCCGGCGGCCGGCGGGCGGGGACCGGTCAACCCGGCGGTTCACTCGTGGGGCGGCGTGCAGCGGTGGTCCGCCTGGCAGGAGTAGCCGCGGCCCTTGCAGTGCCAGCAGTCGTGCGGCGCGGCCACCCCCGCGGCGCGGCCGGACGCGGGCAGGTACAACGTCTCGCGGAACTCGACCCGTTGGCCCGTGCACGCCTGGCACTGCCGGTGCGGTCCCGGGCACTCGTCCCCTGAATCAGCTGAATCAGCCATGTGCGACCTCCCGGGCCCACGGTAGACCGTGGCCCGGGCCGGCAGGGGCCGGATCAGTAGTGGAAGGTCACCAGGTCCTGGTGCGGAAGCTCGTTCCGGTCGGCGAACGCGTTGAAGTGGACCGTCTCGTCGGCCGCCTTCAGCACGGCCTCGGCCATGTCCCGTGCGGGGGAGGCCAGTTCGCCCAGCACCTGGCGGTAGGCGTCCCGCAGCCCCGCCACCGCGGGGGCCGGGAGATGGCCCACGGCAGGTGCTTCCCCGGCGTCCTCGGTGCCGGGGAAGGGGGAGCGGTAGAGGAAGCCCAGGGGGGTGAACGCGCCATCCACGCCGAGGCGTTCCATCTCCTCGCTGGTCTCGGCGAAGAGCCGGGAGCCGAGGCGCAACGGGCCGAAGGCGAACGCGGTGCCCTCCGCCTGCCGCACGACCGCCTCCCAGGCGAGCGCGGGACCCTCCCCCGAGGCGAAGAGGCCGTCCAGCCCCTCGGCCACCCCCGGCCGTTCCGCCGCCCGCGCACGGCAGCCCTCCAGCAGCCACCCGGGGGGACGGCAGGCCAGCTCGCGGACCATGCGGAGGTTCGTGCTGTACAGGTGCAGCGTCGTGCTCATGCCGGGATTCTCCCGGACCGGCGCGGGCACCCACGGCCGGGGCCCGCACCGCCCGCGCCACCCGGGCCGAGGGCACCGCCCGCGCCACCCGCACCGAGGGCACGTCAGCCGCGCCGAGGGCGCGTCAGCCGAGGCCGACCATCTCCACCATGAGCGGCATCGCCAGGATGATCAGGAGCCCGCCGAGGATGTCGAAGGAGAAGCCGGAGCGGATCATGGTCGTGATCGGGACCACGCCCGAGCCGTAGGCGATCGCGTTCTGCGGCGTCGAGACCGGCAGCATGAAGCCGAACGAGGCCGCGAAGGTCGCGGCCATCGCCGGGACGATCGGATCGACTTCGGCCGCCATCGCGATGGGCAGGATGATCGGCACCACCACGGCCGCCGACGCCGTATTGCTCGTCGTCTCGGAGACCACGATGGCGAGGATCGCCGAGAACGCCGTGATCGCGAACATGCTGGACAGGCCGAGCGCGTCGTTGGCCTCGGTGCCGATCGTCTCGGCCAGGCCCGTGGAGGCCAGCAGCGAGCCGAAGATGATGCCCGTGCCGAAGAGCAGGATGGTGCCCCAGTCGATCTTGGCGGCGTCGCTCCAGTTGAGCGTGGTCTCCCTGCGGCTCCAGTCCGTCGGCAGCAGGAACAGCAGCGAGGCGCCGAGCACCGCGATGATGCCCTCGTCCAGGCGGTTGCCGATCGTCGTGTAGGCCGAGGAGTCCGTGCCGGCGATCAGGCCCACGATGCCGGGCGTGATCCACAGCGTCACCGTGATGCCGAACGCGATCAGCGTGTTCCACTCGGCGCGCGACAGCTTCCCCAACGCGTCGCGCTGCTCCGCCACATACTCCTCGATGCCGTCGATGCGCCGGATCTCGGGCCGGTTGAGCAGCAGCAGGACGACGGCCAGGATCACGAACATCACCGCGCACACCGGCAGCGCCATCCCGACCCACTGGGCGAACGAGATCCGCTCGCCGGTGGCCTCCTCGATCAGGCCGCGGCCGATCAGGTTCGGCGGCGAGCCGACCGGCGTCAGCAGCCCGCCGACCGACGCCCCGTAGGCCAGCATCAGCACCAGCGCCGCGCCCACCCGCAGCCGCGTCGGGTCGAAGTCCTCGGTGACCAGGCCGCGGTCCTGCATCAGCTTGGCGATGACCGTCAGCATGCCGAGCGCCGTGGGCAGCAGCATCGCGACCGTGGCGGTGTTGGAGACGAACGCCGACAACAGGCAGGTGATCACGCCGAACGCCACGATCACCCGCGCCGTGGAGCGGCCGACGCCGGGCAGCGAGAGGATCCGGAACGCGAACCTCCGCGCCAGGCCGTGCTTGAGCATCGCCTGCGCCAGGATGAACGCCCCGATGAAGGTGAAGATCGTGGAGGAGCCGAAGGGCGCCAGCGCCTCGTCGGGACCCACCACCCCGAACAGCACCACGCACCCGACGCCGATCAGCCCGCCCACCGGGATCGGCACCGGCTCGGTCACCCACAGGACCACCACGCCCAGCAGGATCCCGGCCAGCGTCTGCTGCGTGGGCGCCATGTCGAGCGGCAGGGCGAGGAAGAGGGCGGCGACCAGTGGAGCGAGCCACAGGCCCGTCGTTCTGCGGCCCTTCTCGAACCGCTCCTCGGCCGGGGAGAGCCTCTGCTCACCGAGGCTGCGGTATGTCGCATGCCCCAGAAGCGCCTTCTCCACATCGGTTCTGGTACCAGGGCTGTTCTTGCTGGTCGTCACGGTCCACCTCCACGTTCCTGTTGCCCGCTCCGTCGCGGACGCACCCAGCAAGGTGGACCCCAGGGGCCCGGATGTACAGAGTTCGCGCACGAAAATGATGATGAACGTGGGACGGGCGTGACGCGGAGTGAGCTTCTCCGTTTGCCTGGGCCGCGACCGGGCACGTTAATCTCGTGCTTCGGACCGTAGGCACACTCGCGGGAGGACTCCGACCTCCCGGCCTGTGCGGCTCGGTCCGTGTGCTCCCGCGGTGACACGACGTCCACCGACGAGGGAGCAGACCGATGCACGCATCCCGTGCGAGAAGGACGAGCCGCAGGCACCCGCACGACGACGCCCCCGACACGCGTGAGGCGTTCCTCCGCCTCGCGACGATGCGCTCGGGCCCCGAGAAGAACGCCCTGCGCGAGGAGGTCGTCACCGCCTGGATGCCCATGGCCGCCAGGCTCGCCCGCCAGTACCGCGACCGCGGCGAGCACCTGGAGGACCTGGAACAGGTGGCCCACCTCGGCCTGGTCAAGGCCGTCATCCGCTACGACCCCGGCCAGGGCACCGCGTTCGAGAGCTACGCCGTGCCGACCATCGTCGGCGAGATCAAGCGCCACTTCAGGGACCACACCTGGGGCATGCATGTGCCGCGCCGCGTCCAGGAGTTGCGCAACCGGGTCCGGGTGGCGGCCAACGAGCTCTCGACCGGCATCGACGGCCGCGGGCCCGACGTCGCCGAGATCGCCGAGCGCGCCGACATGACGCCGAAGGAGGCCAGGGACGGCCTCGAAGCCCTCAACAGCTACAGCGTGCTCTCCCTGGACGCGGAGCTCTCCGGCACGCCGGACGGCGGCTACTCGCTGCTGGACACCGTCGGCCGCTCCGACCCGGGCTACGACCGCGTCGTGGACCGCGAGGCGGTCCGCACCCGGCTCCGCCAGCTCCCCGAGCGCGAACAGCAGATCCTCTACCTGCGGTTCTTCGGCGGGATGACGCAGAGCCGCATCGCCGAGCGCATCGGCATCTCGCAGATGCACGTCTCCCGCCTGCTCACCCGCACCTGCTCGCGCCTTCGGCGAGAGGTGGAGGCCGGCAGTGCAGGATGACGACATGTCCAGGAGACCGGAGCGCAACGAGACCCCGCTCGAACGCGACGACCGGAACTTCCAGGAGCTGCTCCAAGAGCTGCGGGTGACGCAGACGGGCGTGCAGATGCTCTTCGCGTTCCTGCTGACCCTGGCCTTCGCGGAGCGCTTCGAGGATGTCGACGGCGTGCAGAAGGCCCTGTACATCTCGACCCTCGTGCTGGCCATGATCGCCACCGTGATGTTCACGGCCCCCGCGGCGCTGCACCGGATCCTGTTCCGGCGCGGCGCCAAGCGGGAGATCGTCGAGGTCTCGTCCCGGCTGGCGAGCACGGGCCTGGTCTTCCTCGGCCTCGCCCTCACCGGCGCGCTGACCCTGGTGGTGGACGTGGTGCTGGGCCGCGCCCCCGCGATCGTGACCGGCGCGGGCGCTTTCCTGCTCTGCTGCTCGGTGTGGGGCGGCCTGCCGCATGTGATCAAACGTCATGCAGAGCAAGGGCGATATGACGGGACATCCGCTCCACCGCGCTCGCCTCGGCCAGCTCGAAAGCGGGACGGCCGCCGACCCTGAGCAGGGTGAGTACCCCGAGGACCGTCCCGTTCGGGAGCCGCAGCGGAACGCACAGCAGCGACGACGCCTCGGTCAGCGCCAGGACGGGCACGCCGTCCTCGTCCTCGCCGAGCCCGTACGGGTCCTCGGGGCGTATCTGGAGGGCCGAGCCGCCCGCCCTCGCCGCCTCGGCGATCAGCGGAGCGCGGGCCGGGTCGAGGGCGGCGAGGGCCGGGGCGAGGTCGGCGCCCGGCCCCTCCTCGGGCGCGAGCACCGCCAGGCGCCGCAGCGGCCCGCCGCCCGGCACGGCGCGGTCGGCCAGCACCCAGTCACCGAGCCTGCCGTGCAGCAGCCGGGCCGCCCGCACGAGCGGCGACTCGGGGGAGCGGCCGGGGCCGAGCAGCGTGGTCGTCATGTCGTCCAGCAGGTCCATCAGCGCCACGTGCCCGCTGACCTCGGACGGGTCGGGCGGGCTCGGGCTCGCCGCCGCGCCCCCGGGCGGGGACCCGGCGCCGGTCCGCCCCCGCCCGCCGGGCTCGGGCGGCCCGCCGAGCGGCTGGCACACGGCGAGGACCGCGGTGCGCCGGTGACCCTGGGGCCGGACCGCGGTCAGCGTCACCCACAGCCGGCCGGGGCTCCCGCCGTGGTCGCCGAGCCCGCGCATCAGCTCGACGGACAGGCTGCGGCTCCCCTCGTGGCGTGCCACCGCCGCGACCTGGCCGCGAAAGGCGGCACGGCCCTCGTGGGCGAACGACGCGCTGATCGACCGCCCGGCGGCATAGCCGGGTCGCAGGCCGAAGAGCTGGCTGGCGGCGAAGTTGAGACGGCTGACGACACCGTCGCGGTCCAGCAGGAGGACCGGCAGCGGCAGCCGTTGGAAGACGGCTCGAAGCAATTGCTGCTCCCTCGGATCGGCGGGTCCAGTCGCCAGGGGCCGCGCCGCGGCGAGTTGCTCGTACCGCGGCCAGAGCACGTCCGAGACGTACTGGAGCTCGAACAGGGCGGCGTCGAGGTTGGCCAGGCGCGTGCCGCCCGGCAGGGCACGGCTGGCCCGCAACTCCGCCACGCGTGAGCGGAAATCGGTGAGTTCCGCACCAAAATCTTCCACTTCGGCCATGAGGGAACCCTAGTATCCGACGCCGGTAGGACCATCACACAGTTTGCCGCTCTCTCGTTTCGGGGGCATGGCCCGGGGCAGGCGACCGCCATGTCCGACCGCCGCATCGAAGCGCCCACGGATGTCTCGGCCCGCTCGCTGGTCAGGCTGGCGGAGGAGGCCGTGCTGTGCGCGCCCGGCGCCTGCGGAGCGGCGGCGACACTCGGCGGCGGCGTGAACGGCGCGGGCCCCGAGGGCGCGGGCACCGGAGGCGCGGGCCACGGGGGCGTGGGCGTCGAGGGCGGCGGCCTGGACGGCGCGGGCATCGAGGGCGGCGGCCTGGACGGCGCGGGCGGCGGAAGCGGTCCGGGACCCACCGCCGTGACCCACCCCGACCTGGCCCCCCTCCTCGCCGTGCAGTGGGAGGCGGGCGAGGGCCCCGTCCTCTCCGCCGTCCGCACCGGGGAGCCCGCCGGCGCCGACGACCTGATGCGGGAGAGGCGCTGGCCCGCCTACCGCGCGCTGGCGCTCGACAGGGGCGTGCGCTCCAGCGTGACCCTGCCCTTCCGCCACCACGAGCTGACCGTGACGGTCACCGTCTGCGGCTTCAGGCCGGGGCTCATGGACGCCAGGACGCGGACGGTGGCCACGTTGATCGGCGACCTCGCGACCAGGACCATCGCCCGCGACCGCGCCTATGAACGCGCCCTCACCGAGGTCGACCAGCTGGACACCGCGCTGCGGTCGCGCCCGGTCATCGACCAGGCCAGCGGCATCCTCATGCACGTCCTCGGCTGCGACGCCGGCACCGCCTTCGACCTGCTGCGCCGCCAGTCCCAGCGCACCAACAGCAAGCTCGCCGACCTGGCCGAGCACGTGGTGCGCACCAGGGGCGCGGGCATCGAGACCGAACTCGCCCGGCTCGCCCCGTCCCGCTGATTCCCGGGCCTCCCGCGGCATCGATCAGGCCGCGGCGGGTACCCGGACCGCCTCAGTTCTCTCAGGAGGTGGAGCATGGGCCGGTCCCGGATCGTGATCGTCGGAGCGGGCTTCGCCGGCTACCAGGCCGCGCGGACCCTGGCCCGCACGGCGCGGAAACACGCCGACGTCGTGTTGCTCAACCCCACCGACTACTTCCTCTACCTCCCGCTGCTGCCGCAGGTCGCCGCCGGGATCCTCGAACCCCGCCGGGTCACCGTCTCCCTCACCGGGACGCTGCCGCACACCCGCCTGGTCCTGGGCGAGGCCGGAGGCGTCGACCTCGACGCCCGCCGCGTCCACTACACCGACCCCGAGGGCCGCGCGGGCGAGCTGGGCTACGACGCCCTGATCCTCTCCGTCGGCTCCGTCAGCCGCCTGCTGCCCATCCCCGGCGTGGCCGAGCACGCCCGCGGCTTCCGGGGACTGCCCGAGGCGCTGTTCCTGCGGGACCATATCGTCCAGCAGATGGAGCTCGCCGCGTACACGGAGGACGAGCAGGAGCGCCGGGCGCGTTCCACGTTCGTCGTGGTCGGCGCGGGCTACACGGGCACCGAGGTCGCCGCGCACGGCAAGCTCCTCGCCGACGCGATGGTGCGCCGCACCCGCCGCGAGGGCGGGCAGTGCGTGGACCCCCGGTGGATGCTGCTCGACGTGGCGCCCCGGGTCCTGCCCGAGCTGGACGAACGGCTCTCCCGCACGGCCGACCGCGTGCTGCGGGCCCGGGGCGTGGACGTGCGCACCGAGCTCTCGGTGAAGGAGGCCACGTCCGACGGCGTGGTCCTCCAGAACGGCGAGTCCGTCCCCACCCGCAGCCTGATCTGGTGCGTCGGCGTGCGGCCCGACCCGCTGGTGTCCGAGGTGGGCCTGCCCACGGAGCGCGGACGGCTGGTCGTCGACCCCTGCCTGAACGTTCCCGACCACCCCGAGGTCTTCGCGTGCGGCGACGCGGCGGCCGTGCCCGACGTGACCCAGCCGGGCCAGTTCACCGCGATGACCGCGCAGCACGCCTGGCGGCAGGGCAAGACGGTGGCGCGCAACGTCGCCGCCCACCTCGGCCTGGCCGAGGCGCGCCCCTACGAGCACCACGACCGCGGCTTCGCCGTGGACCTCGGCGGCATCCAGGGCGCGGCCAACCCGTTCCACCTGCCGATCTCCGGGCCGCTGGCCGGGGTGGTCACCCGCGGCTACCACCTGTGGTCGATGCCCGCCAACCGCGTGCGGGTCGCCGCGGACTGGCTGCTCGAAGCGCTGCAACGGCGCCAGGCCGTCCAGGTCGGCGTGGTCCGCGCGGGGGCGGTGCCTCTCGACACGGCCTCCCCCGAGCTGGTCCGCGCCTCCTCCCACTGACCCGGGGTGCCGGAGACATCAGGTCCCGGCACCCCGGTTGTTCGGGGCGGTGCATCTCCGGGTCCGGGGCGGGTAGGCGCCGGACAGACGCCGAACGCGAAGCGAGGAGGCAGGAGTCATGGCCGGAATCATCGACAGGCTCAAGGGGTTCAGCCGGAGCCCGCAGGGGCGGCGGGCCATCGCGTCGGCGCGGAGGGCCGCGTCGGACCCGAGAAAGCGGGCCCAGGCACGCCGCCTGCTCGGCCGCCTCCGCTCCCGCCGCCGCTTCTGAAACACCGCCACGAAAGCGCGAGCCCGCCCGCCGCCGAGGCGCCGACCCCGCCCGCGGCGGCGCCGGGCCTGGCGGCCTCGCGGTCCGGTGGTCCGGTGGTCCGGTGGTCCGGTGGTCCTGTGCTTCGCGGTGCGGTGGCCCGGTGTCTCGCGCTCTGGCGGTCCGGTGCTTTGCGTCTCGCATTTCGTGCTCCGGCGGTCCGGCGGCCCCGCGGCCCCGGCGGTCCGGCGTCTCGCCGTCCGGTGCCTCGCGGTTCGTGGCTTCGTGGCCTGGCGGCCCGAGCCTTCGTGGGTCAGGTGTCGGGGGAGGTTCCGGTGATGTCGGCGAGGGGGGAGTCGGGGGACAGGGCTCGGACGAGGTCGCCGACGCTGATCACGCCGACCACGCCCTGGGCGTCCACCACAGGGAGCCGCCGCACCGCGTGCGTCCGCATCAGGGCCGCCGCCGTGGCGAGTTCCTCGTCGGGGCCCACGCACACCGGGTCCGGGGTGCAGGCGGAGTGACAGCTCACGATCAGCGGGTCCAGGCCCTCGGCGACCACGCGCAGGGCGATGTCCCGGTCGGTGAGCACCCCGAGCAGCACCCCGTCCCGCGCCACCAGCACATCGCCGATGGCCTGGGCGCGCATCAGCTGCGCCGCCTCCACCAGCGACGCGTCGGGCCGCAGCGCGGCCACCGACCGTGTCATGACATCCCTCACGTACCGCACCATGGCCGACCGTCCTTCCGTGTCCTCTCCGTCCAGGTCGACATGGCGCGGTACCCGGGCCGGGGGCGGACTATGCCGCCGTGCGGTCGGTGTCCCGGTCCCAGTGGCGGTGGCAGGCGACCGCGTCGGCGAACGCGGCGATCAGCGTCGACCGGTCCGCGCCCTCGGCCCCGCTGATCACGCCCCGGTCGTCCACGACGTCCTCCTCTCCGTCCTCCCCGGCCCCCTCACCGGTGGGTGTCCCGGCCAACCAGACCCCGGGCAGGGCCAGTTCACGCAGCAGCGACACCCCCTCGCCCAGCGCCGCGATGCTCTTGCCGTGCTTGAACGCCTCGGCGACCCAGTGCCGTGCCAGCCCGTCCCCGCCGAGCGTCCGCACGCTGTCCCCGCCGCCCGGCACCGCCACCGCGTCGTAGAGCACCGAGCTCATGGTGCTCATGGCCCGGTCCACCGTCACCGTGCCGTCGCCGTCGGCCGCGAGGACCGCGCCCGCGTGCGGGGCCAGCACCTCGGGGACCGCCCCGCCGCCCGCGAGCGCCTCGCGCAGCGCCGCCACATCGGCCTCGTCCACGCCGTCCGCCGCCAGGATGGCGACGCGCCGGGTGGCGATCGTTCCGGTCGGGCTGTTGGCCTGGCTCAGGGCGGGGGAGGTGCGGCCGTGGTTCTGGACGGCGGGCGCCTTGGGCGGCGCCACGCCGATGCCCTCGGCCACCCGCGTGGCGAGCGTGTGGTCGATGTGGTTCAGCCGCTCCACCGTCCGCTCGCGGATCTCCTGGAAGGTGACCTTGCCCAGCTCGAAGCGGTAGGCCGCGACGATGTGCTCCTTCTCCCAGTCGGCCATGCTGTTCCAGAACAGCGTCGCCTGGGCGTAGTGCTCGCCGAAGCTCTCGCTCCGCCTGCGGATCTTCACGCCGTCCACCCGCTCCTGGTGGTGCACGTACGCGCCCGCGTCGGGCGAGGCCATCACCGGGCAGCCGCCGGAGACGGAGTTGGGCGCGTAGCTGGTCCGGCCGGTGTGGATCCGCTGCTGGCCGTAGCCGTCCCGCTGGTCGTTGCGCACGGGCGCCACGGGCCGGTTGACGGGCAGCTGCTCGAAGTTGGGGCCACCCAGGCGGATCAGCTGGGTGTCCAGATAGGAGAAGTTGCGGCCCTGGAGCAGCGGGTCGTTGGTGAAGTCGATGCCGGGCACCACATGGGCGGTGTGGAAGGCGACCTGCTCGGTCTCGGCGAAGAAGTTCTCCGGGTTCCGGTCCAGGACCATCCTCCCGACGGGCAGCAGCGGAACCGTCTCCTCGGGAATGATCTTCGTCGCGTCGAGGAGGTCGAAGTCGAAGCGGAACTCGTCCTCCTCGGGCACCAGTTGGAGACACAGCTCGAACTCCGGGAAGTCGCCCTGCTCGATCGACTCCCACAGGTCGCGGCGGTTGTAGTCCGGGTCCTTGCCCGCGACCGTCTGGGCCTCCTCCCACACCAGCGAGTGGGTGCCCAGCGTCGGCCGCCAGTGGAACTTGACGAACGTCCCCCGCCCCTCCGCGTTGACCAGGCGGAACGTGTGGACCCCGAAGCCCTGCATCATCCGGTAGCTGCGCGGCAGCGACCGGTCCGACATCAGCCACATCACCATGTGCAGGGACTCGGGCTGGAGGGAGACGAAGTCCCAGAACGTGTCGTGCGCCGACGCCGCCTGCGGCATCTCGTGGTGCGGTTCGGGCTTCACCGCGTGCACGAAGTCGGGGAACTTGACGGCGTCCTGGATGAAGAAGACCGGGAAGTTGTTCCCCACCAGGTCGTAATTGCCCTCGCGCGTATAGAACTTGGTCGCGAAGCCGCGCACGTCCCGCACGGTGTCCGCCGAGCCGCGCGACCCGGCCACCGTGGAGAAGCGCACGAACACGGGCGTCTCGCGCCCCGGGTCCTGGAGGAAGTCGGCCCTGGTGTACTCGGCGAGCGACTCGTACGGCCTGAACCGCCCGTACGCCCCCGCGCCCCGCGCGTGCACCACGCGCTCGGGTATCCGCTCGTGGTCGAAGTGCGTGACCTTCTCCCGGAAGTGGAAGTCCTCCAGGAGCGTCGGGCCGCGCTCCCCGACCTTCAGCGAGTTGTCCGTGTCGTCCACGCGCGTCCCGAAGTTGGTGGTCATCGGCGCGTCGTCGGGCCTGTCCCGCAGCGGGTCCAACTGCTCCTGCTTGCCGGGAACCTCGGGGATGCCGAGGGGGTCGGGGGTCTGCTCGGGCGGCATCTGCGTCTCCTCGGGAGGGGGAATGGG
>NZ_LAVK01000088.1 GCF_001083795.1 Streptomyces sp. SBT349
GCCGGGGACGCGGCGGCGCCGGACGCGACGGCCGGGGACGGGGCCGGGTTCACCGCGCTCTCGGGCGCGCTGGCGGGCGCCGCCCTGCTCGCCGTCTGGCGGCTGCGCGCGCGGGCGAAGTGATGACGCCGGGCGAGCCGCGCGCCTCCGGCAGCGGTCGCCTGATCTCCGTCCTCGCCTGGACGTTGCTGCTGCTCGCGCTGGGGCTGTGGGGCCGCGAACTGTCGGACGGGCACTTCCCCGGCGCCGCCTTCCCCGGCACGGCCCTCGGCGACGCGTCGGCGGCCGCGGGCGAGGAGGGCGGCGGGGAACTGCCGCCGCCCGCCCCGCCCCTGGCCGGGGACGCGGCGCCGCTCGCGGTGGAGATCGACGCGATCGGGGTCCGCGCCGACGTCGTGGAACGCGGCCTCGACGCGGGCGGCGGCGTCGAGCCGCCGCCGTTCGAGCGCCCCGAGCTGGTGGGCTGGTGGGCGGACGGGCCCTCGCCGGGCGCGGAGGGCGCGGCCGTCCTGGTGGGACACGTGGACACCGAACGGGAGCCCGCCGTCTTCTACGCGCTGAGCGCCGTGGAGGCCGGGGAGCCGGTGCGGGTGACGCGGGAGGACGGGAGCACGGCGGAGTTCACCGTCAGCGGCGTGGAGGTGGTGGAACGCGCCGGGTTCGACGCGGAGCGGGTGTACGGGCAGCGGCGGGACGGCGCCGCCGAGCTGCGGCTGATCACCTGCGGCGGAACGTTCGACGAGGAGCGCGGCAGCTACTCGGCGAACGTGGTCGTCTCCGCGTATCTCACCGGCCGGGGATGAGGAGTTCGCCGACCACCGGGACCAGGGCGCGGAACGCGTGGCCCCGGTGGCTGATCGCGTTCTTCTCCTCGGAGGTCAGCTCGGCGCAGGTGCGGGTGTCGCCCTCCGGCTGGAGGATCGGGTCGTAGCCGAAGCCGCCGCCCCCCGCGGGGGCGCGCCGCAGGGTGCCGCACAGCCGCCCCTCGGTGACGCGCTCGGTGCCGTCGGGCAGTGCGAGGGCGGCGGCGCAGGCGAAGTGGGCGCCGCGGTGGGCGTCGGGAACGTCGGCGAGCTGGGCGAGGAGGAGGGCGAGGTTGGCGGCGTCGTCGCCGTGCGTCCCCGCCCAGCGGGCGGAGAAGATGCCGGGGGCGCCGCCCAGGACGTCGACGCACAGGCCCGAGTCGTCGGCGACGGCGGGGAGGCCGCTGGCGGTGGCGAGGGCATGGGCCTTGAGCAGCGCGTTCTCGGCGAAGGTGACCCCGGTCTCCTTGACGTCGGGCACCTCGGGGAACGCGTCGGCCCCGACCAGCGCGACCGGCAGCCCGGCCTCTTCGAGGATGGCCCGGAGCTCGGTGACCTTGTGCGCATTGCGAGTGGCGAGTACGAGACGCTGCATCCAACGATTATCGGCCACGCCCCCGCGCGGGAGCGGCCCTGCCCCCGCGCGGGAGCGGTCACGCCCCCGCGGGGGAGCGTTCCGCCAGGATCCTGACGTCCCAGGGGCCCAGGGTCAGTTCCGTCTCGGCGGGGAGCGGCGTGCCGGTCAGAACGTCGCGGCAGGGCACCGGCAGGCGGAACGTGCTGGGGAGCCACGCCCAGTTGTGCAGGAAGCGGAGCCGGGTCCCGTTCGCCGCCGTCGCGCCGGTCACGGTCTGGGTCTCGGCGGCCGGGCGCCAGCCGTCGTCCGCGACGGGCGCGGCCCAGCGCAGCACCGCGGAGGCCAGCGCCGCGTCCGGGACGGTGCCCACATAGGTCACCCGGCCCGCCCCGTGCTCCCTGCTGGTGACCGCGGGCCAGCGGCAGAAGTGCGGGTGCTCGTAGAGGGCGAGGATCTCCGCGTCCGCCACCTGCACGCCGTCGGCCCAGCCGGTGCCCCGCGCCCCCTCGGGCAGCCGCAGCGGCGAGCCGTCGGGCGCCAGCACGGGCAGCGGCCGCTCCAGCGTGGAGAACTCGTCGTAGAACAGGCCCGCCGCCTCACTCAGGAACGCGGGCTTGGCCTCGGTCCTGGCCCGCACCTCCTCGTCGCCGTAGCCGGTGCGGATCCCGAGCACCAGGTGGCCCCCGGCCGCCGCGTACGCCTCCAGCCAGCGCAGTTCGTCGTCGCCCGCCACCAGCAGCCCCGCCGCGACCAGCACCGGCCGCCGGGCCGCGAAGGTCCCCGGATCCTCGGCGAAGAGCTGCGAGGGGTGGACGATCCCGCTCTGGAGCCCCGCGTCGAACGCGCCGCGGTAGAACGCGTCGAACACCGCGTGGTAGGACCGCTTGTCGCCCCGCCCGTCCGCGGTCCGCAGGATCGGCTGGTGCTCCATCGCCCACTTGGTGTCGGCCGAGTAGACGAGGGCCACGTCCGCGTCCGGCGTGAGCCCCGCGACCAGCTCCCCGGCCCGTTCCAGCTCCGCCCCCAGCGCGGCCAGCTGACGGTGGACCCGCCCCGGCTCCTGGCTGTGCGGGAGGATGCCGCCCCAGTAGGTCTCGGTGCCGTAGTGCAGCGTGTGCCAGTGCCAGTACTCGATCATGCGGGCGCCGCGCGAGACCAGCGCCCAGGCGGCCTGCCGCCACTGGCCGTCGTAGGCGGGCTCGTTGACGAAGGAGGGGCCGATGGCCTGGGCGTTGGTCTCGGTGACGAGGAACGGCTCCTGCCGCGAGGAGTACATCCGGTCGGCCGCCTGGAAGAGCGCCCAGGTGCCGGTGCTGGCCCAGCCGCCGCTGGCGGGCGCGGTGTCGGGGAGCGCGAGGCCGTCCTGCATGCGGTAGTACGGGTTGCCCGCCGTGACGTCGAGGCGGCGGGTGAGGTCGTCGTCCCTGACGGTGGGCCGCGAGTAGGCGATGCACGTGGTGACGAACTGGTCCTCGCGGGCGTACTCGCGCACGATGTCCGCCTGCCAGCCGATGAAGTCGGTGGTCAGGGACGCCTGGAAGCGGCGCCAGGCCAGGTCGTACTGCGGCTGCCCGTTGGCGTCGGGGGTCCACAGGTCGGCCCAGGTGGACAGCCGGTGCGACCAGTAGGTCAGCCCCCAGCGCTCGTTGATCTCCTCGACGGAGCCGTAGGTGCGGCGCACATGGTCCACGAAGCGCTGGAAGACGCCGCGGTTGTGGAAGAGCTCGATGCCCGGCTCGTTGTCCACCTGGTAGCCGATGACGGCGGGGTGGCCGGCGTAGTGGGCGACGATCCTCCTGATGACGCGTTCGGCGTGGAAGAGGAACGCGGGGTGGGTGTAGTCCATCTCCTGCCTGACGCCCCAGCCCACGGGCTGCCCGGTGCGGCGGTCCGCGTTGATCTCGGGGTACGCGCGGGCGAGCCACGGCGGCAGGGCGTAGGTGGGGGTGCCGAGGACCACGGCGATGCCGCGCTCGTGCGCGCCGTCCAGGACGGGGCGCAGCCACTCCAGGTCGAAGACGCCGTCCTCCGGCTCCCAGGTGGACCAGACGGACTCGCCGACCCGGATCACGCTGAAGTGGGCCTCGCGCATGAGGTCGAGGTCCTTCTCCAGGCGCGGCGAGGGCTGGTACTCGTGGTAGTAGGCGGCGCCGAAGAGGACCCGTCCTGGCAGCTTGGGCATGTGGTGCTCTCTCTTTCGAACTCTTTCGCAGTCTCTCGGAGTCTTTTCCGAGGTCTTCTCGGAGGTCTGGCGCGCGGTCGTCCGGGTGTTCAGCCCTTGACCGCGCCCGTGGACAGCCCTTCGAGGAGCTGTTTGCGCAGCAGCAGGAAGACGAGGATGGTGGGCACGGAGGCCAGCACGGCCCCGGGCAGCACCAGGTCGAACGACCGGTTCTCGGCCTTGAAGAGGATGTTGAGGCCGAGCGGGATGGTGTAGCGGTCGGTATCCGAGATGAGGACCAGCGGCCACAGGAAGCTGTTGTAGCTGTGGAGGAACTGCCAGACGGCGAGCGCGCCGAGCGGGGGCCGCAGCAGCGGCAGGACGACGCGCCAGAAGATGCCGAACTCGGTGGCGCCGTCGATCCGGGCGGCCTCCAGGATCTCGTCGGGGATCGACTGGATGATGTACTGCTGCATCATGAAGATGCCGAACGCCGGCGCGATCCAGGGCACGATCAGGGCGAACCAGGGGTTCGACAGGCCGGACTTGACGATCAGCACGAACAGCGGGACCAGGATCACGGCGAACGGCACGGACAGCGAGCTGAACATGACGGAGAACAGCAGCCGCTTCCCCGCGAACCGGTACTTGGCGAAGGCGAACCCGGCGAGCGCGCAGACGAAGACCGCGATGGCGGTGCCGAGCAGCGCGGTGACCACGCTGATGGCGAACCAGTTCCAGAACGGCTCGCCGCCGAGCAGGTTGCGGTAGTTCTCCAGCGTGAACGGGCGGGGGATGATGTTCGGCGGGTACTCGAAGATGTCGCCGCGGGGCTTGAACGAGGCGCTGAGCGCCCACACCATCGGCGCGACGAACACCAGCAGCATCACGGTCAGCGTGGCGTAGAGCGCGATCCGGCCGGGTATGCTCCCGTGCCGCCGCGGCCGGTTGGTGGTCCGTGGCCCGGACGCGGGTGCGGTCGGGGCCGCGGGTGCGGTCGAGGTCGCCGCGGTCATGAGGTCCTCCCGATGGACAGCAGCCGGTTCAGGATCTGGCTGACCCCGAAGACGATGACGAAGAGCACGAGTCCGGCGGCTGCCGCGTAGCCGAACTGCTGGCGGTCGAAGGCCGCGCGGTAGACGAACATGGCGACGGACAGGGTCTCCTCGCCCGGACCACCCCCGGTGATGAGGTAGGGCTCGTCGAACAGCTGGGACGCGCCGATGAACGAGGTGACGACGACGAACGCGGTCACCGGCCTGATGCCGGGCAGGGTGACCGCGGTGAAGGTGCGGAAGACGCCCGCGCCGTCGAGCTCGGCCGCCTCGTAGCGTTCGCGCGGCACCGCCTGGAGGGCGGCGAGGAAGAAGATGGTGAGGTAGCCGACCCAGCGCCACAGCAGCACGAAGCCGACGGAGACCTTCGCGAGGGTGGGGTCGCCGAGCCAGTCGGTGTTCCCCGAGCCGAACAGGGCGCGCGTCACGGCGTTGATCAGGCCGTAGTTGCGGTCGAGCAGCATGCTGAAGACGAGGGCGATGACGATGGGCGAGAGCACCATCGGGATGAAGAAGGTCACCCGGAAGAGGTCGCGGGCGAGGAGACCCTTGGTGTTGAGCGCCTGGGCTATCAGCAGCGCGCCGGGCACCACCACGAAGACGCTGATGAGCACGTAGATCAGGGAGTTGCCGAGCGCCTTGTGGAAGCTGGTGTCGCGGGCGAGGTCCACGAAGTTGTCGAGGCCGACGAACTCGGGGGTGCCGAGGCCCACCCACTCGGTCATGGACAGGTAGACGCCGGCCCCGATCGGCACGATCATGAACAGGGCGTAGAGGACGTAGAACGGGGCGATGAAGGCGTACGGGGCGAGTTGCCTGCGCCTGCCGTCCGGCCGGGACTGGAGCGAGGTCATGAGGGAGTCCTTACGAGCGCGACGAGCGGGTCTGGCCGTGGAAGTCCTCGGCGGCGCGGCCGAGCGCCTCGCGCGGCGAGAGGTCGCCGTGGTAGGCGCGGAGCAGATAGCCGCTGAGGACCGTGTCGAGGATCGGCTTGTCGGCGCTGAGATAGACCGCCGGCGCCTCGTCGATGACGTCCCGGTAGACCTCGAACATGCGCTGGCCGCCGCAGAACTCGTCCTCGGTGGTGAGCAGTTCCTCGTTCTCGAAGACCGACCTGCGGGTGGGCAGGTAGCCCAGCACCAGGTAGCGCCGCACCTGCTCCTCGGGGGTGAGGTAGGCGGCCTTGATGAGCTCGACGGAGGCCAGGGTGTTCTCCTGGCCCCGGAACGCGGCGAAGCCGGTGCCGCCGGTGAACGAGGCGCGTGAGCCGCCCGCCTCGAACCGCGGCAGCGCCCTGATCCGCCACTCCCCCGCCTGCTCGGGCGCGTTGGGCATCAGCCCGTAGACCTTGTACCAGGTGGCGGCCCACTGGCCGATGAGCTGGCCGGACTTGAACGCGGCCTGGGTGCCGGGGCCGAACGGGTCGGCGATGGTGGCGAGCCAGCCCTCCTGGACGCCGCGCACCAGGTGGGCGAGCGTCTCCTCGCCCTCGGGTGACTCGATGAGGAGGGTGCCGTCCTCGCCGAAGAGCCTGCCGCCGCGCTGCATGAGGAGCTGGTCGAAGCTCTGGACGACCTGGCCCAGGTCGCTGCCCGTGCAGGCGGCGCCGATGCAGATGTCGTGCCGCTCGCGGACGCGGGAGGCGGCGTCGGCCAGCTCCTCCCAGGAGCCGAGGTCGGTGGGGAGCCCGACCCGTTCCCACTCGGGCTCGCGGTAGTAGTAGACGACCAGCGGCGCGTCGGAGTCGAGGGCGTAGAGGGTGCCGTCGCGGGTGAAGGGGGCGGTCCGCACGGTCAGCAGGTCGTCGGCGACGTCGGCGACGGCGTCGTTGAGCGGTTCGAGCAGCTCGGCCGCCAGGTCGCCGCGGAGCAGCCGGGGGAAGGCCCCGATCTCCAGGCCCGCGACGTCGGGGGTGCCGCGGCCCGCGATGGCCTGCGCGATGGACTTGGTCACGATGTCGGTGGCGCCGGTGCGGGTGGCGTCCAGCTCCCAGGTGAACGGGCCCGCGCCCGCCGCCGCGGCGTTGTCGGCGGCCTCCTGGAAGAAGTCGACATACGCCTGGTCGTGGGTCCAGAAGGCCAGGTCGACGTCGCCCGAGGTCACCGGTTCCGCGTCGGCCCGATCGGCACAGCCGCTGAGCACGCCGCCGAACAGGCCCGCGGCGCCGAGGCCGCCGCCCAGGCGCAGCAGGCGGCGACGGGAGAGGGGTCCGGACAGCGGACCGGGGAGGGGGCCGGGTGGGATGGGGGGTGGCAGTGGGGTCATCGTCGTCCCTCGCTTGGCGGCGGTGTGCGGCCGGGCGGTGCCGTGCTGGCGCGCACCACCAGCGCGGTGGGGATCCGCGCGTCGGGTGCGGGCGCTCCGGTGCCGGTGACGGCGGCGATGAGCCGCCGCATGGCCTGCCCGGCTATCTCGGTGAAGTCCTGGCGGATGGTGGTCAGCGGCACGGACAGATAGGCGGCCTCCGGGATGTCGTCGAAGCCGACGACGCTGATGTCGTCCGGCACCCGCCCGCCCGCGCGTTCGATGGCGTGGATGGCGCCGATGGCCATCTGGTCGTTGGAGACGAAGAGCGCGGTGGCGGGGAACGGCGGGGCCTCGCCCAGGAGTTCACGCGCGACCCGGTATCCGGAGGCCGGGCTCCAGTCGCCGTGGCACGGCGCGGGCTCGTCGGCGCCCGCGGCGCGCAGCGCGGCGCGCCAGCCGGTGGCGCGGTGCCCGGTGACGGCCCAGCTGGTGGGCCCGGCGATGTGGTGAACGGTGCGGTGGCCGAGGCGGAGCAGATACGCGGTCGCCTGGCGGGCGCCGCCGATGTCGTCGTTGCCGACGGTGAGGGGACGCGGCCGCCCCGCGGCGGCCGGCTCCGTGCCAACGCCCTCCTCGGGGCAGCTCAGCAGGAGCAGCGGCAGCCCGGCGGGGACGAGGGCGGCGAGGTGGGCCGGGCCGACAGGCGCGGTGAGGGCGATGGCGTCGACGCCCTGGCTGACGAGGTGGGCGAGCGCCCGTTCGGCCTCCTCCTCGTCCTCCTCGTCCTCCTCGCCGACGTGGACGACGCTCACGTAGTACCCGGCGGCGCGGGCCGCGCGCTCCAGGTCGCGCAGCACCGAGGCCGGGCCGAAGTAGGAGGTGCGCGCGGTGACGATGCCGATGCGCCGGGAGCGCCGGGTGACCAGCGCGCGGGCGGACTCGTTGGGGCGGAACCCGAGCCGCTCTATCTCACGCAGCACCCGCTTCCGCAGCGCCGCGCTGACGTGCGGTTCGCCGTTGACGACACGGGAGACCGTCTTCTGTGAGACCCCCGCGCTCCTGGCGACGTCCGCCATCGAGACCCGACCCGTCACTCCCAGCTCCCTCGCCAGTCGCCGCCGGTCGACTGAAACGATGCAATGACTGCGCAGTCAACCAGAGTGCGGACACGCTAAGGAGCCCCTTCCGGGAGAGTCAAGGGGTGTGTTCGGGATTTTGTGATCCGTCCGACATGCCGGACGGAGGCGGGGTTACTCCGTGCACACCTCGGTCAGCTCGGCGGTGGCGTCGCCCAGCGGCGACAGGTCGACCGGCGTGCCGTTCTCGACCCCGTCGGCGATGCTGTCCACGGCCTCCTGCACGGAGTCCGCCGCGGCCCTGACGTCCGTGTCCTCCACCCGGTCCCTGAGCTCCGCGACATCGTCGGTCACCTCGTCGGCGGCGTCCACCACCACACCCGGGTTCTCCCCCTCCGTCGCCAGCTCGAACGTCGCGACGCTGTCCGTCACCTCGACCGCCAGCCGCGCGCAGTCCACCGCGCGCTGGAGATCGCACCCCGTCATCGCCACCGTGGACAGCACCACCGCGAGTGCCGCGCCCGACGCGGCAAGACTCCGTGTCCCCACCGGATCACCCTCCCCTGGTTTTGCCCGGAGTTTACCCTTCGGCGAGCGCCGTACGCTGGGCCGCGGCGAGCTGGGCGCAGCCCGCGACCGCCAGGTCGAGCAGGGAGTCCAGCTCCGACCGGTCGAACGGCTGCCCCTCCGCCGTGCCCTGCACCTCCACGAAGCGCCCGTCGCCCGTGCACACCACGTTCATGTCGGTCTCGGCGCGCACGTCCTCCTCGTAGGCGAGGTCCAAAAGCGGAACGCCGCCGACGATGCCGACGCTCACCGCGGAGACGGTGCCGGTGAGCGGCACGGCCTTCGTCCTGATCAGCTTGTGCCGCTGCCCCCAGGCCACGGCGTCCGCCAGCGCGACGAAGGCGCCGGTGATCGCGGCGGTGCGGGTGCCGCCGTCGGCCTGGAGCACGTCGCAGTCCAGCACGACCGTGTTCTCGCCCAGGGCCTTGAAGTCGATGACGGCACGCAGCGAGCGGCCGATGAGCCGGGAGATCTCGTGCGTCCTGCCGCCGATCCTGCCGCGCACCGACTCGCGGTCGCCGCGGGTGTTGGTGGCCCGGGGCAGCATCGCGTACTCGCTGGTCACCCATCCCTCGCCGCCGCCGCGCCGCCAGCGCGGCACCCCCTCGGTGACGCTCGCCGTGCACAGCACCCGGGTGTCCCCGAAGGAGACCAGGACCGAGCCCTCGGCGTGCTTGCTCCAGCCGCGCTCGATGCGGACGGGACGGAGCTGGTCGGCCTCGCGGCCGTCGATGCGTGACATGAGGGCGAGCCTAACCGGCACCCGGACGGCCCCCGCGCCTCGGCCCCGGGGTCAGACCTCGTACACCGCGCCGGGGCGGGCCAGTTCCACGGGACCCCCGAAGACGGCCTTGGCGTCACAGAGGTTGACCTGGGCGTCCGTCCACGGCGGGATGTGGGTGAGGACCAGGCGCTCGGCGTCCGCGTCGCGCGCGCACTCCCCGGCCTGGCGCCCGTTGAGGTGCACGCCGGTGATGTCCTCCTTCCCCTGCGTGAACGACGCCTCGCAGAGGAAGAGGTCGCTCCCCCGGGCCAGGTCCGCGAGCGAGTCGCAGCGGCCGGTGTCCGAGGAGTAGCTGAACGTGCGGCCCCCGTGCTCGACGCGGAACCCGTAGGTCTCCACCGGGTGCGTCACCCGCTGCGCTGTGAGCGTCAGCGGCCCGAGGCGGTACGTCCCGCCGCTGGTCAGCGTGCGGAAGTCGAAGACCTCCCGCATCGACTCGTCCGACGGCGTGTCGTGGTACGCCGTGATCAGCCGCTGCTCGGTCCCCCCGGGCCCGTACACCGGGATCGGATCGCAGCGCCCGCCCTCGAACCGGTAGTACCGGGCGACGAAGTACCCGCACATGTCGATGCAGTGGTCGGCGTGCAGGTGGCTGATCGCGATCGCGTCGATGTCGTACAGGCCGCAGTACTTCTGGAGCTCGCCGAGGGCGCCATTGCCCAGGTCAAGGAGCAGCCGGTAGCCCTCGGCCTCGACGAGGTAGCTGGAGCAGGCCGAGTCCGCGGACGGGAAAGACCCCGAGCAGCCGACGACGGTGAGCTTCATGGAAGGGGGAACCTCCGTAGTGGGGTTCGAACGACTCTAAGTCGCAACGGCCCGCCGTGCTCCTCGTGTGGGCCGGGGTGTGGGCGGAATCACCAGGGCGGGTCACATGCGGCTACGGGACCGGACACGGATGGCAAGCAGCAGGCCAACGGCGATCCAGACGGCGAACATCGCCGAGCCGCCGTAGGACAGGAACGGAAGCGGAAGGCCCGTGACGGGCATGATCCCGAGCGCCATTCCCATGTTCTGGAAGCTCTGGAACGCGATCCACGCCACGATCCCGGCGGCCACGATCGTCCCGTAGAAGTCCGGCGCGTGCGTGGCGATCCGGCAGCCCCGCCACAGCACCACACCGATGAGGACGATCACCGCGCCCGCGCCCACGAAGCCGAGCTCCTCGCCGACCACGGTGTAGATGAAGTCGGTGTGCTGCTCGGGCACGAACTGGCCCGCGGTCTGGCTGCCGTGGAAGAGCCCCTGCCCGGTCAGCCCGCCCGAGCCGATGGCGATCCTGGCCTGGTTGGTGTTGTAGCCCACACCCGAGGGGTCGAGGGCCGGATTGGCGAACGCGGCGAACCGGTCGATCTGGTACTCGTCCAGCAGCCCCAGCTGCCAGACGGCGAGCGAGCCCACGATGCCGAGCCCCAGCAGACCCAGGATCCAGCGGCGGCCCGTCCCCGAGGCGAGCAGGACGCCCAGGGCGATCGCGGCGATCACCATGGTCTGCCCCACGTCGGGGGTGAGCATGATCAGCACGGCCGGGACCCCGGCGAGCAGCAGCGCCTGGAGCACCGAGCGCGTGTCCGGCTCCTTGCGCCCCTCGCTCTCCATCGGCGCGGCGAGCAGCGTCGCCATGGCCAGGATCACCCCGACCTTGACCAGCTCGGAGGGCTGGAACGCGAAGCCGCCGGGGAGCTGGATCCAGCTGCGGGAGCCGTTGATCGAGGAGCCGAGCGGGCTGAGGACCAGCACCGACAGCACCACGGAGAGCGCGTAGAGCCCGGGAACGGCGGTGCGCAGCCGGACGTGCCCGAGCCAGACCATCAGGGCGGCCAGGCCGAGCCCGATGGCGAAGTTGAGGAAGTGGCGGACCATGAAGAACCCGGGCTCGCCGTTGTTGAGATCGGTCCGCGCCCGGGTCGCGGAGTACACCAGCAGGGTCCCCAGGACCGAGAGGATCACGGCCGAGCCGAGCAGCCACCAGTCCAGCCGCCGCGCCAGGGAGTCCCGGGCGGTCATCCTGGTCCAGACGGTCTGCTCGGCGGCGGGCCGCGCGCGGGAGTAGCTAGGCACGATCACGCGTAGAGACTCTACGTGCCCCCGTGGCGACACACGGTGAGCCCGCGCCCCCGCCCGGTCGGCTACGCCCAGAGCTGGCCGTGCAGGCGCGCCACCGCCTCCTCGGTGTCGGCGGCGGTGTAGATGCCGGTGGAGAGGTACTTCCAGCCGCCGTCGGCGACGACGAACGCGATGTCGGCGCTCTCCCCGGCCGCGAGCGCCTTGCGGCCGACGCCGATGGCGGCGTGCAGCGCGGCGCCGGTGGAGACGCCGGCGAAGATGCCCTCCTGGGACAGGAGTTCGCGGGTGCGGACGACGGCGTCCTCGGAGCCGACGGAGAAGCGGGAGGTGAGGACGGACTCGTCGTAGAGCTCGGGGACGAAGCCCTCGTCCAGGTTCCGCAGGCCGTAGACCAGGTCGTCGTAGCGCGGCTCGGCGGCGATGATCCGGACGCCGGGGCGGTTCTCGCGCAGGTAACGCCCCACGCCCATCAGCGTCCCCGTGGTGCCGAGGCCCGCGACGAAGTGGGTGATCCCCGGCAGGTCGGCGAGGATCTCGGGCCCGGTGGTGGCGTAGTGGGCGCCCGCGTTGTCCGGGTTCCCGTACTGGTAGAGCATCACCCAGTCGGGGTGCTCGGCGGCCAGCTCCTTCGCCACCCGGACCGCCGTGTTGGAGCCTCCCGCGGCGGGCGAGGAGATGATCTCGGCGCCCCACATCGCCAGCAGCTCGCGCCGCTCGGAGGAGGTGTTCTCCGGCATGACGCAGACGATGCGGTACCCCTTGAGGCGGGCGGCCATCGCCAGGGAGATGCCGGTGTTCCCCGAGGTGGGCTCCAGGATCGTGCAGCCGGGGGTCAGACGCCCGTCCTTCTCCGCCTGCTCGATCATGAACAGCGCGGGACGGTCCTTGACCGAACCGGTGGGATTCCGGTCCTCCAGCTTGGCCCAGATGCGCACGGACTCGGCCGGCGACAGCCGGGGCAGCCGCACCAGCGGCGTGTTGCCGACCGCCGCCAGCGGGGAGTCGAAACGCATCAGCCCATGCCCCCGGCGACGGCGGGCAGCACCGTGACGCTGTCGCCGTCGGCGAGCTTGGTCGCGATGCCGTCCAGGAAGCGGACGTCCTCGTCGTTCAGGTAGACGTTCACGAAGCGGCGCAGTTCCTCGCCCTCCACCAGCCGGTCCCTGATGCCCGGGTGCCGGGCGTCGAGGTCCGTGAACAGCTCGGCGATGGTCTCGCCACTGCCCTGCACGGCCTTCTCGCCGTCGGTGTAGCTGCGGAGAATGGTCGGGATGCGGACCTCGATGGCCATCAAAGCTCCAAAAATGCTGGGTGAGTACAGCCGAGAAGGAAGGCGGCGTGCGCCGTGATCAGCGGATCAACGAGGAGCGGTACACAGGGAGCTGGCCAGCCGGCACAGGTCGACGTGCAGACGTGCCACGAGCAGCTCACCGAGGGCCCGTTCGTCGCTCACGTCGTGGAGAACCATGAATTCATCGTATCGATTCCCCGCCCCGCGCCCCGGACACCGCTCATCATCCGGACGGAACCGTCTCATGGCGCGACGACGTGGACGTCCTCCTCGGTGACCTCGCCGTCCACGATGCGGAACGAACGGAAGGACACCGGCCCCTCGCCGTCGCCGCACTCCGCCGTCGAGACCACGACGTAGTGCGCGTTCGGCTCGTTGGCGTAGGAGATGTCGGTGCGCGAGGGGTACGCCTCGGTGGCGGTGTGCGAGTGGTAGATGACCACCGGCTCCTCGTCGCGCTGGTCCATCTCGCGATAGAGCCGCAGCAGGTCGCCCGAGTCGAACTCGTAGAACGTGGGCGAGCGGGCCGCGTTGAGCATGGGGACGAAGCGCTCGGGCCGGTCACTGCCGGCCGGACCCGCCACCACGCCGCACGCCTCGTCGGGGTGGTCGGCGCGGGCGTGGGCCACGATCCTGTCGTGGAGGTCCTGTGCGATGGTCAGCATGCCGCCAGCCTAGGACGGCCCTCCAGGCACTCACTTCGCCAGGGGGACCCCGTCCGCGGGCGGCCCCTCCTCCGGGTCCTGGGGGCCCCGCGGGGAGACGCGGCCCGCGCCCGTCCCGTCCGCCGCGATCGCCGCGTCGGACTCGCCCGCGTCCCGGCGGCGCACGTAGACGAGCACCCGGCGCAGCTCCTCCCTGACCACGGGCGCGAGCAGGTAGAGGCCGATGATGTTGCACACGGCGGCCGAGAAGAGGAACGCGTCGGCCAGCTCCACCAGCGTGCCGAGCGACAGCAGCGCCCCGGCGATGATCATGAAGCAGAACAGCAGCTTGTACGCGTTCTCGCTGGCCTTGGAGGGGCCGAAGAGGTGCCCCCACGCCTTCTGCCCGTAGTAGCCCCAGGTGATGATCGTGGCGAAGGCGAAGAGGAAGACCGCGACGGTGAGCACGGCGGGGAACCACGGCAGCGCGGTCTCGAAGGCGTCCGAGGTGAGCGAGATGCCGACCTCGGTGCCCTCGATGCCCCCGCCCGAGGCCGCGGCCTCGCGGGCCGCCTCGTACATCGGCCCGCGGGCGACCACGATGGTCAGCGCGGTCATGGTGCAGATGACGACGGTGTCGAGGAACGGTTCGAGGAGCGCGACCAGGCCCTCGGTCGCGGGGTGCCTGGTCCGCACCGCGGAGTGGGCGATGGGGGCCGAGCCGACGCCCGCCTCGTTGGAGAACGCGGCGCGCTGGAAGCCCATGACCAGCGCGCCGATCACGCCGCCGGTGACGCCCTCGGGACGGAACGCCTCGGTGACGATGGTGGCGACGGCGGCCGGGACCTCGCCCGCGTTGAACCCGATGACCACCAGGCAGGCGGCGCAGTAGAGCACCGCCATGGCGGGCACCAGGCGGCTGGTGACGCGGCCGATGGCCCGGATGCCGCCCAGCAGCACCGCGGCGGCCAGCACGGCGACCACGGCGCCGAAGAGCAGCGCGCCGCCGGACCCGGCGAAGAAGTCGGTGTGGTCCCCGGTGGCGGCGGCCAGCTGCTCCAGGCTCTGGTTGACCTGGAAGAAGTTGCCGCCGAAGAAGGCGAAGAAGAGGATCATCACCGAGGCGAGCAGCGAGAGGGCCGTGCCCAGGCGCGGCAGGCCGCGCTCGGCCAGGCCCCGGCGCAGGTAGTGCATGGGACCGCCGGAGACGCGCCCGGCGGCGTCGATCTCCCGGTAGCGCACGCCGAGGGTGCACTCGACGAACTTGGACGCCATGCCCAGCAGCCCGCACATGATCATCCACAGCGTGGCGCCCGGACCGCCGATGGAGACGGCGATGGCGACGCCCGCGATGTTGCCGAGGCCGACCGTTCCGGCGACCGCCGAGGTGAGGGCCTGGAAGTGGGTGACCTCGCCGGGCGCGTCCGGCTGCTCGTACCGGCCGCGGACCAGGCGCAGGGCGAGCCCGAAGTGGCGGAACTGGACGAAGCCGAAGGTGACGGTGAAGACGAGGCCGGCCAGCACCAGCCAGCCGACGATCAGCGGGATGTCGCCGCCGAACAGGTGGACGTCGTAGAAGACGACCTCGGAGAGCACGTCACGGACCGGTTCGAAGACGTGGTTGACCGCTTCGTCGATCCGGTCGGTCCAGGATCCTTCGCTCGCCATGTCATCGTCGTACCACTCAACGAGTGATTGATCACATGATGTGTTGCATTGTCACCCTATGGGGGGATGCCGTGGGGCCGGAAGGCGACCGGACGGGGTCAACGGGCCCGCGTCACGGCATGAGCGTCTCGACCAGGGACTCCTGGAGGCCGCCCAGCCAGAAGTAGGCCATCACCAGGGGCTTCATCGGGTCGTCGTCCGGCAGCTCGAACAGCTTCTCGCCGGTGTCCTCGTCCTCGATCCCCAGGCGGGAGCCGATGGTCAGGCGCAGGTCGTTCAGCGCGACGAGCCACCGCCGGGAGTCCTCGGCGCCCAGCGTCAGCACCGCCCCGCCCGCCGGGCCCGCCTCCCTCGCCTCGGCGGCGACCGAGTCCAGCGAGCGGACGAGGGCGAGCAGGTCCTCGCGCTTGCGCGCCCGCAGGTCGCCCTCGGTGAACCGGCGGAACTCGGCCGACTTCCGCGCGCTCTCCTCGTCGCCCGCCGCCCCGGGGGCGCCGTACGCGTCGGGGAAGAGCCGGGCCAGCGCGGGGTCGCCGGGCGGCTCGCTCGGGCCCTCGGCGAACAGCGCGTCCAGCGGGTCGTCCGACTCGCCGCCGGGGCCGGGGCCGATCAGCTCCAGCAGCTGGGTGGCGAGGCTACGCAGGATCGAGATCTCGACCTCGTCCAGGGCGACGGCCGCGCCGCCCCCGGGCCCGCCCACCGGCTCGAAGTACCCGGACATCAGCGGTCCCGCTGAAGGGTCGCCCACAGGCCGTAGCCGTGCATGGCCTGCACGTCGCGCTCCATCTCCTCGCGGCTGCCCTGCGACACGACCGCGCGGCCCTTGTGGTGGACGTCCATCATGAGCTTCTTGGCCTTGTCCTTGGAGTAGCCGAAGTACGCCTGGAAGACGTAGGTCACATAACTCATGAGATTCACCGGATCGTTGTGGACGATCGTGATCCATGGGACGTCCGGCACGGGATCCACTTCCTGGGCCCGTTCCGCCTCTGTGCGCTCGATCTCCATGGGGATGGCACTCACATGGTCCATGCTGCCACCAACCCCGCCCCAGATCCCAAACGGGCCGCGCGAGGCCACGCCGAGCATATATCGTCAGAGTGACGAGATCGGGAGTACACTCGACGCATGGACGTCATGAACGACGCGCGGACCGGCCCGCCGCTGGCGGTGCCGTCGACCGCGCTCTTCACGGATCAGTACGAGCTCACCATGCTCCAGGCCGCGCTGAACGCCGGCACCGCGCACCGGCGCTCGGTCTTCGAGGTCTTCACCCGCCGCCTGCCCGAGGGGCGCAGGTACGGCGTCGTGGCGGGGACCGGGCGCGTTCTGGACGCGGTGGAGAACTTCCGCTTCGAGCCCGCCATCCTCGACTTCCTGCGCGAGCAGCGGATCGTGGACGCCCCGACGCTCGACTGGCTCGCCGGCTACCGCTTCACCGGCGACATCCGCGGCTACCCGGAGGGCGAGGTCTACTTCCCCGGCTCCCCGGTGCTCACGGTCGAGGGCAGCTTCGGGGAGTGCGTCCTGCTGGAGACGGTGATCCTGTCCATCCTCAACCACGACTCCGCGGTGGCCGCCGCCGCCTCCCGGATGGCCGTGGCGGCGGCCGGGCGGCCCCTGATGGAGATGGGCGCCCGCCGCACCCACGAGCTGGGCGCGGTCGCCGCCTCACGGGCCGCGTACGTCGGCGGGTTCTCGTCCACGTCCGACCTGGCCGCCGGGTTCAGGTACGGGATCCCGACCGTGGGCACCAGCGCGCACGCGTTCACGCTGCTGCACGACTCGGAGCGGGAGGCGTTCGCCGCGCAGGTGGAGTCGCTCGGGGCGGGAACGACGCTGCTGGTCGACACGTACGACGTCACCGAGGCGGTGCGGCTGGCCGTCGAGGTGGCGGGCCCCAAGCTGGGCGCCGTCCGCATCGACTCGGGGGACCTGCTGGTCGTCGCCCACCGGGTGCGCCGGCAGCTGGACGAGCTGGGGGCGCACGAGGCCAGGATCGTGGTCACCAGCGACCTCGACGAGTACGCCATCGCCTCGCTCGCGGCGGCGCCCGTGGACGCCTACGGGGTGGGAACGCAGCTGGTGACGGGCAGCGGCCACCCGACCGCCTCGATGGTCTACAAGCTGGTCGCCCGCGCGGCGGGGAACGCCCCCGACGCGCCCCTGATCCCGGTGGCGAAGAAGTCGCTGGGCGGCAAGCTGTCGATCGGCGGCGCCAAGTGGGCGGCGCGGCAGCTGGACGAGCAGGGCGTCGCCGACGCCGAGGTCGTGGGCACCGGGCCCGTTCCCGACGAGCTGGCGGGCCGCCTGCTGGCCGTCGAGCTGATGCGGGACGGCACGACGGTCGCCAGGGAGCGTCTCGACGCCGCCCGGGACCGGCACACCGCGGCCCGGGAGGCGCTGCCGCTGTCGGCCTCCCAGCTCTCGCGCGGCGAACCCGTCCTGTCCACGCGCTACATCCGTCCTTGAGGAGAGAGAACCCATGCATCGTGCGCTGATCGTCGTGGATGTGCAGAACGACTTCTGTGAGGGGGGCAGCCTCGCGGTCCGGGGCGGCGCGGACGTCGCCGCCGCGATCACCGACGTGATCGGCGCGGCCACCCCGGTCTACCGGCATGTGGTGGCGACCCGTGACTGCCATATCGCGCCGGGTGACCACTTCTCGACCCATCCCGACTATGTCCGCTCGTGGCCCGTGCACTGCGTAGCGGGCACGGAGGGCGTCGGCTTCCACCCGAACTTCGCCCCCGCCGTCACCTCGGGCGCCGTGGACGCCTGCTTCGACAAGGGCGCCCACGCGGCGGCGTACAGCGGCTTCGAGGGCACCGACGAGGAGGGAACGCCCCTGGCCGACTGGCTGCGCGCCCGGGATGTCACGGCGGTGGACGTGGTCGGCCTCGCCACGGACCACTGCGTGCGGGCCACGGCCCTGGACGCGGCGGGCGAGGGCTTCGAGACCCGTGTCCTGCTCGGCCTGACGGCGGGCGTCGCCGGCGAGACGGTGGACGCGGCCCTGGAGGAGATGCGCGCGGCGGGCATCACGCTGACCGGCACCCCCCACGCCCCCTGAGGCCGCCCGGGTGCCCGGGTGGGCCGCCCGGGTGCCGCCCGTCTCACCCCTTGCGGCGGGCGGGAGCGGGGCGGACCGGGCGGCGGCGGGTGCGGCTGTCGGCCACGCGGCCGTGGCCGCGGCGCAGCAGGTGCGTCATCGGGTGCCAGCTCTCCGTCGCCACCTCGGGCGTCGAGCGCCACACCAGGCCCTCGGGGTGGTGCAGGACCGCCGAGACCTCGTCCGGAGTCGGCGGGGCGGCGTTCCCCCTGAGGTAGACCGGGGCCAGGCCCAGGTTCCGCAGCCGGGTGAGCGCCCGCTGCCTGCTCGCCGCGTGGACCAGCACCCGCACCGCGAGGGCGGGCGCCCCGGGGCGCGGCAGGGCGAGCGCCACGACGACGCTCCCGTCCGGCAGCGAAACGAAGCCTCCGTCGGCCATGGGTCACCCTCTCCTCGGCTCGGTCCTGGCGAAAACCTGACCCAGCCATCCTTACGCGCTCGGCCGCCGCCCGTCGAGGGGCGGCGGCCGATACATGCGCTGACCTGCGCTTTCTTGATGCGCTAGATCACGGACCTTCAGATGGTGACGCTAGGTGACGACATGTGACCGAAACGACCGGTCACTGTGCCTGGCTCGGAGCCACCCGGATCCGCATCGGATCCGAGGGGTCATCCGGCTGCTGCACGATGGTGATCCTGGTGTTGGTGTCCGGCACGAGGACGCTGTTGCCCGGGTTGGCCTCGTCCCAGTACGTGCCCGTGCGGTCGTCGAACGACCGCTCACCCGGCTGCGAGGGCAGCGTGGTGGGCTCGCCGTTCAGATGCAGGGTCAACTCCTCGGTCGCCGCCCGGCCGAACGACGCGTCCCTGGTCTGGATCCGGTTGCGCATCACCGTGCCGTCCGGCCACAGTTCGGCCGTGGCGTGGGCGTCGACCGGCAGGATCAGGCCCTCGCCCGGGTGCTGGCTGGTGTTGTTGTCCGACTGCGAGGTGTCCCAGAGCCAGACCACCATCCCGTTCTGGTAGGCGAAGTGCTCGACCCAGTCCGGACGGGAGTCGAGCCAGCCGAAGTTGTACGGGCCGGTCTCCAGCGTCGCGTCGAAGCCGACGTACTGACGGTTCTCCACCAGGTAGAACTGGGGGTAGTTGTCCGTGATCGAGGCGCCGACGAGACCGAAGCCGTCCACGCTCCAGTCACCCTCGCCCTCCTCGGCGTTGTCCGAGAAGACCGGCTCGCCGTCGGCCGTCACCGTGATGGCGTCGGCCGTGAAGCCGGTCATCGCGAGGGAGCCGTCGGTCTGGTAGCGGAACCGCAGGTCCACCGGGGCCCCGGCGTACGCGTCCAGCGGGAACGACAGGGCGGCATCGCCGCCCGACTCCCCGGTCAGCGTGGGCCGGTCCGCGCTGTCGCGCGGCAGCGCCTCGCCGTCCGCGGTGCCGTCCAGCGCCGTCCAGGTGGTGCCGCCGTCCGAAGACGCCTCGACATACAGGTGGTCGAAGCCCTCCTCGATCGACCACCAGCCGGTCAGGTCGAGCGACGCGGCGGACGCGCCGGTCAGATCCACCGTGCGGCTCAGGGTGTTGCTCAGGTCGTCGCCCGAGCCGCTCCACCACTGGGACGCGCCCTCGGCGGGCGGGTGGATCTCGTTGGTGACGGTCTTCTCCGGGAGTTCGACCACCAGGGCCTGGTCGCCCTCGTGCTCCTCGCCGTCCGGGTAGGTGGCCGAGGAGGGGCCGAGGTCGTGCTGCGACCGCGTCGCGGCCTGCGCCGTGCCGTGGTCGAGCCAGCCGAGTTGGAGCTTCTCCCAGGGACCCATGTCGTTCGGCAGGGCGCCGATCGTGCCCTCGCCCGGGCCGAGCCAGGAGCCCGAGGACATCGCCGACCAGAAGCCGGTGCCGTTCTCGCCGCCCTGCGTGTCGTACAGGTCGGGCAGCCCCAGGTCATGGGCGAACTCGTGGGCGAAGACGCCCACCCCGCCGTTCTCCGGCTGGATGGTGTAGTCGCCGACCCACAGCCCGGTGTCGGCGACCTGCGTGCCGCCCGCCGGGTTGAACTCCGGTCCCGCGCTGCCCATCTGATCGGCGAAGGCGTACCAGCGGTGGGCCCAGATGGCGTCCTCGCCCTGCGCGCCGCCGCCGGCCGACTCGTCCTCGCCCGCGTGGACGACCTGGAAGTGGTCCAGGTAGCCGTCGGGCTCGTTGAAGTCGCCGTCGCCGTCGTAGTCGTAGCGGTCCTGGATGTCGTACCGGGCCAGCCGCTCGCGCAGCTCCTCGGGCGTGGCGCCCGCGGCGATCTGCGTCTCGTACCAGGAGTTGACGCCGTCGGTGACGATCTCCCAGACCGACTCGCAGACGTTGTCGCCACAGGCGTTGTTGCCGTACCTGGCCTCGTTGTAGTCGACGGTCACCCAGTCGGTGACCTCGCCGTCCACGGTGTAGCGGCCCGAGGACTGGCTCTCGAAGTACTGCTTGACCGAGGGGACGTCGGGGTCCTCGGAGTAGTAGACGTCCTCGTAGTACTGGCGGTCGAAGTCCTCCTGCCAGATGGTGGTGTTGTCCGCCGAACGGTCCGGCTCGGCGATCTCGTTGACGCGCGGGCCGGCGTCGCCGCCGAAGTCCGGGTGGACCTCGTCGCCGAACTCGACCAGCACGGTGAAGATCTGGTCCGTGCCGGTGGTGGCCACCTCCACGAACTCGCCCTCGCTCAGCTCCACGACCTCGGAGCCGCCCAGGGTGCGCGGGCTGGCCTGGCCGCTGATGAGCTGCTGATGCGCCTGCTGCTTCTGGGCCTCGCGCTTCTCGCCCAGCGGGTTCTCCAGATGCGGCCCCGCCGCGAACGCCCTCGCCTCGCCCGGCCGGTCGGCCGCGTCCGCCGGCGGCTGCGCCTGGGCGGCGCCCGCCGGCATCAGCACCGCCGCTCCCAGCGCGGCGACTGCCGTCGCCGCTGCGGCGGTGGTCGATCTCCTCGATCGCTTTCCTGTATTCACGTGTTGCCTGTCCTCCCCTGCGCACGCAGTGATGTGACGGGACGCATTTGACATGAGTGAGACAGAAAAAGACAGACCTTGATTCAACACCCCAGGACAACTAGCGTCTTTCCGCCTCTGCCGGAGCATGAATCCGTGCGCCCCCCGTGCTTCCGTCGGTCGGGCGAGGCGAGGCTTACCCGCCCCTCGCCCCGGGCATCTCGGCCCGTAGGACCGTTCGAGAGCCCCCCTCTCCCGACCGGTCGACCGCACCCCTTCCGAGGACGGGAACACCATGCCGCACCCGACCCCCGCGCACCTCGCCTACGGTTCGGCCACGGTCATCTCCACCACCTTCGTCTCGCTGCTCCTGGTCCAGGACGCCCCGGGTCCGGTCGCCGTCCTCATCGCCGTCGTGGCGCTGGTGCTCGGCGCCGCGGTCACGCTCGCGGCGGCCAGGCACCAGGCCGGGCGACGGCCCGCGGCCCCGGCCGGCGAGGCCACCACCGGGGAGCGCACCGCCACCGGGCCCGCCCCGGCCCCCCGGCGGACGCACGTGCGCGCCTGATCACGCGTCAGGCGGCGGAGACCACCACGGTCCCCGCCGCCTTGTCGTGCAGGCACTGCCGGTAGGGCCGGTCCCACGTGCAGAACAGCACGTTGACCAGCCAGAAGAGGAAGCCGACGCAGGGCAGCAGCTGCGGCAGCGAGTAGACCGCGGCGCGGGCCCAGGCCGGATTCCCGCGCGGCACGGACCCGTTCTCCAGCACCGCGACCCTGATCCGCAGCAGCATCTTGCCCAGGGTCTGGCCGCGGGCGGAGAGCATCAGGCCCTCGTAGACGAAGTAGACGATCAGCACGATGGCCTGCTGCACGTAGGAGGCGCCCCCGTCGTCGTTGACCTCGTACGCGCCCATCACGGGCCACAGGAGGAGCGTCAGCGGCACGCCGATGATCAGGGCGTCCACGATCCTGGCGGCCAGACGGCGGCCGAGCGGGGCCAGGGGCGGCATGCCGGCCAGCGGGTCGGCGGCCCCCTCGGGACCGCCGTAGGGATTGGCGCCGAAGGAGTCGTCAGGCCGGGGCGCCTTCGGCAGCCCCGCCTCCTGCGGTGGGGTGGTCCCGCGCTCCGGCTCGTCGCCGGGGCCGGGCCGCGGCTGATCGCTGCTCATGATCGCCAGTCAAACCCGCCCCGGCACGGCCCGCATCCCGGCGGGGACGATCGGGCCACCCCTGCCGCCGAACGGGTCAGGCGGGCGGGGCCTGCCCGCTGGGCGGGGTGAACGTCGCGACGAACGTGCGCGCGGCCTTGTCGTGCCAGCCCTGCCGCCAGGGCCGGTCCCGCGCGCCCATGATGAGGCTGACGATGCCGACGACGAACAGGGCGAGCACGTTGTACAGCAGCCAGCGCAGCAGCGCCGCCCCGAAGCCCGGCTTCTCCTGGCTCTCCACGTCCAGCACGCGCAGGCGGAACATCGCCTTGCCCAGCGTGCTGCCCCACAGCGAGACGGGCAGCGCCTCCAGGAGCAGACCCACGCCGAGGAACACCCCCAGCACCATGGCCAGATACCCGCCGGTGGTGCCGTCGATCAGCCAGATCGTCTCCGTGACCCCGGCCCGCTCGGCCGCGTCCACCTGCTCCTGGATGTGGTCCTGCGCGTCGCCGACCAGCGGCGCCGCGACCACGGCCGCGGCGGCCCCGGGGAGGAGCGCGTCGACGATCCTGGCCATCAGCCGGCGCCCGAGACCCGCCGGATACGCCTGCGTGGTGTCGAACCGGCGGATCATCGTGAGCGCGTCGCCCTGGTGCGACTGGAGGAAGGGCGACTGGGGGGCCTGCTGGCCGCCCTGCTGCTGCGGATAGCCGTACCCACCTGCCCCCGGCGGGGGCTGCTGCCCCGGCACACCCGGCTGCTGCTGCGGATAGCCGTACCCGCCCGGACCTGGCTGGGGCCCTCCCTGCGCGCCCGGCTGCTGCGGGTAGCCATAGCCGGCGGGCGGCCCGCCCTGGGGCGGGTGCCCCGGTCCGGGCTGTCCGGGCTGGGGCTGGTGCTGCTGCTGCGGCGGCTGCGCGCCGGGCGGCTGGCCAATGGACGGCGGGAGCGACTGCCCCTGGCCCGCCTGCGGCGGCGCCTGCCTCCCCTGCTGCGCCCCGGAGGGCGCCTGCTGGGCGAGGTCGCGCACCTGGCGCTCCCAGGACCCGCCGCCCGGCATGTCCGCTCGGCGCAGCGTGGTCGTCTGCTCGTTGGCATCCTCGGCCGGCGGCTCCGGCTTCCTGGCCGGGGTCGCGGGCGGGGTGGGCTGCGCGGCCGGGGTGGGCTGCGCGGCCGGGGTGGGCTGGGCGGCCGGCGTGCCCGGCGTCTCCGAGCCCCCGGCCGGGGTGCGGCGGAACTGGCCGCGCGGGTCCACGCGCCCGGCCGCCACCACCGGAGAGGTCGAGACGTCCTCGTCCGAGCCCCAGGTCACGCGCTGGTCGCCGCGCTGACCCTGCTGCGGCGGGGCGTCGGCGCCCCAGGGGCCGCCCGCCTGCCCGCCCGGGGCGGGCGAGCCCGAGGCGGGGGCGGCCACCCCCCCCCCGCGCGGCCCCGGGAGCGCGCGGCCGGGGGGGGGGGAGGGGGCGGGAGCCGGCGCGGGGGGCGACGACGGGGTAGTCGAAGGGGCCTTGGTGGGGCTGGCCGCCCGGGGGGGACACGGGGGCGACCCGCCGGTCCTGGTCGATGGAGGTGACCCTGCCGGTCAGCACCTCCGCGTGGGGGAGCA
>NZ_LAVK01000089.1 GCF_001083795.1 Streptomyces sp. SBT349
TTGCTCGTTGATGTGTGAATAGATCATTTGGTGGATCGTCGTGTTTTTTTTTTTTTTTACAAGCAAAAGACGAAATACGATTTCCCCTTTAGTCTCGTGGGCTGGGAGATGTTAAAAAGAGACAGCCCGCCGGTCCCGCCGGTCTCCGCCCCGCCCGTCTCTGTCCCGCGCGCTTCGTGCCTGTCCTCATCGGTCCACCATTCCCCGGAATCCCCTGACCTCGCCGTAGTTATCGACCACTGGGCCCCGCTTCTGGTTGTGCGCCCGGGGCGTGCAACGTGCGGACTTTCACCGGTCGATGCGCACCCGCGCCCCGCTCAGCTCCGCGTCCAGTGCCTCGACATCGGCCTCCACCATCACCTCGGCCAGCTCGCGCCAGCTCACCGTGGGCTGCCAGCCCAGCAGCTCGCGCGCCTTGCTCGCGTCCCCGACCAGGGCGTCGACCTCACTGGGCCGCTCGTACTTGGGGTCGAACCGCACATGCTCCGTCCAGTCCAGGCCGCCCGCGGCGAACGCGGCCCCGAGGAAGTCCCGCACCGTGGCAGGGACCCCGGTGGCCACCACGTAGTCGTCCGGCTCGTCCCTCTGGAGCATGCGCCACATCGCCTCGACGTACTCGGGCGCGTAGCCCCAGTCGCGCACCGCGTCCAGGTTCCCCAGGTAGAGCCTGTCCTGGAGCCCGGCCCTGATCCGCGCCACCGCACGGGTGATCTTGCGGGTGACGAACGTCTCGCCCCTGCGCGGCGACTCGTGGTTGAACAGGATCCCGTTCACCGCGAATAGACCGTACGCCTCGCGGTAGTTGACGGTCGACCAGTAGCCGAAGACCTTGGCGCAGCCGTACGGGCTGCGCGGGTGGAACGGGGTGCGCTCGTGCTGGGGCGGGGGAGCGGCGCCGAACATCTCGGAGGACGATGCCTGGTAGATCCGGGTGTCGATCCCGCTGGCCCGGATCGCCTCCAGCAGCCGCACGGTGCCGAGCCCGGTGACGTCCCCGGTGTACATCGGCGCGTCGAAGGAGACCCGCACATGCGACTGGGCGCCCAGGTTGTACACCTCGTCGGGCTTCGTCTCCCGCAGCAGGTTGACCAGCGCCACCCCGTCGGCGAGGTCGGCGTGGTGCAGCACCAGCGTGCGCTGCGGGGCCTGCGGATCCTGGTAGATGTGGTCGATCCGCTCGGTGTTGAACGAGGACGACCGGCGCACCAGGCCGTGCACCGTGTACCCCTTGGCCATCAGCAGCTCGGCCAGATACGAGCCGTCCTGGCCCGTCACCCCGGTGATCAGCGCGGTCTTGCCCATGGTCGCTCCCCTTCCCTGTTCCCTGAGACGGCCCCTTTGGGCCGCGGCCGGCCGCCGGGTTTCACTCCCGGCCGCCGTGCCGCGGACCCGCGGCCCTGACAGAATCGCGTCGCATGACGACGTTCCTCGCTCCCGCCGCCCGCGTCTTCGTCGCGGGCCACCGCGGCCTCGCCGGGTCCGCCATCGCCTCCGAACTCGCGGACGCCGGATACGAGGTGGTGACCAGGACCCGCGACGAGCTCGACCTGCGCGACGCGGCGCGGACCCTGGACTTCCTGCGCGACGCCCGCCCGGACGCCGTCGTGCTGGCCGCCGCCACGGTGGGCGGCATCATGGCCAACCACCGCAACCCGGTCCCGTTCCTGGAGGACAACCTGCGGATCCAGCTGAGCGTCATCGCCGGCGCGCACGCCGCGGACGTCAACCGGCTGCTGTTCCTCGGGTCTTCGTGCATCTACCCCAGGCTCTCCCCGCAACCCATCCCCGAAGAGGCGCTGGGCACCGGGCCGTTGGAGCCGACGAACGAGGCGTACGCGCTGGCCAAGATCGCCGGCATCACCCAGATCCGTTCCTACCGGCGGCAGTTCGGCCGCGCGTACATCGCGGCCATGCCGACCAACCTCTACGGACCCCGGGACAGCTTCGACCAGGAGACCTCGCATGTGCTGCCCGCGCTGATCCGCCGTCTCGACGACGCGCGGCGGGAGGGCCGCGAGGAGGTGGTGCTCTGGGGCACCGGCACGCCGCGCCGCGAGTTCCTGCACAGCGCCGACCTGGCCCGCGCCTGCCTGCTGCTGCTGCGCGACTACGACGGGGAGACCGCGCTCAACGTCGGCTGCGGCACCGATGTGACCATCGCCGAGCTGGCCGCGACCATCGCCGAGGCCGTCGGCTTCACCGGGCGGATCGGCTGGGACCCGAGCAGGCCCGACGGCACGCCGCGCAAGCTGCTCGACGTGACCAGGCTGCGGAAGCTGGGCTTCGCCCCGCGGGTGGAGCTGGCGCGGGGCATCCGCGAGACATACGCGTGGTGGGTACACGAGTCCACCGGCCGTCAGTAGGCGCCGCGGCCGTCGACGACCGCGCGCAGGGTGCGCGCCAGCACGTCGAGGTCCCCGGTGACCGACCAGTTGTCCGCGTAGTCCAGGTCGAGGGCGAGACCCTCGTCCCAGGACAGCTCCGACCTGCCGCTGATCTGCCAGGGCCCGGTGAGGCCCGGTTTGACGCCGAGCCTGCGCAGCTCGACCGCGCCGTAACGCGCCACCTCCTCCGGCAGCGGGGGGCGCGGCCCGACCAGCGCCATCTGACCGCGCACCACGTTGAACAACTGCGGCAGCTCGTCCATCGAGGTGCGCCGCAGCAGCCGTCCCAGCCGGGTGACGCGGGGATCGCGGCGCATCTTGAACAGCGGCCCCGTGAGATGTTCGTTCGCGCCTTCGAGCTCGGGGCGCCGCAGGTCCGCGTCGGCGACCATCGTGCGGAACTTCCAGAGCGTGAACGGCGTGCCCCGGTGGCCGATGCGGGTCTGGCGGTAGAGCACGGGCCCCGGCGAGTCGAGGCGGACGGCGGCGGCCAGCAGCGCCAGCAGCGGGAGGAGGGCGAGGAGGGTGGCGCAGGCGGCGGCCCGGTCGAGCACGGACTTGAGCGCGGGTTGCGCGCCCCGGCGCAGCGGGGGCGCGATGTGCAGCAGGTTCAGCCCCGCCGCGGAGGAGACCGACAGGCGGCGCAGCGCGACCTCCGTGAGTCCGGAGGCGACGGCGAGCGCGAGCCCGGCGTCCTGAACGGCCCAGGACAGCCGGCGCAGCCGCTCCCCGGTGAGCAGCGAGCCGGGGATGACGAGCACGAGCCCGGCGTCCTGACGGCGGGCGGCGGCCAGGACGGTGGTGCCGTCCGGGCCGTCGGGTATCAGGTCGGGGACCAGCGGCGCGAGGTCGGGCCCCGCGGTCGCCAGCCGCCCGAGCTCGGGAATGCCGGAGCCGGTGGAGCCCGCCCCGGCCAGCACGGTGCCGACCACCACGTAGGCGTGGTCGGTGCGGGCGGCGAGCGGGGCGGCGACCACGTCGACGGGGCCCGCCTCGCCGACGAGCAGCACCCGGCGCAGGGCCTGCGCCCGGTGGCGCCGCCCGGTCAGGTGCCGGTGGACGGCCGCGCCGGTCGCGCCGCTGATCAGCAGGGCGGGGGCCAGGCCGAGGAGCGCCGACCCCACGGAGGAGCCCTCGCCGGTGAGGGCCCGCAGGCCCGCGAGCAGGCCCAGCAGGACCAGCCAGTCGTGGACGGTGGCCAGCAGGCCCCGGCTCTCGCCGAGAACGCGGCCGAGGTAGCGGCGGTGGACGGTGCGGATCGCGAGCCAGCACGCGGCCGCGGTGGCGGCGGCGCCGAGGGGGCGTGGCTCGGGAGCGAGTGCGTAGACGGTCAGAACGGGAACGAAGACGCCCAGCGCGTCGGCCGTGACGGCGACGGACAGGTACCAGCGTGCGGTGTCGCGGTGGGGCAGGAAACGCCGACCGACCACGGATGGTCTTCGCATGCTTCCTGAGCGCGACGATGCCTGTGAATGACGCATGAACCCCCCAAGGTGTGGATGCGACAACACTGCGGAGACTGCGTGAAGGTGTAGCGCGACAAAGAAGGCGCGCCTTCATCTCCCCGTGAGTGCGCGCCTGCCGCTGCAAAAGGGTAGGGCATCCCGCAACCGTTTGGATGCCGTTCGCTGGGACTTTCCGAAAGCGCCCGGTTCCGTGGTCTTGATTTTCAGCCGCGTGCGGGGTTCACCCGTCGAACCCCCGTGCGGGGGCGGGAAATCGCCTCCACCGGATGCCGCCGGAGGAGCCCGCGCGACCCCCTCGTCGGCACCGCGCCGGGCGGGCCCAGGGCGGCGGCGCGGCCCCCGCCCGGCACAGCGATCCGGTCGGCCCCGGCCGCCGCCGGGCCCGGGTCGTGCGGCACCGTCGCCACGGCCACCCCGCCCGCGGCCCGCTCCCGGCAGGCGCGCGGCGCCATCTCCCGATGGCGCAGGTCGAGGGCGGCGGTGGGCTCGCCGAGCAGCGGCGGCGACGTCCGCGGGCCCGGCACCCCGGTCGGCGCGGAGCGAGCCCGTTCACCTCCGGAGAGCGCTGGGCACGGACGGGCCGCCCGGCCGGCGACCTCGGGGACCGCCGTCGCCCCGGCGGCAGCCGTGCCCTCCCGGCCCCCGGGCCACCGCGCGCCCGGGGCGTACGGCCCCCGCGCACGACCCCGGCCACGGCGAACGGGAGGGCGGGCGCGGAACTTTGCGGGCGCACAGCTCCGCGCGGCGGGCGGCGGCCCCGCCCGACCCCGGCGCGGCGCGCGAGGACGGTTTTCGGTCAGGAACGCTCGGGCCGCTCGCGCCGCGGGGGCCGCGGAAGCGGGACCGGCGCCCACCCCGGCGCCTCCGGTCCGTCTGGTGCAATGGGGACGGTGGTCCCCGAACGGGAGGAGGGTGCGGTGTCCGTCACCTACAAGGTCGCTCTGCGTACCCCGGCGACGCCGCGTTCCGTGATGGCCGCCCTCCTGGCGGCCGCGGCGCCGTCGGGGCTGGTCGAGCCGCGTGACGCCCGGCGGGGAACGCTGCGCGACGGCGGGTGGGTGGACGTCGAGGCCGCCGAGCCCGATCCCCCCGACCCGGTGCGGCGCGCCTTCGGCTTCACCCCGACGGTCGAGGTCTACGTCGGACTCGCCCCGTTCGGGGAGGTGGGGGACGGCGACGTGGTGCGGCTGGTGCTCGGCCTGCTGGAACGGGTGGCGGGGGACGCGGTGCTGCACGTCCATCACGAGGAGGTGTACCTGGTGCGCCGCGACGGACGGCTGACGGTCAGCGACGACGACGACCTGTGGCCACCGGCCCGCCTCGCCTGGCTCCCGCACCCCCGCGAACGCGGCCCGCTGTCCTTCGGCTAGCCGGGCCCGGCTCAGGGGCCGGACAGGTCCGTCCCCTCGGTGACCGCGCGCAGCGCGGCGGCGAAGGACTGGACGGGGAGGGCGGCCGGCGGCCTGCCGTAGATCACCAGGGAAACCCGCCTGCGGTCGGCCGGCAGCCGGTCGGCCCGCACACCCGGGTGCCGGTGCGCCCGCAGCGCGAGCCCCGGCAGCACGCCCACCCCGAGCCCGGCGGCGACCAGCGCCTGCACCGCCACATAGTCGTCCGTCTCGAAGGTGATCCGGGGCGCGAACCCGGCCCGCGCGCAGAGCGAGGACAGGTGCGTCCTGCACCGTTCGCACCCGGCGATCCAGTTCTCCCCGGCGTAGGTGGCGAGGTCCAGGCGCTCGCCGTCCCAGGACGCGCCCTCCGGGGTCACCACATACACCGGCTCCTCCAGCAGCGGCGTCACCGTGGTGTTCCGCCGGTCACCGGGGACCGGATCGTCGTGGTCGAAGATCAGCGCCGCGTCCACCTCCGCGTTCCGCAGCGCGGTCAGCGCCTCCGGCGGCTCCGCCTCGGTCAGCGCCAGCTCGACCCCCGGGTGGTCGGCCGCCAGGAGCGCGGCGGCCGAGGGCACCAGCGTCGCCAGCGCGGAGGGGAACGCCGCCAGCCGCACGCGCCCGGTCGCGAGCCCGGCGTGCGCCGCCAGCTCCTCCTGCGCCGACTCCACCTGACCCAGGATCTCCTCGGCCCTGGCCACCAGCAGCCGCCCCGCGTCGGTCAGCATCACCCCGCGCCCGGCGCGGCGCACCAGCACCACCCCGACCTCGGATTCGAGCCGCGCCAGGTGGTGGCTCACCGAGGGCTGGGCATAGTGGAGCGCCTCGGCGGCGGCGGTGACGGATCCCGTTCTGGCCACCGCGACCAGGACACGGAGCCGGGTGAGGTCGAGCACAGGTCCGAAGCATAGACGGCGTCGATGGTTCCAGAGAAAACCGGCATTGGATCGATCATTCCCGCCGTGGGAAGGTGCCGCCATGCTCCCCATGCCGGACCGGCCCACGATCACCGACGCACTGCGGGCGCGCCGCCTGCTCGGTGACCATCTCCCGCCCACCCCGATGTGGTCCTACCCCTCGCTCGACGCCACGGCCGGGGCCACCGTCCTGGTCAAGCACGAGAACGTCCAGCCCACCGGCGCCTTCAAGGTCCGCGGCGGCCTGACCCTGCTCGCCGGGATGGACCGGGACGAACGCGCCCGCGGCATCGTCGGGTACTCCACGGGCAACCACGCGCAGTCCCTCGCCTACGCCGCCTCCCGCTTCGGCGCGCCCTGCCTGATCGTCATGCCCGAGCGCCCCAACCCGGCCAAGGCGAGCACCGTTCGCGCCCTGGGCGCCGAGCTGATCGAGGCGGGCGCCGACCTCGGCGAGGCCGCCACGCACGCCGCGCGGCTCGCGGAGGAACGCGGCATGCGCCTGGTCAGCGCGGCCGACGAGCCCGGCCTGATCGCCGGCGTGGCCACGGCCTATCTGGAGATCTTCGACCAGGAGCCGGGCCTCGACGCCCTCGTCGTCCCGGTCGGCGGCGGCAGCGGCGCCGCCGCGGCCTGCCTGGTCGCCTCGGCGCTGGCGCCGCGCTGCGAGGTCATCGCCGTCCAGTCCGCCGCCTCGCCCGCGGCCCACGACTCCTGGCGCGCCGGGGGCACCCCGCTGACCCGGCCCAACCGGACCCGCGTCGAGGGCCTCGCCACCGGCAGCGGGTTCGCGCTGACCCAGCGGATCATGCGCACGGGTCTGGCCGACTTCCTGCTGGTGGACGACGACGCCATCGCCGAGGCGCAGTGGACCCTGATGCGCGACGCCCACACCCTGGCCGAGGGGGCGGGCGCCGCATCGCTCGCCGCGCTGCTCACCCACCGCGAGCGGTTCGCCGGACGCCGGGTCGCCGTGGTGTGCAGCGGGGCCAACGCCAGCGAGCGCGAGATCCTGGCGTGCCGGGAGGGGCGTCAGCAGGAGCAGTCGCAGCAATCACAGCAGTCGCAGTCACAGTCGCAGTCGCAATCACCCTTGTCGTCCTTGCCCTGATCCTTCCTCCTCCGCCGCCGCTCCTTGGGGCGGCAGCAGTCGCAGCAGCCGCACTTGTAGCACCAGCCCTCGCGCTTCCAGCCCGTCCACGGGTCGTGGTAGGGATCGCGGCAGCAGAGCTGGCCGGTGCAGCACAGGCCGGTCCACACCGCGCAGCCCGGCAGCAGGCCGCGCCCCGAGGAGGGCTGCGGCCTGCGGCGCGAGCCGTCGCCGTGCGGGTGGTGGGCGGCGTCGAACGTGCGCTCCACCGCGTGCTCCAACTCGTGGACCAGCAGCGTGTGCACGAGCCGTTCGTCGTCGAACTCGGCCTCGCCCAGCGCGAGGCGCACGCCGAGCACCGCGTCCTCGCAGAGCCGGCGCACCTCGGCGAGGGGGGTGTGGGTGGCGGTGATGGGGTTCCAGGCGCCCGTCTCCCGGTCCGTGCGCTGGTCCTCGACGGCGTCCAGGAGATGGGCGATGCGCCCGAAGAGGCGTCCGGCCTCGGCGAGGGGCGCGGCGTTCCGCGGGCGTCCGGCGAGGTGGGCGGTGTGGGCGAACGCGGCGGCCGTGGCCGTCTCGGTCGGCTCGGTGACGGTGGGCAGGAGGGTGCCGGGGCCCGCGAGCGCCTCGACGCCCTGCTGCCTGTCGACCGCCTCGACCAGGACCGCCGTGTCGAAACCGACCCGGCCGCCGCCCCGCGCCCCCGCGGCGTCCCACCCGCGCGCCACGTGCCGGGCGGCGGTGGCCAGGGAGCGGCGGGCGAGTATCCCGTCGCCGTCGTCGGCGTGGTCGCGGATCTTGGCCGAGGCCAGGACCAGCGAGACCGCCGCGGCCAGTTCCGCGCCCTGACCGCGGGCGACGGTGGCCCGGCGCATCCCCCGCAGCGGGCAGGGCCCGGCGGTGCGCCGTCCCCCGGTCCCGCCGGGCTCCGTCTGGGCGTCGTGCAGGACGGATATGAGGAGTCCGTCGTAGTTGGTGGCCAGCCGTGCGGCCTGCCCGTGCGTGGAGCGCAGCGCGAGACAGAGCCCGCACAGATGCGCCATCCACTCCGCGCGCAGTCCTCCGGGCAGCCGGTGCCGGCAGGGCCTGATGATCCCGAACACGCGTATCCCCCCGCATTCCCCCCGGTGTCGACCGTCATGATGCCAGAGCACCCGCGGGGTCGGGGGGCCCTCGGCGGCCCGGCTAGAGCTCGAAGATCCCGTAGCCGAAGCCGGGCGCGGTGACGGTCTGCCCCTCGACCGTGACCCCGTTGGTCTCCACCGCCCGCGCCCGTTCGTACGCGCTGGGCAGGGTGAACTCGGCCGGTTCCCGGCGTGGGTTGACGGCCACGAGGTAGCGCTCGCCCCGGGTGTACACCAGCGGGTAGCCGGTGTGCAGCACCTCCACCGCGGTGCGGCTGCCCAGCTCGGGCGTCGCCTTGCGCAGCGCGATCAGGCGGCGCACCAGGTGCAGCAGCGACCCCTCGTCGGCGCGTTGCCCGGCGACCGTGGGCCGGTCGGCGGCCGGGTCGATCGGCAGGTAGAGGCGGTCGGGCGGCGCGGTGGAGAAGCCCGCGTTGGCCGAGGTGTCCCACTGCATGGGGGTGCGGCACCCGGCGCGGTTGTAACGGGGGCCGAGCACGCTGCCCTCGTGGTCGTCCAGGTCGGGGATGTAGCGCATGCCGATCTCGTCGCCGTAGTAGATGGCGGGGAGCGTCGGCCAGGTGAGCTGGAAGGCGAACGCGGCCGGCAGCTGCTCCGCGGTCCGCGGGCCGCAGGCCAGCCGGGAGAAGTCGTGGTTGGCGGTGGGCAGCGCGATGAAGCCGCAGTCGCCGATCACGGCGTTCACGGACTCCCAGGCGGTGACGAACGTTCCCGCGGTGCCGCGGCCCTCCGCGTCGAAGTAGCAGGGGCGCTGCGGCCAGCGGTCGGAGACGGTGCCGTGCCGGTTGTCCCACAGGGAGCGCAGCGGCAGCCCGTCGGAGGGGCCGCCGAACTGGAGGAAGAAGTCCGAGTGGAACCCGGCGGGCACCGAGACGGCCGGGTCGCCCCACTCGGCCAGCAGTGCCGCGTCGGGGTGGTCGGTGTCCAGCCACTGGCGCAGCTCGGTCCACAGCCCGCTGGTCTGGACGAGGTCCGCGTCGTCCTTGACCAGCGAGTGCGCCATGTCCACGCGGAAGCCCGCGAGGCCGAGGCGGAGCCAGTAGTCCATGATCTCGCGCAGCGCGGCCCGGTTGGCCCGCGGGCCCTCCGCGTCCACCGGCTGCCGCCAGGGCTCGGCCGGGTCCTGCTTGGCGTAGCCGAAGTTGAGGGCGGGCTGGGTGTCGAAGAAGTTCGGCAGATAGCCGCCGGGGCGGGTGCCGGGCGAGGACACGAAGCGGTCCGGCAGCCCGTCCCCGGTGTCGGCCCAGATGTACCGCTGGTCGTCCGGGTCGTTGGCGGCCGCCCGGAACCAGGCGTGCTGGTCGGAGGTGTGACCGGCCACCAGGTCGAGCATCACCCGGATCCCGCGCCGCCCGGCGGCCTCCACCAGCTCGGCCAGGTCGTCCGCGGTGCCGTACCGCGGGGCGAGCGAGAGGTAGTCGGCGACGTCATAGCCCGCGTCGCAGAAGGGCGAGGCGAAGCAGGGGTTGAGCCAGACGGCGGTGACGCCCAGCCAGGCCAGATGGTCCAGACGCTCACTGACGCCCGCGAAGTCGCCGATGCCGTCGCCGTTCGAGTCGGCGAAGCTCTGCGGGTAGATCTGGTAGAGCACGGCGTCGGCCAGCCAGGCGGGGGTGGGGCGGAAGGACGACATGGTGACGGGGGACCTTTCGTGGGACAGGGGTCTGTCTTCCGGATCTTGTCGGACCTGATCGCGTTGTCAGGCGCGGTGCATCGCAAGGCGGAGGATCGCGGCTCGTACTTGTCCGTACTCGCGCGATGCGACAACGCAGCGAGGTGCCGTGACTGGCAGCGCGATCCCGGGAAGATCCGGAAGGCAGGCCCCAGGGCGGAGCGGCCCGGATCAGCCCTTCACGGCGCCCGAGGTCAGGCCCGAGACCACGGCGCGGCGGAAGATCAGGACGAGGAGGGCGATGGGCAGCACCGAGACCGTCGCCGCGGCGAAGATCGTCCCGTAGGGCACGGTGAACTGGCTGCCGAACAGGGCGAGCCCCACGGGCATCGTCCGGAAGCGGTCCGCCGTGTTGAGCGTCAGGGCGATCAGGAACTCGGTCCAGCACGCGGTGAACGTGAAGATCGCCGCGGTGAACATCCCGGGCCTGGCCTGCGGCAGGATCACCGTCAGCACCGTGCGCACCGGCGAGGCTCCGTCCACCCACGCGACCTCCTCCATCTCCTTCGGGATCCCGAGGAAGAAGTTCCGGAGGATCCAGACCGCGAACGGCACATTCAGCGCCGTATATACGATGATCAGTCCTTGGTAGCTGTTGAGCCAGCCGATCTCACGCATCAGCAGAAACAGCGGCGCGGCCAGCGCGATGGTGGGGAAGAGCGAGATCATCAGCAGCGCGACCATGATCGGCGCCTTCCCCCGCAGCGGCAGCCGGGCCAGGGCGTACCCCGCGAACGCGCTGAGCGACAGCACCAGGGCCGTGGCGATCAGGGAGACCAGCACCGAGTTGAAGAGGTAGATGGCGAAGTTGTTGTTCCCGAACGCCTCCCGGTAGTTGTCCCAGGTCGGGTTGTCCGCGAAGGCCGTCGGCGGGTTGGCGCCGATCTCGTCGGTCCCCTTGAACGAGGAGACGGCCATCCAGTACAGCGGCGCGGCCACGAAGATCGCGATGATCAGGGCCGCCAGGTGGATCCAGGTGAAATGGATGCGGCGGAAGACGCTCATGCCGTGGACTCCTCGTCGCCGACTCGGGCCTTGAACGCGCGGAGGAAGAGCAGACAGCCCACGAGCACGAGCCCGGCCGTACTCGCCGCCACGGCCGCCCCCGGGCCGAAGTCGAGGTTGGTGAACATCACATGCCAGCCGAGCAGCGCCATCGACTCGGTGGCGTCCCCCGGCCCCCCGCCCGTCAGGACGAACGGCAGGTCGAAGATGCCGAACGCCTGGAGGATGCGGAAGAGGACGGCGATGGTCAGCGCGGGCCGCAGCAGCGGCAGCCGCACCTTCCAGAACGCGGTCCACGCTCCGGCGCCGTCCACCCGCGCCGCCTCGTTGACGTCGTCCGGCAGCATCATCAGCCCCGCGAGCACGATGATCGCCACGAACGGGGTCGTCTTCCAGATGTCGGCGACCGCCATCGAGAGGATGGCCGGGTAGCGGGTGCCGAGGAACTGCACGGGATCGCCCGTGATCCCCTCGGACATGCTGGTGAGGATGCCGTAGACCCCGTTGTACATGTACGCCCACAGCTGGGCCGAGACGACCGTGATCATCGCCCAGGGCAGCAGGAGCAGCGCCATCATCCAGCCCCGCCCCGAGCCGGCGAGGCGCTCCAGCACCAGGGCGATGACCGTGCCGAGGACCAGCTCGGCCACCACGGTGCCGATCGTGTACAGGATGGTGAAGATCAACGCGTGCCACCAGCGGCCGGAGCGCAGCAGCAGCCCGTAGTGCTCGCCGGTGAACCCGGAGAGGTGGAAGCCGCTGGCCGAGACCTCCACGTCGCTCACGCTCATCGCGATGGAGAAGATGATCGGGAAGAGGGTGACGGCCAGCACGACGATCAGCGCCGGCGTCGTGAAGCCCCAGCCGAGCCGGGCGAAGCGGCGCTCCAGCACGGTCCGGTCCAGGCGGCCGAAGCGGTGCTTGTGGCCGCCGCTGCCGCCGCCGCCCCCCGTGCCCTCGCCGCCGCCGCCCGCGCCCTCGCCGCGCTTGCGCGGCGGGGCCCCGGTGGGGGTGGCGGCGTCCTTGGCCGCGGGCCGCTCCCGCTTCCCCCGCTCGCGCCCCTTGCCATAGGCGACGGTGTGACCGTCGTCCCCGTCGGACGGCGGCTCCGCCCGGGGAACGCCCTCAGGAGGCGTGTCACTCACGGCCGTTCCTCGGCGTCTCGCTCGCTGCGTCGCTCATAGGGCGTTGTCCTCCAAGGCGCGCCGGATGTCGTCTGACGCCGAGCGCAGGGCGGTGACCGGGGTCGTCGAGCCGGCGAGGGCGGCGTTGACGTTGGTGAAGATGCCGTTGCTGACCTGCGGGTACCTGGGGGTGTCCGCGGGCCGCGCGACCAGGGGGGTGTCGGCGGCGATGGCGAGCACCGGGTTGGCCTTCTGGAGCTTCTCGTCGTTCAGGACCTCGGTCGCGGTCGGCAGCACCCCGTTCTCGGCGAGCATCCGCTGGGCCTCGGGCCCGGTCATCCACTCGATGAACTTCAGCCCCGCGCCGACGGCCTCGCTGTGCGGGTTGATCATGAGGTTCCAGCCGCCGAGGGCGGAGGGCGCCGGGCCGTCCTCGCCCTCGAACGTGGGGAGCGGGGCGACGCCGACCTTCCCCACCACGCTGGAGGTCGCCGGGTTGTCGGCCTCCGCGAGGCCGTGCGACCAGTTCCGGTGGAAGGCGGCGTCGCCCTCCGTGAACGTCTGGAGCGACTGAGGCTCCTGGAAGCTGGTGTTGGCCGAGGGCGCGACCCCGTCGGTCAGCATGCCGCGCATGAAGTCCAGCACCCGCTTGTTCTCCGGCGAGTCGATCTCCGGCCGGCGGCCGTCCCGCGACACGCTGCGCCCGCCGCCCGCCGCCGACATCTCCGTCCAGTTGACGGTCAGGCCCTCGTAGTTGGCCCACTGCGCGACATAGCCGTACCGCACCTCGCCCCCGTCCTGGAGCCTGGCCGCGGCGTCCCTCAGCTCCTCCCACGTCCCGGGGACGTCGATGTCGTGCTTCTCCAGCAGGTCCTTGCGGTAGTAGAGGAAGCCGGAGTCGCTGTACAGCGGGGCGGCCACATGGGCGCCGTCGTGCTCGGTGACGTCGCTGCGCTGCTTGGTGTACCGGTCCCAGAAGTCGTCCGGCAGATGCTCGTCCAGCGGCATGGCGAGATTCGAGTCGGCGAACTGGGCGGGCCAGATGACATCGCCGTTGAAGACGTCGATGCTTCCGGAACCGCCGGTGATCTCGGTGGTCAGGGTGGCGCGCATGGTGTCGGTGTTGTTCGGCGCCGCCTGGTACTCGACCGAGATGTCGGGGTGCTTCTTCTCGAACGCGTCGATGAGCTTCTGCGGCAGCCCCTCGGGGCCGAAATTGATCGCGTACCAGGTGATGGAGCCCTTCGCCGGGCCCACGTCCCGCGGATCGACCGCTGCGGTGCCGACGCCGGAGCCGCACGCGGTCGCGGCCAGCAGGACGGGGACGGCGCAGAACCACACCACTGCTCTGCGGACTGACGTACCCAGGACGTACTCCTTGTGGAGGACCGCTTAGTGGGCCTCAGCGTCCCGTGCCCGCCCTCTCACACGAAGCGGAAAACGCGCTTATCGGAAATATTCACCGCAACGGTGTCACGCGCGTCGCGTCCCCGAGCTCCCGGAAGACCGCCGTGTTGAGCGTGAAGGCGCGCCTGCACTCGTCCACGATCCGCAGCCGCTCCCCGCCGTCCACGGGCAGGCGGTCCAGCGCGGAGCGGTAGGTCCGCTTGAACGCCGCGGGGCTGCCGATGCCGTCGAACGCGTAGAACCTGACCCCGTCGCCCCGGTGCGCGAACCCGAACCGCCGCTCGGCCGTGGCGCCGATGGCCTGGCCGCCCGAGATGTCGCCGAGATAGCGGGTGTAGTGGTGGGCGACATAGCCGCCCGGCCAGTCGCGCGCCACCTCCCTCACGCGCCCCGCGTACGCCTCGGTCGCGGGCAGCGGCCTCAGCGTGGCCCGCCAGTCGCCGCCCCGGTGCAGGTGGTCGAGGTCGCGCTCCAGCGCCGCGGCGCGGAACAGCGCGGGCGTCAGGAACGGGCCCGCCACCGGATCCCCGGCCAGCGCGTCCGCCGCCCCTTCGAGGGCCCGGTACACGAACCACAGCTGCTCGGTGTACCGGCGGAAGGCGCCGATGCCGAGCCGGCCACCGAGCATGTCGCCCATGAACGCCGACTCTCTGGCCTCGGTGTGCTGGGCGAGCGAGGCGTCACGGATCACGGTGGAGAACGGGGTGGCTTCGAGCACGGTCACGGCGGGCCTCCAGCAGCCGGGCGGGCAGGGCGCGGCGGCGGGCCGCGCCCTGCCAGTCTCACTACTTAGGCTTACCTAAGTCAAGGATTTGCCGACAGCATGTCGGTAAGTGGCCGTCTCAGGGGAGCGTCAGGATCTCCGCGCCCTCGTCCGTCACCAGCAGCGTGTGCTCGAACTGCGCGGTCCGCCGCCGGTCCCGGGTGACCACCGTCCAGTTGTCGTCCCACATCTCCCACTCGTGGGTGCCCAGCGTCAGCATCGGCTCGATGGTGAACGTCATCCCGGCGCGCAGCTCCTTCGTCGCCTCGGGGTCGTCGTAGTGCGGGATCACCAGGCCCGAGTGGAACGCGGTGTTGATGCCGTGCCCGGTGAAATCCCGGACGACGCCGTACCCGAAGCGCTTCGCGTACGACTCGATGACCCGGCCGATCACGTTGATCCGCCGCCCCGGCTTCACCGCCTTGACGGCGCGGTCGAGCGACTCCCGGGTCCGCTCCACCAGCAGCCGCGACTCCTCGTCCACCGCGTCCTCGCCGCCCACCAGGTAGGTCGCGTTGGTGTCGCCGTGCACGCCGCCGACGAACGCCGTCACATCCAGGTTCACGATGTCGCCCTCGCGCAGCACCGTGGAGTCGGGGATCCCGTGGCAGATCACCTCGTTCACCGAGGTGCACAGCGACTTGGGGAAGCCGCGGTAGCCCAGCGTCGAGGGGTAGGCGCCGTGGTCGCACAGGTACGCGTGCGCCACCTCGTCCAGCGCGTCCGTCGTCACGCCGGGCGCGATGTGCGCCGCCGCCGCCTCCAGGGCCCGCGCGGCGATCCGCCCGGCCACCCGCATCCGCTCGACGGTCTCCGCGTCCTGGACGTCGGGACCCGCGTAACGGGCCGGCATCGTGCGGCCCACGTACTCGGGGCGGGGAATGACGGAAGGCACCGCGCGCGGCGGCGAGATCCTGCCGGGGACGAGAAGTGACTGACCAGACATGCGGGTGAGTTTACGGGCGGGCAAGATGAGGTCATGGCTGCACTCTTCCGACGCAAGGCATCCGGCCAACCCGGCGAGTGGTACTACTGCCTGAGGCACCGCACGGTGGAGGAGGGCCCCGACTGCCCCGGCAAGGACCGCTTCGGGCCCTACCCCACCCGCGCCGAGGCGGAGCGCGCCATGGAGACCGCGCGCGAACGCGACGCCACCTGGCGCCACGACCCCCGGTGGAACGACCCGGACGAGCCGGGCGACGCACCCCGGGACGCGGACGACGTGCCCTAGTGCCGAGGTCGAGGCCGGGGCGGCCGGCGGTCCGGGCCCCGGCGCCGGGCCGCGGGGGCTGATGGCAAGATGCGGACATGACTTCACAGACGCCGGCGGACGGCGCGGGGCGACCCGCCGCCAAGGACCCCTGGGATCTGCCCGATGTGTCGGGCCTCACCGTCGGCGTCCTCGGCGGCACCGGCGACCAGGGCCGCGGACTCGCCTACCGGCTCGCCGTCGCCGGCCACACGGTCGTCATCGGCTCGCGCTCCGCCGACCGCGCCACGGCCGCCGCCGACGAGATCGGCCACGGCGTCCTCGGCCGGGACAACGCGGGCTGCGCCCGGGAGAGCGACGTCGTCATCGTCGCCGTCCCCTGGGAGGGCCACGCGCCCACCCTCGCCGGCCTGCGCGAGGAACTGGCCGGCAAGCTGGTCGTCGACTGCGTCAACCCGCTCGGGTTCGACAGGAAGGGGGCCTACCCCCTCGTCCCCGACGAGGGCAGCGCCGCCGAGCAGGCCGCCGCCCTGCTGCCCGACTCCCGCGTGACCGCCGCGTTCCACCACCTCTCGGCCGTCCTGCTCCAGGACCCCTCCGTCGAGAGGATCGAGACCGATGTGATGGTCCTGGGCGAGTCCCGCGCCGACTGCGCCGTCGTCCAGGCGCTCGCCGCCCGCATCCCCGGCATGCGCGGCATCTTCGCCGGGCGGCTGCGCAACGCCCACCAGGTGGAGTCCCTGGTCGCCAACCTCATCGCCGTGAACCGGCGTTACACGACCCACGCCGGGATCAGGCTCACCGGCACCGGGCTGTGAGCCCCCGCCCCGACCCACCCACGGAGTCACCACGCATGCCCCCCGTTCCGCAGGCAGCACGGCAGCAGCGCCGGCTCGCCCTCTACGCCCTGCTGCTGTGCGCGCTCGCGATCACCGCGGCGGTCATCTCGTTCGCCATGGGCAACTGGCTGGGCATCGTCTGGGTGCTGATGACCGGCCTCTCCTCCAACATGGCCTGGTACTACCACCGCAGGGCCAAGGCGCAGGAGAGCGCCGCGCGCGACGCGGGGCACGGCGCCGGGGACCGCCCGGCCGCCTGAGCGGACGGCCGGACGGCCGGGCGGTGCCGGGCACCGTCAGTGGAAGCTGTGCTCCTCCGCCGGGTACGCGCCGCCCACCACGTCGTCGGCGAACGCCCGCGCCGCGTCGCCCAGCGCCTCGCGCAGCCGCCCGTACTGCTTGATGAACCGCGGCGTCCTGCCGCCCGGCCACTCGGTCATCCCCGCCATGTCCGTCCAGACGAGCACCTGCGCGTCGCACTCCGGCCCGGAGCCGATGCCGACCGTCGGAATGTGCAGGGAGCGCGTCACCTCGGCGGCCAGCTCGGCCGTCACCAGCTCCAGCACCACCGCGAACGCGCCCGCGTCCTGAACCGCCTTGGCGTCGCGCACGAGCTGCTGCGCCGCCTCCTCGCCGCGGCCCTGCACCGGGTGCCCGCCGTAGGCGTGCACCGACTGCGGGGTCAGACCCACATGCGCCATCACCGGGATCCCCGACTCGACGAGCAGCCGGATCTGGTCGGCGGAACGCTCGCCGCCCTCCAGCTTGACCGCGCCGACGCCGGCCTCCTTCACCAGGTGCGTCGCGCTGCGCAGCGCCTGGACCGCGCTCTCCTGGAACGACCCGAAGGGCAGGTCGCCCACGATCAGCGCCCGCCGCGTCCCGCGCACCACCGCCGCGGACAGCATGGTCATCTGCTCCAGCGTGACCGGAACCGTGCTCTCGTAGCCGAGGTGGGCGTTCCCCATGGAGTCGCCCACCAGCATCACCGGGATGCCCGCCTCGTCGAATACCGAGGCCGTCATCGCGTCGTAGGCGGTCAGCATGGGCCACTTCTCGCCCCGCCGCTTGGCCGCCCCTATGTCCCTCACGGTGATCCGGCGGCTGCTCTTGCCGCCGTACAACCCTGTCCTGGCAGGCGTCTGCCCTGTCATCGCGCTGGTCATAGCGCTGCTCCTGTTCGTCGTCTCGAAGCGCCGTGAAAGCGTCCCCGGATCACCACCCATGGTGGCACCGACGCCGCGCACCCGGAAAGAGGGTGCTGATATAACGGAACCTCGCGCGCTGCCGTGACCGTCTTGAGACCAGACGTGCTCGGGGCCGGCCGAAGGGTCCCGGGGCGGAGTGCGAGCGTCAGCGAGGGCAGCGGATGGCACCTGTGTACACCCCGGAAACGCGGCCGGACGAAGGCGCCGACGACGGCGACGGCGAGGGCGCCGGCGACGGCGGCGGCGGGGCCGCCGGGGGCGGCGCCGAGCGCGGGCCGCGCTGGAGCGACACCACCGGGCGCTGGCGCCGCGGCTGGGTGATCGCCGCCGTCGCGCTGCTCCTGGCGCTGCTGATGCTGGCCCACTCCAAGGTCCCCAACCAGATCGGGAACCTGGGCAGCCTCCTCCAGACCTTCCTCCCCTGGCTCGGCCTCGCCGTCCCGGTGCTGATCGGCTGCGCGATCCTGCGCCGCTCGGTCACCGGGCTGGCCGCCGTGCTGGCACCCCTTCTGGTCTGGCTGAACCTGTTCGGCGGCCTCGTGCTCGACAAGACCGGCGACGGCGGGGAGCTGATGGTCGTCAGCCACAACGTGGACGCGGGCAACGCCGACCCCGTCGCCACGGCGGAGCAGCTCGCCGACTCGGGCGCCGACCTCATCGCCCTCCAGGAGCTGCCCCAGGGCACCCTGGCCGCCTACGAGGAGGGGCTCGCCGAGAGCCATCCGTACCACGCCGTCGAGGGCACCGTCGGCCTCTGGAGCCGCCACCCGCTCAGCGCGACCGCACCCGTGGACATCGGCATGGGCTGGACGCGGGCGATGCGGACCACGGTCAGCACCCCGCAGGGCGACATCGCCGCCTACGTCGCGCATCTGCCGTCGGTGCGCGTCCAGTTCCGCGCCGGATTCACCGCCGGGCAGCGCGACGACGCGGCCGACATGCTGGGCCGGGCCATCGCGGGGGAGCCGCTGGAGCGGGCCGTCCTGCTGGGCGACCTCAACGGCACCATGAACGACGGGGCGCTCGCCCCGCTCACCTCCCAGCTGCGCTCCACCCAGGGCGCGGCGGGCGCCGGCTTCGGCTTCAGCTGGCCGGCCGGGTTCCCGATGGCCAGGATCGACCAGATCCTCGTCCGCGACCTGGAGCCCGTCTCCTCCTGGACGCTGCCCGCCACCGGGAGCGACCACCTCCCGGTCGCCGCCCGCGTCGACACCTGAGGGCCGGCCGGGGGCGGGTGAGGGCCGGTCGGGGCCGGGACCGCTCTTTTCCGCGTTTGTGCCGGAACGTCTTACTTTTGAGGTGAGGCCGCACGGCCGAGGCACGGGGAACGAGGCACGGGGAAGGAGAGGCATGGCCCGCACGCGATACGCCCCCGACCGGGGGCTCACCCGGCGCATGGTGCTCACCATGTTCCTCATCGGACTGCTGTACGTGGTGCTCACCGGGGTGCTGATCGCCGCCCTGGGCAAGGCGTGGCCGCTGGTCGTCGTGCTGGTGGGCGGGCTGTTCGCCGCCCAGTTCTGGTTCAGCGACCGGATCGCCGCGTTCAGCATGGGCGCCCGCGAGGTGACCCCCGAGCAGGCGCCCGAGCTGCACGGCGCCGTCGACCGGCTCTGCGCGCTGGCCGACCTGCCCAAGCCGCGGGTCGCCATCGCCGACAGCGATGTGCCCAACGCCTTCGCCACCGGCCGCAGCCAGAAGAAGTCCCTGGTCTGCGCCACCACGGGGCTGATGCGGCGGCTCGAACCCGAGGAGCTCGAAGGCGTCCTCGCCCACGAGCTCTCCCATGTCGCGCACCGGGACGTGGCCGTGATGACCATCGCCGCGTTCCTCGGCGTCCTCGCCGGGCTCATCACCCGCATGGCCCTGTGGACCGGGATCCTCGGCCGCGGCTCGCGCAACAACAACGTCCTGCTGCTGCTCATCCCCCTGGTCAGCGCCGTCGTCTATGTGATCAGCTTCCTGCTCACCCGGCTGCTGTCCCGCTACCGCGAGCTGTCGGCCGACCGCGCCGGCGCCCTGCTCACCGGCCGCCCCTCGGCCCTGGCCTCCGCGCTGACGAAGGTCTCCGGGCAGATGGCCCGCATCCCCACCCGCGACCTGCGCCGGGCGGAGCCGTTCAACGCGTTCTTCTTCGCCCCCGCCCTCGCCTCCGGCGGCGCCATGAGCCGTCTGCTCTCCTCCCACCCCACGCTGGAGCAGCGCCTCGACCGGCTGGGGCGGCTCTCCGCCGAGCTGGGGAGGTGAGGCCGCCGTGGGCTTCCTCGACGCGATCCTCGGCCGCCGCAAGCCGGCCCGCCCCGACCTGGACCAGCTCTTCGCCGTCCCCTCGGCCGCCGTGACCCTCCAGGCCGGCGCCGGGTTCGCCCCGACCGGGCGCGGCTCGGTCTGCTTCGCCAGCGTCGAGGGGGGCGCGTTCTCCCGCGTCCGCGACGAGATCCGCGAGCTGCTGGACGCCGGGTCCCCGCCGGGCGGCTCCCCCGTGGAGTTCAGCCAGGACCCCTACGGCTACACCTGGCTGCTCACCCGCCACGCCCCCGACGACCTCGGCGGCCTGGTCAACGACCTGCACGCCGTCAACACCCTCCTCCAGGAGGGCGGCTTCGGGCCCCAGCTGCTCTGCTCGCTCACCTGGTTCGAGCGCGAGGGCATCCCCCTCGCGCTGGTCTACCTCTACAAGCGCGGCACGTTCTACCCGTTCGCCCCCGTGCCCGGGGCCGCCGAGCGCCGCGACAACGGCCTGGAGCTCCAGGTCCGCGCCCTCCTGGAGAACGACCTGAGGCTGGAGGCCGACCTCTCCCGCTGGTTCCCGGTCTGGGGCGCGCCGGGGCTGTGAGCCGGGCCCGGCGCTACTCGCGCCAGCGGTTGGTCAGCGGCAGCCTGCGGTCCTTGCCGAAGACCTTCGGCGAGATCTTGGTGCCCGGCGGGTACTGCCTGCGCTTGTACTCGGCCGTGTCCACCTTCCGCAGGATCTCCGTGACCAGCTCGGCCGTGTGCCCGGCCGCGATGATCTCCGCCCGCCCCTGGTCCCGGTCCACATACAGTTCGAGCACCCGGTCCAGCTCGTCGTAGTCCGGCAGGGAGTCGGTGTCCACCTGGCCGGGACGCAGCTCCGCGCTCGGCGGCTTGGCGATCGAGTTCTCCGGGATGGGCGGCGTCTGCCCGCGCCGCTCCGCCACCTCGTTGCGCCACCTGGCCAGCCGGTACACGCCCGTCTTGTACACGTCCTTGATCGGGGCGTAGGCGCCCACCGAGTCCCCGTAGAGGGTGGAGTAGCCGACGGCCAGCTCGCTCTTGTTTCCCGGGGCCAGCACGATGTGGCCCTCCTGGTTGGAGACGGCCATCAGCAGCGTGCCGCGCAGCCGGGACTGGAGGTTCTCCTCGGCGAGCCCGGTCAGCTCCACCGCCGCCATGTAGGCGTCGAACATCGAACCCACCGCCACCGTCCGCAGGTTCAGCCCGGTGCGGCGCGCCAGATCCCGCGCGTCGTCCTGCGAGTGGACCGAGGAGTACGCGGAGGGCATCGACAGGCCGAACACCTGGTCCGGGCCGAGCGCGTCGCACGCGATCGCCGCGCAGAGCGCCGAGTCGATGCCGCCGGACAGGCCGATCAGCACCGAGCCGAAGCCGTTCTTGCGGACATAGGCCCGCACGCCCGCCACCAGCGCCTCGTACATCTCCTCCGTGTCGTCCAGCCGGGGCGCCTCGCCGCCGGGGAACTCCGGCGCGTACGGCTCCACCGCCGCCGACAGCGTCACATGGTCCACGCGCAGCCCGTCCTCCACCGTCCCCGAGGGCGGTTCCTGCGCCGCGGCGGGCAGGTCCAGGTCCAGGAGCAGGCACTCCTCGGCGAACTGCGGCCCCCGGGCGATCACCTCGCCCTCCCGGTCCACCACCAGCGTGTCGCCGTCGAAGACCAGCTCGTCCTGGCCGCCGACCATGGCCAGGTACGCCAGCGCGCACCCCGCCTCGCGCGCCCGCTTGCGCACCAGGTCGAGGCGGGTGTCGTCCTTGTGCACCTCGTAGGGCGAGGCGTTGATCACCAGCAGCAGCCCGGCCCCGGCGGCCCGCGCGGCGGGCACCCGGCCGCCGTCCTGCCACAGGTCCTCGCAGATGGCCAGCGCCACGTCCACCCCGCCCACCCGGACGACGGGCAGCGTCTCGCCCCGCACGAAGTAGCGGAACTCGTCGAAGACGCCGTAGTTCGGCAGATGGTGCTTGGCGAACGTCAGCACCACCTCGCCGCGGTGCAGGACCGCGCCGGCGTTGCGCGGGGCGCCGGCGGGCTGGCCCACGTTCTCCCGGATCCCCTCGGCGGCGCGGTCGAGGTAGCCGAGCACGACCGGGACCTCGCCGAGCCCCTCCTCGTCCAGGCGGGCGGCGAGCGCCCGCAGCGCCTCCCCGCTCGCCGAGACGAAGGACGCGCGCAGCGCCAGGTCCTCCACCGGGTAGCCGGTCAGCATCATCTCGGGGAACGCCACCAGGTGCGCGCCGCGTTCGACGCCGTGCCGGGTCCAGCGCAGCACGGCGTCCGCGTTGCCCGCGAGGTCGCCGACGGTCGAGTCGATCTGGCTGAGAGCGATACGTAGCTGTGGCACGCGGCCGAGTCTAATCGTCCGACTGACGTTATGGGGGGCGGCCGGTCGGTGCGTTCCGGCCGATGTGCGTGACATGACACACCCGTGAACGGCGCCGTTCGTGAAGAAGCCCGGCATATTCGGCCAGGATGTGCCGCGGCGTGGTTGCCGCGGGGCGCGTCAGGGCAGAGCTACCCCACGCCGTCGACCCATGCCCGAAGGCGGGTGGCATGCCGCAGGACGTCTGTTTCTTCCTACCCTTCGCGGCCAGGACCAACCCCGAGGCCGAGCGCGCACGGGAGCGGCATCTCGACTGGGCCGTGGGTCACGGCCTGGTCCGCGGCGCCGCGGCGATCCGCCGCTACCGCGCCTGGCGGCTCACCGACCTGGCCGCCTACGCCTACCCGGACGTCACCGGTGAGGACCTCGACCTGGTGACGGACGCCGTCTGCCTCGGCTTCCCGCTCGACGACCAGGTCGGCGGGCCGCCGCGCCTCCCGCCCGAGCGGACGGCCTGGCTGACCACCGAGCTGGCCGCCATCCCCTACCGCGTGCCGGGCACCGCGCCCCGGCTCGACCTGCCGCTCACCCGCGCCTACGCCGATGTCTGGCAGCGCTGCGCGGCCGGCATGTCGCCGTGGTGGCGCGAGCGGGCCGCGCGCAACCTGACGCGCTTCTTCCGCTCCTGCCTCCAGGAGGCGCAGAACCGTCACCTCGGCGTCCGGCTGCGCGAGGACGACTACATCGAGCTGCGGCGGCAGGCCGTCGGCACCGCCCCCTGCTTCGACCTGATCGAGCGGGCCGGGCACTGCGAGGTGCCCGCCGCGGCGTACTGGAGCCGGGAGATGCGCGCGATGACCCGGTACGCGGGGGACGTCGTCTTCCTCTGCAACGACGTGCACTCCGCCGAGCGCGAGGAGGCCGACGGGGACCCGCACAACCTGGTGCTCATCAGGCAGCGCGACCTCGGCTGTTCGCGTGCGGAGGCGATCGGCCAGGTGGCCGGCCTGGTCAGGGACCGGGTCGAGGCGTTCCTGAGGGTGGCGGCCACCGTTCCCGACCTGCACGCCGACTGGCGGCTCGACGCGCGGGGCGCGGCGGCGGTCGAGCGCTATCTCGGTGGCCTGCGGGCCTGGATGATCGGCAACCAGCTCTGGGGCGTGGCCTCCGCCCGCTACGCGCCGAACGGGGAACACGCCGCGCCCGGGGTGCTCCCCGGCGCCGCCGTGGCGGCGGGCGCGGGCGTCCCCGGCCAGGTCGCGGGCGCGCCCCCGCGCGCCGTCACCGGCCGCGGATCCGCTCCAGCGCCCGCGCCACCCGCCGGCCCACGCCACGTGGCCTAGCCCCCCACCGGCCGCCGTCGCGCTCCGCGGCGACCCGGACGGCGGCCGGTGGGGGGCTAGGCC
>NZ_LAVK01000008.1 GCF_001083795.1 Streptomyces sp. SBT349
GGAGCGGGGGAGGGGGCGACGGGGAGGCCGCGGTCGCGCGGCTGTGGCTGCCGGGGCTCGACGTGGCGCACGAGCGGTTCGGGCCGGGCTGGGTGCAGGGCAGCGGCCTCGGCCGCGTCACCGTGCGGTTCGAGCGTCCGGGCGACGCGGTGCCGGGGCGGGTGCGCACCTTTCCGACGGACGACCCCGAGCTGGGGCCCGCCGATCCGCTGCCCCTGGTGGCGGGGGAGGCGGGCACGGCCCCTCAGGCGTCCTCCTCGGGGGCGGCGAGCCGTCCGAAGTCGCGGTCGGGCGAGAGCGCCGGGTCCACCGGGCCGCCGCGGGGGATGTCGAGTCCGTAGTGGTGGTAGAGCTGGAGCTCCTGCTCGGGCGAGAGGTGGCGGCCCACCCCGAAATCGGGCGCGTCCTTGATCAGCGCGCGGGCGAAGGGGACCCGCAGCGCGTCGTTCACCAGCTCGCTGGGTTCCAGCGGCACGAACGCGTCCCGGCTGAACAGGCCGGTGCGCACCGCCGCCCATTCGGGTGTCCCGGTGGCGTCGTCGAGGTAGACCTCGTCCACGGTGCCGATCTTGTTGCCGTCGCGGTCGAAGACCTTGCGGCCGATCAGACTGCGCGGGTCGATGTCGGTCTGCACGCTTCCTCCAACTGATCGCCACTGATTACCGTGTGCCCGGTATGACCTACGTAAGAGCACATTCCGCGGCCTGGCCAGTCGAGTGGCGGCCGGGTTCCCGTGGAAGGGCACGCTGGTAGGCTCGGGGGCGGTTGACGACCTCACGCGGGAGAGTCCCGGTGCCGCAGGGTGCCGGGCGCCGAAGGAGCAACTCCTCCCCGGAATCTCTCAGGCTCCCGTACCGCGCGAGGCAGGCCACTCTGGAAAGCAGAGTGACGGCGGAGCCCGTTCTCCCTCGCCGCTCTCACCGACGGTGCAAGCCGTGGCACGCGAGTGACACGGTGAAGCTCTCAGGTCGCCATGACAGAGGGGGAGGCCCGTCAGGCATCGCCGCCTGACACCGCCGTAGGTCGCCGCGACCAGGAGGAGCCTCCCCATGACCGATCACCGCATCCCGCTGGCAGCCCTGGAGCAGGGCGTTCCGTTCGCCGCCCGGCACATCGGGCCCGACGCCGCCGACCAGGCGAAGATGCTCGCCCACACGGGCTTCGGCTCGCTGGACGAGCTGACCGCCGCCGCGGTCCCCGAGGCGATCAGGGACACCGAGGCGCTGCGGCTGCCCGAGGCGCGGGACGAGGCGGGCGTGCTGGCCGAACTGCGGGCGCTCGCGGCGCGGAACACGGTCCTGCACTCCATGATCGGCCTGGGGTACTACGGCACCTTCACCCCGCCGGTCATCCAGCGCAACGTCCTGGAGAACCCGTCCTGGTACACGGCCTACACGCCGTATCAGCCGGAGATCTCCCAGGGCCGCCTCGAAGCGCTGCTCACCTTCCAGACGGTCGTCTCCGACCTGACGGGCCTGCCCACCGCCGGCGCCTCGCTGCTCGACGAGGGCACCGCCGCGGCCGAGGCCATGGCGCTCTCCCGCCGCGTCGGCAAGGTCAAGGGCGGGGTCTTCCTGATCGACGCGGACTGCCTGCCGCAGACCGTCGCCGTCATCAGGACCCGGGCCGAGCCGACCGGCGTCGAGGTGGTGGTGGCCGACCTGAGCGAGGGCATCCCGGCCGAGGTCGCCGAGCGCGGCGTCTTCGGCGTGCTGCTCCAGTACCCGGGCGCCTCCGGCGCGGTCACCGACCCGCGCGCCCTGATCGACCGGGCCCACGGGCTCGGGGCGGTCGTCACGGTCGCCACCGACCTGCTCGCCCTCACCCTGCTCGCCTCGCCGGGCGACCTGGGCGCCGACATCGCGGTGGGATCCAGCCAGCGGTTCGGCGTTCCCATGGGCTTCGGCGGCCCGCACGCCGGATTCATGGCCGTCCGGAACGCCTACGCCCGCAGCCTCCCGGGCCGCCTGGTCGGCGTCTCGCGCGACGCGGGGGGCGCGCCCGCCTACCGGCTGGCGCTCCAGACGCGGGAGCAGCACATCCGGCGGGAGAAGGCCACCAGCAACATCTGCACCGCGCAGGTGCTGCTCGCGGTGATGGCGGGGATGTACGCCGTCTACCACGGGCCCGAGGGGCTGACCGGCATCGCGCGCCGCGTGCACCGTTACGCCGCCCTGCTGGCCGCCGGGCTGCGGGACGGCGGGGTCGAGGTGGCGCACGGCGCGTTCTTCGACACGGTCACGGCCCGGGTGCCCGGCAGGGCGGCGGCCGTGGTGGCCGCGGCCCGCGACGCGGGGGTCAACCTCCGCCTCACGGACGCCGATCACGTCGGCATCGCCTGCGACGAGCTGACCGGCCGCGCCCAACTGGCCGCGGTCTGGGCGGCGTTCGGGGTGGCGGGCGACGCGTTCGGCATCGAGATGCTGGACGCCAGGGTTCCGGACGCGCTGCCGAAGGCGCTCCTGCGCACCGACGAGTTCCTCACCCACCCGGTCTTCCACCGGCACCGCTCGGAGACCGCGATGCTGCGCTACCTGCGGCGCCTCGCCGACAAGGACTACGCGCTGGACCGGGGCATGATCCCGCTGGGCTCCTGCACCATGAAGCTGAACGCCACCGTGGAGATGGAGCCGGTCACCTGGCCGGAGTTCGCCTCGCTGCACCCGTTCGTCCCCGCCGACCAGGCCGAGGGCTATCTGGCGCTCATCCGCGAACTGGAGGAGCGGCTGGCCGAGATCACCGGCTACGACAGCGTCTCGCTCCAGCCCAACGCCGGGTCCCAGGGCGAGCTGGCGGGGCTGCTCGCCGTGCGCGCCCACCACCGGGCGGCGGGTCAGCCGCAGCGCACCGTCTGCCTGATCCCCTCCTCCGCCCACGGCACCAACGCGGCCAGCGCCGTGATGGCCGGGATGCGGGTCGTCGTGGTCGCCACCGGCGAGAACGGGGACGTGGACGCCGAGGACCTGCGCGCCAAGATCGCGGCGCACCGGGACGAACTGGCCGTGCTGATGGTCACCTACCCCTCGACACACGGGGTGTTCGAGGAGGACATCGCCGGGATCTGCGCGGCCGTGCACGACGCGGGCGGCCAGGTGTACGTGGACGGCGCCAACCTGAACGCGCTGGTGGGGCTGGCCAGGCCGGGCCGGTTCGGCGCGGACGTGTCCCATCTGAACCTGCACAAGACGTTCTGCATCCCGCACGGCGGCGGCGGTCCCGGCGTGGGCCCGGTGGCCGTCCGCGCGCATCTGGCGCCCTATCTGCCGGGGCACCCGCTGCGGCCCTCGCCCGCCGACGGCACCACGGGCGCGGTCGCCTCGGCGCCGTGGGGCTCGGCCGGGATCCTGCCGATCGCCTGGGCCTATCTGCGGCTGATGGGTGCCGCGGGGCTGCGCCGCGCCACGCAGGTCGCGGTGCTGGGGGCGAACTACATCGCCAAGCGGCTCGAACCGCACTACCCGGTGCTCTACACCGGCCCCGGCGGGCTGGTCGCGCACGAGTGCGTCATCGACGTCAGGCCCCTGACCAAGGCGACCGGGGTCACCATCGACGACGTGGCCAAGCGGCTGATCGACTACGGATTCCACGCGCCGACCATGTCGTTCCCGGTGGCGGGGACGCTGATGATCGAGCCCACGGAGAGCGAGAACCTTGCCGAGCTCGACCGTTTCTGTGAGGCGATGATCGCCATCCGCGCGGAGATTGACCGGGTCGGGTCGGGGGAGTGGCCGAAGGACGACAACCCGCTGGTCAACGCCCCGCACACCGCCGCCCAGTTGAGCGACGCATGGGACCACGCCTACGGCCGCCGGGAGGCGGTCTTCCCGGCGGGGACCGGGCAGGAGGGGAAGTACTGGCCGCCGGTGCGGCGCATCGACGGCGCCTTCGGCGACCGGAATCTGGTCTGTTCATGTCCGCCGGTGGCGGAGTACGCCGACTGACGCTCGACGGCCGGGACCGGTGCGCGCCGTTGCGTGCCGGCCCCGGACGGGTGGGGCGTGGGTCAGCTGGCGAGGCCGACCGGCGCCAGCCTGCTGGTCAGCAGAGGCAGCAGCGCGTCGGTGCGGACCGCGTGGTCCGCGGCGATGCCGGGCGGGGCGGGGGCCAGCGGCATCAGCAGGTCATGCGGCAGCGGGCTGCCGGTCTCGGGGTCGGCTTCGGGGTCGGAGTGCAGCCACAGCGTGAGCATGTACAGCTCGGGAATGGACAGCAGCCTGGGCTGGTGGTCGGCGGGCAGTGACTCGGCCAGGCTCAGGGCCCTTTCCGTGGACGCGATGTAGGGGCCCTCGCAGAAGTGGGAGAACGCCCAGCCGTCCGCCGTGAGCATCGTCTCCGCCGCCCCGACGGGACGACCGTCGCGGGTCAGCAGGAAGCGCCAGCCGGTGAGCCGGGCGGGTGGGGGGTCGATGACGCCGCTCACCGAGGACAGCCGGTGCACCGGCAGGGGGGACACCGGTTCAAGGGATCCCCGGCCCAGGTGCAGCGGGTGCGGTGATGTCACCGTGGAGGAGTTGAGCGCCGTCCGGATGCTGCGCTCTGCGGCAGCAGGAGCCGTCGGGATGTGCAGGGGCATGATGGGTCGCCTCTCGCTTTGGAGTAGGTCGCCTCTTATAGGGAGACACGCCGTGGCGGAGTTTATACGAGCTTTGTTCTCCCTACGTTTCAAGTAGCCGACCGGCGAGGTAACGGCAAGGGGGAAAACAGGCCGACCGGCCCGCCCGGGGAGCCGCACATATTCCGCTGGGATATGCCGCCGCGAGGGCGGAGCGCCACCCGGGGCATGCGTGCCACCCCCGTCACGTGGGCAGGATCGACCGCATGACGTCGTTCGGCACGGGAGGCGGCCATGGGAGAGAAGGTCGTTGCGGATCGGTTCGATCTGGAGGCCCGGAGGCGGTTCCGGGACCGGCTCCGGGCGTGTGGCGAGGCGCTCTCGACGCTGCTGCGCGAGGGCCGTTTCGAGGGCTCCCGTGACGTGATCGGTCTTGAGGTGGAGCTGTGTCTGGCCGATTCCGACGGTTCGCCGCGCATGGTGAATGACGATGTGCTCGCCCGAATGGCCACGCGGGATTTCCAGACGGAGCTGGGCCAATTCACCCTGGAACTGAATATGGCCCCGCGCGGCCTGGAGGGAAGGGTCTTCGACGATCTGGCCGAAGAGCTGCGCATCGCGATCGGATACGCCGACCGAATGGCCGGTGAATTCGGTGCCCGGTTGGTGATGACAGGAGTGCTGCCGACGATCACGGCCGAGCAGATGGTGCCCGCCTCGCTGTCGCCACGTGACCGTTACACGCTGCTCAACGATCAGATCATGGCGGCCCGCGGGGAGCACATCGACCTGGACATCTCGGGCGCCGAGCGGCTGCGGGGCACGTTCGAGTCCATCGCCCCGGAGTCCGCCTGCACCTCGGTGCAGTTCCACCTCCAGGTGACCCCGGAGCGCTTCGCCGCCACCTGGAACGCCGCGCAGGCCGCCGCCGGCGCGCAGATAGCCGTGGGCGCCAACGCCCCGTTCGTCTTCGGGCGCGAGCTGTGGCACGAGTCGCGCCCGCCGTTCTTCCTCCAGGCCACCGACAGCCGCCCGCCCGAGTTCGCCGCGCAGGGGGTCCGCCCGAGGAGCTGGTTCGGGGAGCGCTGGATCGGCTCCGTCGGCGAGCTCTTCGAGGAGAACCTGCGGTACTTCCCCGCGCTGCTGCCGCTGTGCGCCGACGAGGACCCGCGGGAGGTGCTGGAGGCGGGTGGCGTGCCCAGGCTGGCCGAGCTGACCCTGCACAACGGCACGGTCTACCGGTGGAACCGCCCGGTCTACGCCGTGGCCGACGGCGTTCCCCACCTGCGCGTGGAGAACCGCGTGCTCTCCACGGGCCCGACCGTCGTCGACACGGTCGCCAACGCCGCGTTCTACTACGGGCTGGTCCGCGCCCTGAGCGACCAGGAGCACCCGGTGTGGGAGCGGCTGCCGTTCGCCGACGCCGAGCGGAACTTCACGGCCGCCTGCCGCCACGGCATCGACGCCGAGCTCGCCTGGCCCGGCGAGGCGCCGGGCTCCGGCACCGTCCGGCTGGGCGCGGCCCGGCTGGTCGCCGACCGGCTCCTGCCGCTGGCCGGTGACGGGCTCGACGCCTGCGGGGTCGCCGCGGCCGACCGGGACCACTACCTGTCGATCATCGAGGAGAGGTGCCGGCGCGGGGTCACCGGGGCGGCCTGGCAGACTCGGGCCTACCACCGGGCGGTGGCCGACGGGGCGGACCGGGCGACGGCGCTGCGCGGCCTGGTCCGGCGGTACTGTGAACTGGCACGGACGGACGCCCCCGTGCACAGCTGGCCGACCGGGACGTGACCCCCGGCGGCGCGGGCGCGCCGGAGCGGAGGCGGAGTGCGGGTCATGCCGGATCGGACGACGGATCCGCCACCGGACGGTGGCGCCGTCCCGTCCCTCCAGCGCACCAGGCGCCACGAGCTGCTGCTGGTCCTGGCCCTGTCGCTGGGCGCCAGCGCGGTGGCCGCGCTGATCAGCTTCGTCGGCGACGCCACCGCCCCCGGCGGGCTGAGCGACCAGGCCGCCACGCTCAACGGCTCCCGCGCCCCCGACCGCCCCTGGCTCGACCTGGCCTGGCAGCTGTTCTCGATCAGCACCTCGCTGGTGCCCGTGCTGCTGGTCGCCCACCTGCTGCTGCGCGAGCGCGCCGAGACCGGCGGCGCGGGGCCGCGGGCCATCGGATTCGACGCCGGGCGGCCCGGGTCCGACCTGGGCTGGGGCGCGCTGGTCGCGGCGGGCATCGGCGGCAGCGGGCTGCTGCTCTACCTCGGCGCGCACGCCGCGGGGGCCAACCTGACCGTGGTGCCCGAGTCGCTGCCCGACGTGTGGTGGAAGATCCCCGTGCTGATCGCCTCGGCCATCCAGAACTCCCTGCTGGAGGAGGTCATCGTCGTCGGCTATCTGCTGCGGCGGCTCGACCAGCTCGGCTGGAGTCCGGTGGGCGCCCTGGCCGCCAGCGCGCTGCTGCGCGGCACGTACCACCTCTACCAGGGCATCGGCGGCTTCTTCGGCAATGTCGCGATGGGCGTCGTCTTCGTCTGGCTCTACCGGCGGTGGGGGCGGGTCATGCCGCTGGTCGTGGCGCACGCGCTGATCGACATCGTCGCGTTCGTCGGGTACGCGCTGCTGGCCGGCCGCGTGGACTGGCTCCCCACCGCCTGACGCGCCGGGCCCGGGGCCCGGCGCGTCCCGATCCGTTATCCCGGGCCCCCGCCCGCGGTCAGCGGGGCGGTCTCGATCCTGCCCTCGCCGCAGACCGTTCCCAGTGACCAGTCGGCCGTCGTGGCGCTGTACTCGTCGGGCGGGATCACCTCGATCATGGCGGGCTCGGGGCCGCAGGCGCCGTTCGCCGGGTCCTCCTCGCCCGGTACCACGGTCCAGTGGAGCTGCGCCCAGACGCTGGCGCCCGGCTCGATGGTCAACGGCTCGGGGTCGGCGGAGTCGTCGCGCACGGTCGTCGTGGGAATGGCGTCGCCGTCGCCCGCCGTCAGCTGGAGACCTGGCCAGCCCTGGGTGCGGCAGGTGTCGCCCGAGTCGTTGGTGAGCACCAGCGCCGCGTAGCGGTTGCCCGCACCCGGACTGAGCGGGGTCACCGCGGCGGACAGCGCGTCGGGGGAGCACCACGCGGGCTGCCCGGCCCCGGCCGTGCCCTCGCCCTCCCGGTCCTGCGCGCCCGGCCGGTCGGCCTCGTCGGCGGGCGCGTTCTCCTCGGTGTCGGGGGCGTTCTCGGTGTCGGTGTCGTTGTCGGGGGCGGCGGGTCGCTCGGCCGTCCGGTTCGACGCGGAGCCGGCGTCGCCGGCGGAGTCGGTGGACTCCGCGCAGGCGGCGACGGCGAGCAGCGTGAGTGCGGCGAGCGCCGCGGAGCGTACGGAGTGGGACGCCATCGGGATCCTCCGGTGGGGGAGTCGGCGATACGGAGGAGTGCTGTGACCTTTGGACGTGGTCACGTCAGAACGGGTTCCCCGGCGCCGCCCCGCGCACGCCTGCCGCGTTCGCCCCGCCTTCACCCCCTGGCGTAGTCCCTCAGATAGGCGGGCGTGGCGCCCCGGTGGCCTCCGTCCTCGGCGGGGACGGGCGCGCCGTAGGTGGTGGCGACGGGGAGGACTCCGGACCAGTGCGGCAGGTCGAGGTCCCCGGCGTCGTCGTTCGGCCCGCCGGCGCGGACCTTGGCCGAGACCTCGGCCAGGTCGAGCGCCAGGACGGCGGTGGCGGACAGCTCCTTGGCGCTGGCCGGGCGGCAGTCGGCGGCCCGGCCCGGCACCACGCCGTCGACCAGCACGTCGAGGGCCCGGCGCCGCTCCGCCTCCCCGGTCACCCGGTGGGCGGTGCCGTGCACCACCACCGAGCGGTAGTTGACCGAGTGGTGGAACGCCGACCGCGCCAGCACCAGGCCGTCGACGAGGGTGACGGTCACGCAGACCGGAAGGCCGGACTCGCCATCGGCCCGGAGCGAGGGCGAGCCGGTGGAGCCGTGGAGCCAGAGCCGTTCGCCGTCCCGGGCGTAGAGCGTCGGCAGCACGACCGGGTGCCCGTCGCGGACGAAACCGAGGTGGCACAGGTACCCCTCGTCCAGGATCGCGTGCACCAGCTCCCGGTCGTAGGCGATCCGTTCGCGGGAGCGGGTGGGGGTGGTGCGCGCGGTGGGCGGGTAGTCGGCCGGGCCGGGCGTCGGCGTGGCGGGCGTCGGCGTGCGGGGCCTCGTCGGCATGAAGATCTCCTCGGGTCGCTCTTGCTCGTCGCATTGAACTAGTGCAATACTCCTTTTGTGCTAGAAGAATATCGGATCGAGGGGCGCCGCGCCGCCGAGATCGCGGCCAGCGTCGAACGCGGGGTCGGTGAGGGGGAGTTGCGGCCCGGGGCACACCTGCCGCCGCTGCGCGAACTGGCCGTCACGCTCGGGGTCAACCCCAACACCGTCGCCGCCGCCTACCGGATCCTGCGCGAGCGCGGCGTCATCGAGACGGCGGGCCGCCGCGGCAGCAGGGTCAGGGCCCGCCCCGCCAGCACCCCGCGCGAGGAGATCCGGGTCGAGGCGCCGCCCGGAGTCCGCGACCTCGCCCAGGGGAACCCGGATCCGGCGCTGCTCCCGCCGCTCGCCCCGGTCCTCGCGGAGGCGGCGGCCCGCGCGGACCGGTCCCCCGTCCTCTACGGGGGACCGCCGGTCACCGAGGAGCTGGCGCGCGCGGCGCGCGCCGCGTTCGACCGCGAGGGCGTTCCCCCCGGGCCGCTGGCCGTCACCTCGGGGGCGCTCGACGCCGTCGAACGCGTCCTCGCCGCCCATCTGCGCCCCGGCGACCCGGTGGCCGTCGAGGACCCCGGCTGGTCCTCGCTCCTCGACCTGATCCCCGCCCTGGGGCTGCGTCCCGTGCCGGTGGCCGTGGACGAGGACGGGCCGCTGCCGGGGCCGACCGGCGACGCGCTGCGCGCCGGCGCGCGCGCCCTGGTCGTCACCGCCCGCGCGCAGAACCCCACGGGTGCCTGCGTCTCGCCCGCGCGGGCCGAGGAACTGCGCGCGGTGCTCGCGGCGCACGCCGACGTGCTGGTCGTCGAGGACGACCACGGCGGCGCCATCGTGGACCTCCCCCTCCACCCGCTCTCCGGCCACACCCGGCACTGGGCGCTGGCCCGTTCCACCGCCAAGGCGTACGGCCCCGACCTGCGGCTGGCCGTGCTCACCGGTGACCCGGTCACCGTGGACCGGGTCCAGGGCAGGCTGCGGCTCGGGCCCGGCTGGGTCAGCCACCTGATCCAGTCCACCGTGGCCGCCCTCTGGCGCGAGGGCGCCGTCGACACGGCGGAGGTGGCCCGTTCCTACGGCGCACGCCGGAGCGCGCTGATCGCCGCGCTCGCCGCCAGAGGCGTGCGGGCGTGCGGCCGCAGCGGCGTCAACGTCTGGGTGCCCGTGCCCGACGAGACCGGGGCCGTCGCGCGGCTCCTGCACTCCGGCTGGGCGGTCGCGCCCGGCGCGCGGTTCCGGATCGAGGCGCCCCCCGGCGTGCGGCTGACCGTCTCGACCCTCGCGCCCGGCGACATCGAGCCGCTCGCCGACGCGATCGCCGCCGCCGTCCGCCCTCCCCGGGCCCGCCGCCAGGACTGACCGATGTGCGGCGCGGCCGTCTCCCGGGTCGGGGAAGGGCGCCGGCGTGGCGGCCTCAGGGGCGCGGGGGATAGATCAGGTGTCCGTTCCGGACCCGCGCGTCCTCGTTCAGCGCCGCGGGCCGTGCCGTCGTGGGCGACAGGATGTCCACGACCTCCGCGCCCTCGACGATCAGCGCGTCGGTGATCAGCCTGCGGTGACAGCGCCAGGGCACCGCCTCGCTGCACATGATCGCGGGCCGTGCGTGCTGGGCGAGTTCGAGCAGTGCGTCCAGCCCTCTCCTGAAGTCCTCGCCCGCCATGTAGTCGGCGTAGTCACGGAAGGCTCTGACCCGCCAGGCACCGTTCACGCTCGGAACGCCCTTGGGCGTGTGCCGTCGGCCGCCCAGCTCGGGGATCCACCGGTATCCGATATCGGGAGGAAGGGCGTCGACGATCGCCTGCCGGTTCCACTGCGGGAACGTGCTCGACGAGGGGAACGAGCGCACATCGACCAGGTGGTCGACCTCGTTGTTCCGCAACAACTCCAGCATGTCGTCGAAGCCGCGCGTCGAATGCCCCACCGTATGGATACGGTTCGTCATCCCGCCGCCTCACCCGGACCACGTGGTGGCCCTCGCCGATCAGCTTCCCCCGCGATACGGGCATATGCTCCCATCCGGGCGAGGCGTCGGCCATTCCTGCTGCGGAGCCTGGCCTGCTCGCCGAAGGGCCGTCAGCGGATCTCGACGTACAGGTCGCCGGGCGGTCCGCCGCCCGGCCCCACGTCGCCCTCTCCGGCAAGCCGGATGCGCGTTCCGGACCGCACGCCGGCCGGGATCCGCACGGTGAGGGTCCGGCGCTCGCGCACGCGGCCGTCACCCCCGCAGCGGGGGCAGGGCGACGGGATGGTGACGCCGGAGGCGCGGCAGGTGGGGCACGGTCCGGTGCTCCGGGCGAGGACGATCTCCCCGCTCCCGAGACAGCGACGGCAGCGGACGGCCTGCGTGCCCGGCGCGGTCTCGGCGCCTCGGCAGCTCTCGCAGAGGACGGCGATCTCCGCCTGGAACTCCTTGGCGGTGCCCGACGCCGCCTCGGCCGGGCTCACATCCAGCTGGGCCAGGACGTCCTCGCCCTGGTAGGCCCGGCGTTTGGGCGGCGAGGGGGGATGGCCGGACCGTGGGCGGCGTTGCTCCGGCGCTCCGGTATCCCGCGCCTGAACCCGCCGCTCGGGCTCAGGGCGGCTGTCGCCCGCGCCGACGTCGGCGATGAACACCCGGTACTCCAGGTCCGCCCACATCTTCGGCGTCTGGCGCGCCCCCGCCCGCCGCACCCGCTCGTACACGTAGTCGTACAGCTCGGTGACCGTGATCCGGCCGTCCCCGTCCCCGTCCGCCGCGCCGCTGCGCAGGCCCTCGATCAGCGCGCCCGTGAAGCGGGACGGACGCGGTCCCATGGCGTCGCCCTCACCTTCCCAGGCGTACTCCAAGCGGTTGGTCGCCGTGAGAATCACGCGGCCCCGCCCGGTCAGCTCCTCCCTCACGCCGACGTAGTCGTCGCCTCTGGTCCCCGGGAAGATCGCGCCGCTGTAGCAGCAGTCCAGCAGCAGGATGATCGTGCGCGCCCGGCACTGCTCCATCCGCTCGTTGAGGAACGCCGCCGAGACGGCCGTGGACGCCGGGAGGTCCCTCTCGGTGTCGGACGCGGCGAAGTGGAGGCGGCCCTCGTCGTCCCTGATGCCGTGGCACGACAGGTGCAGCAGCAGCGTGTCGTCCCGTCCCCGGCCCTTGAGGAAGCGCTCCAGCGCCTTCCTCACCTCGTATGACGTCGCGTCCACCAGCCGCTCGACGCCGAACTTCCCGATCGCCGGGTCGCCGAGCACCACCGCCAGGCCCTCGCAGTCCTGACGCGGGGAGAGCAGCGGCTCGAACGCCGGGCTGTCATAGGCGCCGTTGGCGATCAGTAACGCCGCGCGGCTAACCCCGTGCCCCGCCACCGTCACTCCCCGGACGCTGGCTGCGGCGGCGCGCCGGCGTTCGGAAAGGTCTCCGAATCGCGCGTGCCCACCGGCTGAACGCCCGACTCCCGGACGCCGATGCTCATCCGACCTCCCCCTGCCGACCCGGGGCGCCAGTGTAAGGCGCTCCCGGGCGCCCCCCACTCCCGGGTGCTCCGGCTACCTGAGTGCCTCGTACGCCGATCCGATCTGAGCGGTTCGCGCGTACTTCTTCACGTCATCCGGTGCTCGGAGGCCGCCATCCCGGCTGATGGCCGACAGATGCGCGGCAAGGTGGGAATACTCCTCGACGAGCCCGCGCTCCGGCGCGCAGAAAACAGCCGTGGACGCGTCCATCTGGTGCTCCGTCATGGGGGAGGCGCATCCGGGAACGTGGACGGGCGCGCGCATGGGGTACGCCGCGAAATCATTCGGCTCGGAGTGGTCCTGGTAGATCATCCACCCGGAATAGAGCCCCGCGCACAGACGCACATCGATCCTTCGCCGCCCCCCTTCCTCCACGGAAAGGTCCTTTCCGTCCGCGTGTCGCTTCTCGACGGTCACGGAGTTCTCCTGGCTGTTGGACCATCTGACATGTCCCGAGATCTTGCCCCCGACGCCGTTGTATTCGACTCCGGCCTCCGCGCCGAAGCCGTGGTCGAACCCCTCGGCGGTCTTCTCCGTGACGGCTACGGCAGCGGCCGAGGACCATCGCACGGTGAGTGGCCCCTGCACCGGGATCGTTCGGCAGACGAGCGGTGCCGAACCCACATGCACCCCGACGAAGGCGCGGTGGGCCGCGCCGGCGGCGTGGGCGGCGAAAGCACGCCCGTGGACTCCGGCCCAATTGAACTGGCTCTTGATCCACTCGTTCGTGTCGGTCGGCCACTCCATCCAACTGGAATGAACCACCTTCACCCTGCTCCTGTCGAACGTGACGCCTTCCGCCCAGTGCCCCTCGGTCTTTTCCGCGATCCGACCGCACGCGTCATCCAGGGCCATTTCCTTCTGGATCTCGTCGCTGGTGACATAGACATCCCACCCGGGCTGAATCACGTACTGCCCACTGTGCTGCCCTTCGAAGAGCACCGGACAACGGTCGAGGTACATGGAATCCGGGGGCGTGTAGGGGAGGTCCCCTTTGTGGTCCTTGGGGAGAACGTTGTAGCGGCCGAGCTGTTCGTCCCCGTAATAACTCACCATGGCCAGATCCCTTCTCGAAGGCGTCCGGAGGAACCTTAGGCGGCCAGACGGAAAGTCCCCTCCATGCCGCTCGGGAGGTCACCGTAATGGCTGGCGAGGGAGCGGGGCGGGGAGGGGTCCCGGTCGCGGTGGGGTTCCATGGTGACCATGATGCGTAGAACGCCATCCGCCGCCGTTGTCGCCGTTGTCGCCGCCGTCATGCTGGCCGCTGTCACGTCGTGTTCCTCGGATTCCTCGGATTCCTCGGACGGGTCCTCCGACAAGGGGCGGCCCAGCACGTCCGGCTCCGGGTCACCCGCGTCCGACCCCACCCCGGCTCCCACGGAGACGGCCTCGCCCTCGCCCTCGCCGATGGGGCCGTGTGCCGACGGGACGTGTGAGATCGAGGTCGCGGTGGGGGACGAGGTGACGGTGCCGGCCGCGTACGGCCTCGGCCCGATCGAGGTGATGGCGATCACCGGCGGTTCCGTCGAGATGGCCGCGCCGCTGACGGGGTCGGGCTACAGCGTCGCGGGCTGTTCCGGTGGCGGCGGCGTGTCGTCGGACGGCGGCGGTGGCGTCGGGCTCACCTGCGACGTGGGAACCGTCGCGACCATCAACGACACCATGTCTTTGGAGGTCGTCGAGACCCTGGACAGCACCGCCGTCCTCCGTATCGAACCCGCTGCGTGACGTACGGCGTGCTCGGGCCGGCAGGTCGCCGCCCCCTGCCGCCGCGTCCCTGACTCAGGTCACCGGCCGTCCCGCAGCCGGACCACCGCGCGCCCGGTCGCCGGGTCGTGCTCCAGCGTGATGTACCGGCTGAGGACGGCGAGGGCGACGAGGCAGCCGCTCATCTCCAGCCCCTCCTCCACGATCGTTCCCAGCAGGAGCACGAGGCTGTAGCCGTTGTGGTGCGCCCAGCCGTTGAACGTTTCGGTCAGCAGTGCCCCGGCCAGATATACCGCCAGCGCGCCCAGCAGCCCGTACTGAAGGTCACGCGGGAGCTTCCGGGCCCACAGCACGGCGCACACGGTGCCGGCCGCCGCGAGGACCGCGCCGGGCAGCACCCAGGCGTGGGTGGGGAGCGAGACCCCTGCCCACTCCTTCCACGACCGGCCGACCTCGCCGAAGCGCTCATGCAGCGAGATCGTCTCGTCGATGCTGAGCAGCGCGGTCGCGGCGGCCAGGCCCAGCCAGGCCAGCCGCCCGGGGCGCGCGTCGCGCCCGCTGAGCAGCGCGGCGGTCAGCGCCATGCCCGCGACGGCCAGCAGCAGCGTGCTGTTCCACCAGGTCGCCAGGTTGGCCTCGACGTCGACGTTCACCAACCTGTGGATGCTCGGGATGGGGTCGTATCGGTTGTAGGCGCGCGTGGCGAGGTCGGCGAGGAGTAAGGCCGCGGTGGCGCCCGCGGCGAGCCGCAGGACGCGGGGGGCCGGCGGTCTCGCGAGCCCACCCACGAGCCGGTCGCGAGTTTGAGGGTCGGTCATGTGTACGGAGGCTAGCGGCCCGATCATCGGACGAAGTGCGCGGGGTGTCCGATATGTAGGGCCGACGCCTCTCCGACCTCACAGGGCACTACAGCTAGCTCTTGACCGATCCCGACATGAGTCCCCCGATGAAGTACTTGCCGAGGACGATGTACACCAGCAGGGTCGGCAACGACGCGAAGAGCGCTCCCGCCATCGAGACCCCGTAGTTCTGGAGCAGGGCACCGTTGGCGAGGTTGTTCAGCGCGAGGGTCACCGGGCCGTTCTGGCTGGAGGAGAAGAACACCGCGAAGAGGAAGTCGTTCCAGGCCGAGGTGAACTGCCAGATGAGCACGACCACGAAGCTCGGCATCGAGAGCGGCAGGACCACCGACCAGTACGTCCGCAGCATCCCCGCGCCGTCGATGCGCGCCGCCTCGATGAGCTCGTGCGGGACGCTCTGGTAGTAGTTGCGGAAGATCAGCGTCGTGATCGGGATGCCGAACACCACGTGCAGCAGGATCAGCGTGGGGATGCCGCTGGGCAGGGACAGGTCCAGGACCAGCTCGTTCAGCGGGATGATCACCGCCTGGTACGGGATGAACATCCCGAACAGGATGAGGGTGAACACGAGGTTCGCTCCCCGGAAGGACCAGCGCGCGAGCACGAAGCCGTTGAGCGAGCCCAGCAGCGCGGCGATGATCGCCGAGGGCACGACCATCTGCGTGGTGCGCCAGATCGCCGGCGCCAGAGTGTCCCAGGCGGTCTCCCAGTTGGCGAGCGTCCAGTCGGACGGAAGATTCCACGCGCGCTGCGGCGCCGCGTCCCCCGGTCCCTTGAAGCTGGTCACCAGCAGCACGTAGACCGGGATCAGGACGATGAGCAGGAAGAAGAGGAGCGCCGCGTAGCGCAGCGTGCGCGCCAGGCTGAAGCCCTTCGCGCGCCGGCCGCTGTCCCGCGGTTCGGGTATGCCCGCGGTCTCCCGCGGCGGGACCGCCCGGGTGGAGAGCGTGGCCATCACTTCTCCTTGCGATTCGTGAGGATGAGATAGGGAACGACCACCACGGCCACGAGGACCAGCAGGATCGATCCGACGGCGGCGGCGTTCGCGTAGTCGAAGCTCGACTTGAAGAGGTACATGTCGACGGCGGGCACCTTGGTCTGGTAGTTCGCCGGCTTGGAGATCGACATGATCAGGTCGAAGGACTTCAGCGACATGTGGCCGATGATGATCAGCGCGGAGAGCGCGACCGGCGACAACTGCGGGAACAGCACGTGCCGGTAGAGCTGCCAGGTGCTCGTGCCGTCCACCCGGGCGGCCTCGCGCAGCTCGGGCGGGATACCGCGGAAGCCCGCCAGGAAGAGCGCCATGACGTAGCCCGACAGCTGCCAGATCGCCGGGATCGCGATCGCGGTGATGCCGTAGTCGACGTTGTTCCACCAGTTGTTCTGCATGAAGTCGAGCCCGACCATCTGGAAGAGCCGGTTGAGCCCGGTGGCGCTCTCGTCCTGGCCGGAGTTCAGCAGCCACCGCCACACCACGCCCGAGGCGATGAAGGACACCGCCATCGGAAAGAGGTAGACCGAGCGGAAGATGCCCTCGCCCCTGATCGGGGTCTCCAGCATCCACGCCCACACGAAGCCGATGAGCAGGGTGCCGCCGAGGAAGAGCAGCGTGTACAGCAGGAGGTTCTTCAAGGAGTGCTGGAACGCCTCGTTGCCGAGGAGGTCGAAGTAGTTCTCGAACCCCACGGAGCTCGACGGTTCCTCACCCGTGGTCTGGGCGGCCGTGTGGATGTCGGTGGTCGACGTCCCCACGTTCACGGCGATCAGCCCGTAGACGAACACGCCCACGAGAATCAGCGAGGGAGCCAGGAGCAGCAGCGGTGCCCCGACTCGTTTGAGGGTTCTGGTCATTGATGTCTCCCTGCGCCGCGGTGCGCCGCCGGCGAGGGCCGGCGGTGCGCCGCGGCGTGGTCCGGATCCGGCGCCGGGGCGGCGGCGCGGATCGGCCGCCGCCCCCGGGTGATCGCCGCGAGTCAGCCGGCGGCCGCCGCGGTGGCGAGCTCCGACTGGAACGCCGAGAGGTCGGAGGCTCCGGAGGTGAACTTGCTGGTGGCGTCGGTGACGGCGTTCAGGGTGGCCACCGGCGTCGCGGCGCCGTGCGCCAGGGAGGAGACGATCGTGTCCTGGCCGAACGACTCCATGGCCGTCTGCTGGTACTCGGAGAAGTCGGCCGGATCCGCGTCCGTGCGGGCCGGGATGGAGCCCTTGGCCGCGTTGAACGCCGTCTGTCCCTCCGACGAGGCGACCGTCTCCAGCCACGCCTCGGCGCCTCCCTCGTGCGGGGCGCCCACCGGCAGGGTGAAGGAGTCGGCGAGGAAGTCGAAGACCCCGTCCGTGCCCGGAACGGGCGCCGCCATGAAGTCCGTTCCGAGGGCCTTGCCCTGCTCCTCGAACGACGCGATCGCCCAGTCGCCCATCACGTTGAAGGCGGCGTTGCCGTCGACGACCATCTGCGTGGCCTCGGGCCAGTCCAGGCCGTCGCGGTCGTCGTTGGTGTAGCTCATGGCCCGCTCGAAGTCCTCCAGGGCCGCGGTGACCTCGGCGCTTTCCCAGTCCGTCGTGCCGTCCCACAGGCCGCTGTAGGAATCGGCGCCGAGGTCGGCGAGCAGGATCGTCTCCAGCAGGTGCACCTGGGTCCACGCGGTGGCCACGGACAGGGGGGTGACCCCCGCCTCCTGGAGGGTGTCCAGGTCGGCGAACCACTCGTCGAGCGAGCCGTAGGCCCTCTGCGGGTCCAGGCCGTTCTCCTCCAGCACGGCCGGGTTGGACCACATCATGTTCGCCCGGTGGATGTTCGACGGGATCGAGTAGATCTCATCCTCGTGCGTCAGCCGTTCCAGCAGATCGGCGGGGAAGACGTCGCGCAGGCCGAGCTCGTCGTAGAGCGGGGAGAGGTCCTGGAGCTGGCCCGCGTTGATGTAGTCCAGGAGCTCCATGCCCGCGTGGGCCTGGAAGGTGTCCGGTGGGTCGTTGGCCTGGAGACGGGACTGGAGCAGGTCCTTCGCCGCCGAACCGGCGCCGCCGGCGACGGCGCCGTTGACGAACTCGGTGTCCGGGTGCTGCTCGTTGAACACCCCGACCAGTGCGTCAAGGCCCGCCTTCTCCGAGCCGGCCGCCCACCAGGTGAAGACCTCGACCTCGGAGGCGGAGCCACCGCCCTCCGAACCGCCGTCGCCGCCGTCGCCGTTCGAGTTGCCACTGCATGCCGAGAGTGTGAGGGCGGTGATGGCGGCGCCCGCCACCATCGCGCCGATTCTGCGGTTGACACGCATACAAGTTCCCTACGCCTTCGTTGCCGTACACGGGATCGGCGCGCGCGGGGGAGTGCGCGGCCGAGGGGCGCCGTGGTGCGCCCCGTTGTCCGGCAGTCATCCAAGGGCTCCCGAACGGTTGAAGTCAAGAAGTAAATCCATAACGAACCGGAAGCGCACCTTGGAGTTGGGTCACGTACGCAACCGGACGCGGGCACGCCGCTCTCCAGGCCCCGTCGCAACGGGGGCATGTCCAGGCCGCACGGCAGGCGGTATCCTCCTTGCCGTGCGCGCTGACCGGGTGACACCGGGCTCGCAGACTTCACTGCGTGAGGCCAACCGAGCCCGCATCGTGAGCGCCGTTCAGCGATGCGGTTCCCTGACGCAGATCGAGCTGGCCGGCGTCACCGGCCTGTCCCCGGCGACCGTCTCCAACATCGTGAAAGAGCTCACGTCCCTCGGTGTCCTCCACACCTCCCCGTCCACCCGCAGCGGCCGGAGAGCGCTGCGGGTCACCCTCGCCCGCAATCTCGGGCTGGTGGCAGGGGCGCACTTCGGTTCCCGTTCCCTGCGGGTCGCGCTCGCCGACACGTCGATGCAGGTGCTCACCGACCAGTCGATGCCGCTCGCGCCCGACCACCGGGCCGACGCCGGGCTGCGCCGCGCCGCACTCCTGATCATGGAGATGGTCGAGTCGCTCGACGCGTCCCCCGAGGAACTGCTCGCGGTGGGCATTTGCCTGCCCGCCCCGGTCGACCACCGCACCGGCCGCATCACCACCGTGGGCATGCTGAGGGGCTGGGACGGGACGGTGGTGCCCGAGGTGATCGGTGAGGAGCTGGGCGTACCGGTGACGGTGGACAACGACGCGAACCTCGGCGCCCTTGCCGAGACGCGCTTCGGCGCCGCCGCCGGGCACGACGCCGTCGCGTACCTGCGGGTCTCCCACCGGGTGGGCGGCGGGCTCGTCATGGGCGGCCGCCTCGTGCACGGCCGCTCCGGGGGCGCCGGGGAGATCGGTCATGTGACGGTCGACGCGAACGGCCCGATCTGCCGCTGCGGCAACCGTGGTTGCCTGGAGACCTTCGTCGGGGCCCCGGCTCTCCTGGACATGCTCGCCGCCAGCCATGGGCGCCTCACGCTCCAGGATGTCATCGCACGGGCGGGGGAAGGCGACGCCGGCTGCCGGCGCGTGCTCTCCGACTCCGGGCAGCACCTCGGGGTGGCCGCCGCCAACCTCTGCAACCTGGTCGATCCGGAGATCGTCGTGGTCGGAGGCCAACTGGCCGCGGCCGGGGAGATCCTGCTCGCCCCGATGCGGACCGTCGTCGAGCAGCGCACCATGCCCAACACCGACGGCCCCGTCCGGATAGTCTCCGCCGGGCTCGGCGCCGCGGCCGAGGTCCGCGGCGCTCTCGCCGTCGCGCTCGACACGGCCCGCATCGGCGGTGCGCTGAGGGTGAGCCCATGACCCGTTCCGCCGGATCCGGCCCGTTCGGCTCGCCCGTCTCGCGGGCCCGGCGCCGGCTGCCGGCGTGGGCGGCCGTCCTGTGTGCCACGGTGCTCGCCCTGACGGGTGCGGTGCTGGTGTCCCGCGCCGCGGACCGGGAACCTCCCGAGGGCGCCATCGCGCTGCTGCTGCCCGAGGTCAAAACGGCGCGTTACGAGACCATGGACCGTCCCGCGTTCACGGGGGTCGTCGACGAGCGCTGTTCCGGCTGCGAGGTGTACTACGCGAACGCCGATCAGAACGCCGCGACGCAGCAGCAGCAGGCCGAGTCGATGCTCGCCCGCGGTGCGGACGTCCTGGTACTCGACGCCGTGGACGCGGTGGCCGCGGTGAGCATCATCGAGGAGGCGAAGCGCTACGGGGTCCCCGTGATCGCCTACGATCGCTTCATCGCGGACGCCGAGGTGGACTACTACGTCTCCTTCGACAGCGAGCTCATCGGTTATCTCCAGGGCACCGCCCTGCTCGCGGCCATCGAGGAACGAGGGCCCCGACCGGACGGACGCACTCCCGGCGTCCTTCTCGTGCACGGCTCCCCGACCGACCCCAACTCGGCGGAGCTCACCGCCGGGGTCTACCGTGCGCTGGAGGAAGAGGGCATCGAGGTGCTGGCCGAGTACGACACCCCGGACTGGAGTCCGGACCGGGCCACCGACTGGGTCGAGAGCCGGCTGACCGAGTTCGGCGGCCGGGTCGACGGCGTCTACGCGGCCAACGACGGGATCGCGGGCGGCGCCATCGCCGCGATGAAGGCCGCGGGCTTCGACCCCGTCCCACCCGTGACCGGCCAGGACGGCGAGCTCGCGGCGGCCCAGCGCATCATCTCCGGAGACCAGTACATGACCGTCTACAAGGCCACCACGGAGCAGGCCCGCACGGCCGCCGAGCTCGCCGTGCGCGTGCTGCGCGGTGAGAAGCCCCGCACCACCGCGGTGATCGACGGGGTCCCGAGCCTGCTGCTGGCCCCCCGCGCGGTGGGCGTCAACGATGTGGAGCGCGTCCTCGTCGCGGGAGGGGTGTACACGGTGGATGAGATATGCACCCGCTCCTACCGAACGGCGTGCGCGCGCGCGGGGCTGCGCGAGGAGGAGCCGTGAGCACGCCCCCGGCTCGCCGCGCGCCCGTGCTCTCGCTGCGCGGGGTGTCGAAGAACTTCGGTGGCGTACGGGCCCTGAGCGGCATCGATCTCGACGTCCGCCCCCACGAGGTCCTGGCCGTCATCGGCGACAACGGAGCCGGCAAATCGACGCTCGCCGGACTGATCGCCGGGGTGCACCGGCCCGACGCCGGTCAGATCCTCCTCGACGGCACGCCCGTGGTGCTCGGCTCTCCCGCCACGGCCCGGAGTCTCGGCATCGCCGCGGTCTTCCAGGACCTCGCCCTGTGCGACAACCTCGACGTCGTCGAGAACCTCTTCCTGGGGCACGAGCCCACGCGCGGCGGGTTCCTCGACGAGGTCGCGATGGAACGCACGGCCTGGGAACTGCTCGGCCAACTGGCCACGAGCGTCCCCTCGGTCCGGCTGCCCGTCCGCGCCCTCTCCGGCGGGCAGCAGCAGGTCGTCGCCGTGGCCAGGGCCCTGCTCGGCTCGCCCCGGGTCGTCGTCCTCGACGAGCCGACCGCCGCGCTCGGGATCCGCCAGACCGCCGAGGTGCTCAACCTGGTCGAGCGGCTGCGTGGACGGGGACACGCGGTCGTCGTCATCAGCCACCAGGCCGCTGACCTGCAGGCGGTCGCCGACAGATTCGTCGTGTTGCGTCTCGGCCGCGTCGGCGGTGAGCTTGACGCCGCCAGCGCCGGGTACGAGGATCTCCTCGCCGTGATGACAGGGGTGAGCCGCCCCAGCGGCAGGAAACCCCGATGACCCGAGCCTCCGCGCCACCACCGGTGCGCACACACGTCGCCGCCTTCGACCACGGCGAGTCCCTGCCGACCCTGCTGCGCCGCATCACCGACCGGGAACTGGGAATGGTCCCGGCCATCGGCGCCCTCGCGCTGATCTGGGCCGCGTTCGGCCTGATCAACCCCGCGTTCCTGTCCGCGGAGAACCTCGTCAACCTGACGCTCCAGAGCGCCCCCACCGGCGTGATCGCCCTGGGCGTCGTGCTCGTGCTGCTCGTGGGGCAGATCGACCTCTCGGTCGGCTCGGTCAGCGGACTCGCCGCCGCCGTGGTCGCCATCACGACCGTCCTGCACGGCTGGCCGATCGCGTTCGGCATCCTGCTCGCCCTCGCGGTGGGCGTCCTCGTGGGCTTCTGCTACGGCTTCGCGGCCACACGCCTCGGGCTGCCCAGCTTCGTGCTGACCCTCGCCGGGCTGCTCGTGCTCGCCGGCGTGCAGTTGCGGGTGCTCGGCCCCCGGGGATCGATCAACCTGCCCTTCGAGTCCTGGCTGGTGCGGTTCGCCCAGCAGGGCTTCCTGTCCCCGCTCGCGGCGTGGACCCTGGTGATTCTCGCGGTGACGACGGTCACCGCCGTGCGGCTCGTGGAGCGTTCCCGGCGAGTCCGGGCCGGCCTGCCCCGGGTGAGCATGACCCGGCTGATCCTGCGCACGGCCGCGCTCGCCGCGGTCCTCTGCGCGACGGTCGCCTACCTGGGGCTGGCCCGCGGCATCGGTTACCCGGTCGTCCTCTTCCTCGTCCTGGTGGCCGTGGCCGACGTGCTGCTGCGCCGCACCCGGTGGGGGCGGGCGGTGCGCGCGGTGGGCGACAACCGCCGATCGGCCCTCCTGGTGGGGGTGGCCGTCCGGCGCACGACGGTGTCCTGCTTCATCGCCTGCTCGGCGCTGGCCGCGCTCGGCGGTGTCCTCGCGGCGGGCAGGCTCGCCGCCGCGAACCAGGGCACGGGCGGCGCGGACACCTACCTCACCGCCATCGCGGCCGCCGTGATCGGCGGGACGAGCCTGTTCGGCGGACGGGGGAACGCCTGGTCGGCGGTCGTCGGCGTGCTCGTCATCACGTCGATCTCCAACGGCCTCACGCTTCTCGACCTGGACACCGCGTCGCGCTACATCGTCACCGGTTCCGTGCTCGTCCTGGCCCTCGCGGCCGACACCTCGCTCCGCGGCCACCGCTCGCCCTGAGCCGCTCGCGTGGCCCGCGTCGTACGCGATCACGTTCACTCGCATCGCATCGCCTCGGCGAACTCGACGTCGCTCATGCGGAACGTCGCGCCACCGCGCCGAACGGGCCGGGGAGGCGGTGGGTTTGACCGGCCCGGTTGTTCGGCCAGCGGCGAGCGCGTTCGCCTGGTTGGATTGCCCCTGGGGAGCCGCATGCGTGGGGAGGGAGGCCGGGACGTGTCCGGTGAGCGGGATTTCGTGGTGGAGCTGGCGCGGGAGGGCGAGGGTTACCGGGTGGAGGTGCGTTCTCCGGCCGGGGAGTGCTCCTCACCGGTGAGCCTGGACACCACCAGACTGCTGGGAGACCTGGACGCGATCCAGGCAGGTGTGCTGGCCTCCAGCGCGCGCGTGCGGGCGGCGCGTCCGGTGATGTCGGCGCTGGAGCGACCGCTGCGGGAGATCGGCGCCGACCTGTTCGAGAACGTGCTGGGCGGTGAGGCGAGGGTGCTGCTCGCGGCCAGCCGCAACGAGGTCGAACGGCGGGGGCAGACCTTCCGGATCGTCCTGCGGCTCCCCGCCGAACTCGCGCTGCTGCCCTGGGAGTTGCTCTTCGACAGCCAGCGGGGCGAGTACGTCTGCCGGCGCAGCGCCCTGGTCCGCTACGTGGACGCGCCGGAAACGGTGCGGCAGGTGCGGGTCGAGGGCCCACTGCGGGCCCTGGGCATGACCGCCCTGCCGGGAAGCCTCGCCTCCCTGGACGCCGAGGGCGAACGCGAGCAGCTGGTCCAGGCGCTGGAGCCGCTGCGGCAGCGAGGGCTGGTGGAACTGGACTGGGTGGAGGGCGGCCGGTTGCAGGATCTGACGTCCGCGCTGCTGGCCGGCGGGCCCTATCACCTGTTCCACTTCATCGGGCACGGCGGGTTCGACCCCGCCCGCGGCGAGGGCGGGATCGTCTTCGCCGACGACCTCGGCCGCCCCCGCATGGTTCCCGCTTCGTTCCTGGGGGAGATGCTGACCCTGGCACAGCCCATGCCGCACCTGGTCGTCCTCAACAGCTGCGCCACCGCCACCGGGCTGGCCACCGACGTCTTCTCCAGTGCCGGCGCCTCCCTCGTCCGGCGCATCCCCGCCGTGGTCGCCATGCAGTTCTCGATCACCGACGCCGCCGCCAAGGCGTTCAGCGGCACGTTCTACCAGGCCCTCGCCTACAACCGGGGCATCGACGAAGCCGTCCGCGTGGCCCGCATCGCCGTCACCGGCTGGCACCCCGACACCCTCGAATGGATCACTCCCGTCCTCTACATGCGCAGCCACGACACCCACCTCATCCGGATCGAAGCGGGCTCCGGCACCGCCACAGCCACCGCCACCGAGGCCGCGCCGGCCATTCCCAGCGCGCCACCGTCCCCCACCAGCCGCGGCGGCGGGACCGGCGAAACCGGCGGGACCGTTGAGACCGCACGGTCGTTGGCCGAACGCGGCCAGGACCACTACACCGCCGGGCGGATGCGGGAAGCCCTGGCCGACCTCGACCGGGCCATCGCCCTCGAACCCGACAACGCCTGGGCGCTCGCCAGGCGGGGGAACCTGCACCGCTTCGCCGGGCGAGCGGAGGAGGCCCTCGCGGATCTGAACCGAGCGCTGGAACTCGCACCGGATGACAGCTGGACGCTTGCCCGGCGCGGCGCGGCCCGCTTCCTGGCGAAGCAGGACGACCGGGGAATGGTCGATCTCGACCACGCGCTGCGCATCGAACCCGACAACACCTGGGCGCTCGCTGTCCGCGGCGACTTCCACCGCATCGCCGGGCGCAGCGCCCAGGCCCTCGTCGACCTGGATCGTGCCATCGAGCTCGATCCCGGCAACTCCCTCGCCTTCGGCGCCCGCGGTGCCCTGCACTACGGCGCCGACCGGGACGACCAGGCGTTGTCCGATCTCGACCGGGCGGTCGAGCTCGATCCCGACAACGTCTTCGCCCTCGGCCGGCGCGGTGACCTTCATCGTGTGGCGGGGCGCGGTGATCAGGCGTTGTCCGACCTTGACCGGGCCATCGGACTGGACCCGGACAACGCCTACGCCCTCGGCACGCGCGGCGATCTCCACCGGGTGGCCGGGCGCGGTGACCAGGCTCTCGCCGACCTCGACCGGGCCGTCGAGCTCGACCGCGACAATGCCTTCGCGCTTGCTCGGCGCGGTGACCTTCATCGTGTGGCGGGGCGCGGTGACCAGGCGTTGTCCGATCTCGACCGTGCCATCGAGCTCGATCCCGGCAACTCCCTCGCCTTCGGCGCCCGCGGTGCCCTGCACTACGGCGCCGACCGGGACGACCAGGCGTTGTCCGATCTCGACCGGGCGGTCGAGCTCGATCGCGACAATGCCTTCGCGCTTGCTCGGCGCGGTGACCTTCATCGTGTGGCGGGGCGCGGTGACCAGGCGTTGTCCGATCTCGACCGGGCCATCGCCCTCGACCCCGACAACACCTACGCCCTCGGCGCCCGCGGCCACGTCCACCGCCTCGCCGGGCGCGACGGCCAGGCCCTGATCGACCTCGACCGGGCCATCGGGCTCGACCCCGACAACGCCTACGCCCTCGGCACGCGCGGATTCCTGCACTACACCGCCGAGCGCGGCGACCAGGCCCTGATCGACCTCGACCGGGCGCTACGCATCGAACCCGACAACGTCGCGTATCTCGTTCTCCGCGGCCACCTCCACCGCGTCGCCGGGCGCGGTGACCAGGCGTTGTCCGATCTCGACCGGGCCATCGGGCTCGCCCCCGACAACTCCCTCGCCCTCTCGATCCGCCGCGAGCTTCTGGGCGGAGGCCGCTGAGCGAGGCGCTCGGTCACACCAGCCGCGGGCGACGAACTCATCGTGGCGACGAGGACGCACGGCCTTCGTAGATCGCCCGCACGCGCACGGAGATCGCCTCCTGTGCTTCGCGTACCGCCTCGGACGCCGCATCGGGATCGGGGTCGTCGTTCGCGCGTTGAAGGGTCTTCGAGGTGAAGCGCACGGCACTTCGCGCTCTCCGGGCGAGCCGGCGAATCCCGTCGTCCAGGATGAAGCCGGCCTGGGCGTCGATGGCGGCGAGTGCCGCGTCCATCGTGCTGTCCGCCTCCCTGATGTGGCGGTCGTCCGGCCCGCCGCCTCCGCTCGTTCTCTGCTCATGGAGCTGGTGCCAGAAGTCGCTCATGACGTCCAGGAGTTTGGTGAGCTCCTCCTCCGCGGCTCTGAGCAGTTGGTGGACCTCGACGAGGTGCCGTAACTCGAACTCCTCGCGGCGCTCGGTCGCGGCGGCTTCTCGTTCGTGCCGACGCGCGAGGGCGTCCCGGCGGTCTTGACGGCTCTCGGTGAAGGCGTTCTGGACGAAGACGCCGACGGCGCCGAGTATCAGAGTGAGGACGGGCAGGACGGCGGTGAACCACTCGGGCATGCCGGAAGGGTACGGCGCGCGGCCGGAGCCCGCTCCTCATCCGCGGGAGCGGGCCCCACAGCAGGGAGATGCTCGCGCTCGGCGGGTGGGTGGTGGGGCGCGTCTTGCGTCGGCCGCGCACGATCACCGTGGCGGCGCGGACATCCGCCACCCCTTCGACCTCGGGGAGGTGGTCCGCGAGGTCATCTCCGTCACCGCACGACCACGCCCGGACGGCGGCCTGGTCCTGCGGGTCGTCTTCCCCCCGGGAGGAACGAACTGAGTTCCGTGGCGTCGGCTGCGGTGGCGCGTTGGGGGGTGACGCGAAGTGGCTGGCTTCGAGGGATCGGCGCGCCAGCAGTCACCGGGAGCGCAGCCGTCTCAGCCGGTGAGCGTGAGCCGGATGTTGCCGATCCGCCCCAGCTGGTCGAAGGAGACAACGGCGGCGTTCCCGGTCGGCAGATCGGCGATCAGCCGGTCGCCCTCCACGCGCTGCGGCACCCCGTGGTGCTCGAAGTACCCCGTGACGGCCTGTCGCGGCGAACGCCCGATGAGGGAGACCCCGGCCATGAGCACGCGCGGCAGGGCGACCGGATCGAGCTGGGCGCTGGGCACCTTCGGGTCGTCGGGCAGGAAGTACACCTGGGTGCCGGGCCCGGCGGGCTGCCCGATGTACCCGGGAGCGTTGGCCACCCCCATCCCCGCGAAGGCCAGCATCTCGGCGGCCCGCCGAGGATCGTCGAACCCGGACAGATCGATTTCCTCAGCGGTGAACTCGGGAATCCCGTGCGCCTGCCCGTACCGTGCCACGGCAGCGGACAACGCCACGACCTCACTCCCGCCGAGCCCAGGATTCGCCCAGCCCCACAGCCAAGAACCCCCCTCCATGTCGTACGTCCCAAGGACACCGACCCGTAGCCGCACCTCCCCCTGCTGGTACGAACACGTCGGCAGGTCCGCGCTCCACGGCGCCTCGGGCAGGAACTCCATGAGCGCCTCGAGCTGAGCGGCGCCCCAGACGGAGTGCCGCTCCGCCTCGAGCAGGAACTGGTCGCTGAATCCCTTTATCATGATCACGAGCGTAGGGGCGAGCCCCAACGACGGGTAGCCCGGGTGCCGTTCCCCCGGTTACCGTCTTCACCCGGGCGCATGTACGGACGCGGACGCGTAGGACGCTCGGTTGGTTTGACCTCAACCGCGGTTGAGCCGCGGACCGCCGCCGAGGGCACGTCCACCGTCTGGGCGGTCCACGCGCCACGGACGCAGCCCCGGTCACGCGCGCGCGTGACCGGGGCTCTCGCAGCGAGTGAGTCACGCCCGTCACATGCAGGAGTGGTCGATCACGTTGCCGTTCGAGCAGTTGTTTGTGTGATCGGAGGCCCAATCACCGAGCACCGGCACGACGGCGACTTCCTGCAGGCAGACGGCGGCGGCCGTGAAGTTCCAGTTGTTCGCCGCGTTGACGCCGCCTCCGAAGTTGGAGTCGTTCTCGGCGTGGGCCAGATGCGGTGCGACAGAACGCTGGGCTGATCCGGGCCGACTCACCTGGCGAGTTCGGCCGGTTCGTCCAGTCTCGTCAGCTTCCGCGGGTTTCTCACCAAGTAGACCCGGGTGACCTGCCCGTTCTCCACCACGAGGCTCACCGCCGTGGCCAGCTCGCCGTCGATGTCGATCCGGCCCGCAGGTGCGCCATTGAGCCACACGGCCGTCGTCGCGAGCGCGGCCCCTTCCAGCCGGTTCGTGCGTGCGAGCACCTTCGCCACGAGCTCGACCCCGTGGATCGGAGCCAGAGCGGCGGCCGCGAGTCCGCCACCATCGGCGATCAGGACCACGTCCGGCGCCATGACCTCCACCAGCTCCCGCAACCGCCCGGTTCGCAACGCGACCAGGAACTGCTCCACCACGGCCTGCTGCTCCGCCCGGCTCACCCGCACCCGCGGCCGCCGGGCCGCCACATGCTCGCGTGCCCGCCGCGCGATCTGCCGCACCGCGGCCGCGGACTTCCCGATGGCCTCGGCGATCTCGCCGTACGGCAGCTCGAAGACCTCGCGGAGCACGAACACCGCCCGCTCCGTCGGCCCGAGCGTTTCGAGGACGGTCAGCATCGCGATCGAGACGCTCTCCGCGAGCTCCACGTCCTCGGCGACATCAGGGCTGGTCAGCAACGGTTCCGGCAACCACTCGCCGACATAGTCCTCGCGGCTGCGCGCCAACGTCCGCAGGCGGTTGAGCGCCTGCCGCGTGACGGTCCTGACGAGGTACGCCCGCGCGTCGCTCAACCGCGACTGGTCGACCCCGGCCCACCGCAGCCAGGACTCCTGGAGCACGTCCTCCGCGTCGGCCGCGGAGCCGAGCATCTCGTAGGCGACCGTGAACAGCAGGCCGCGATGGGCGACGAACGGGTCCTCGGTCATGCCGTCGACGCTACGCCGGACGTCTCGGGACGCGCGGCCAGCGGGATCTCGCAGGCATCGGAGTAGCCCTGCGAGGTGATCCCGTGCGCCGTGTTGCACCTGGCCGCCAGGTTGGCGAAGCCGATGAACACGGTCAGCTCGACCAGCGCCGCCGGGCCGAGCCGGCCGAGCAGACTCGCCGACAGCTCATCGGTGACGGTCGGCGGCGTGTTCGTCATGGCCTCGGCGTACTCCATCACCTCACGCTCCAACGGCGTGAACACCTCCGACTCCCGCCAGCGTGGCACCTGGCTCGCCTTGGCCAGGTCCAGGTTCTGGTGCAGCGCCTGGAAGTAGTTGACGTCGAGGCACCAGCTGCAGCCGATCTGTGCCGCGACGGCCATGTGGGCGAACGTCTTGAGGTCCGCGTCGGCCGCGTCCCACTCGCCCACCCTGGCTGAGAACTCCTGGTTGGCCTCGGCGAGCTTGGGGTTGTTCCACAGCACCTCGTTGGGCTCGGGCACGGAACCGAGCTGCTTGATCAGTTTCTCGCGGAGCTCGGCGGGGAGCTCGGCCTTCGGTACGCGTAGCGCCATGGTGTTCTCCTTGGACGTGTGCCTGTTGGGCATGAAGACACCACCGGGCCCGCGAATGTGACACCCGAGCCCACGTCAGGCGGGACGCGACCTACAGGAAGGGCACGCCCTCATGCGCACTCTTTACGTCGTCACTCACCCGGAGGCGACGCACCACGTCGAGGGTGTCGTCGGCGGATGGCATGATGCGCAGCTGACACCCGCCGGCGTCCGCGCGGCGGCCTCCATTGCCCAGACACTGCGAGCCCAGGTCCCGGACGGCGCCGAGGTGGAGCTGTTCTCCTCCGATCTGCGGCGCACCCGGCGGACGGCCGAGGAGGTCGCCGAGCTGTTCGGCGTGAGACCGGTCCTGGATCGCAGGCTGCGGGAGAAGTCCTATGGGAAGGCGGGGGGAAGGCCGCAGGAGTGGCTGGACCGAAGGTTCGTCCCGCCGCCGGCCGTGGGGGAACGGCTGGAACACGACGAGGGCGTGGAGGGTGCCGAAACCAAGGCGGCGTGGGTGAAGCGCATCTACGCGGCCATGGACGAGATCCTTCAACGCCCGTGCGAACACCAGATCATCGTGACCCACGGCGGCTCCCTGACGTTCGTCGTGGCGTCCTGGATCAGGATGCCGATCCAGTCGGTCGGCTATGCGAGCTTCCGGGCACCCTCCGGCAGCATCACCACGCTGCGCGAGGACGACTTCTTCCACAACCGCCAGGTCGTCAGCCTCGGCGACACCCGCCATCTCGACCCCACCAAGGATGGCTGACCTCTGCCCGGCCCGCTCCGATGGCCCGCCCAGGGACAGTCGACGGAGCGACGTGTGCCGGGCCCGGGCATCCGCACCGAGGTCGAGTCCTGGGCCCGAACCCCGCTCGACGGCGGGCCCAGGTCCGAGCCCCGTGCCCGGCAGACCGCGTGGACCTGTCTCGACGAGATCCAGCCGGTACCACCCCGGAACGGCTCCCGACCCGTTCCGCCTCTCCCTTGCCTTCGGCATCGACGAGAAGACCGCCGGTGCGGCGAGCTGGTCTACTGGCCCCCATGGGAAGCTCCTACATGGCCTACCGCGAGCACGGCTTCTGGGCTCGTGATGTCCGGGCCGAGGTGTGGCTCTACCTCCTGTCCGAGGAAGCCGTCGCCTCAGTCACCGAGCGTCCTGCCTGGCTCGACGCGGCACAGGAGGACTGGCGCGTCCAAGCGACAACGGGCTTCATGGGCTGCGTCTCCTCATGCCTGGACCAGCACCTCGGAGTTGCCCCGGACAGAGTGGCCGCCGTCCTCGCGCTGTCGGAGCGGGTCCGCGAGCGGCTGCTGCGGTGGGCACCGGCGATTCCCAAGGACGTCGTCAACGGGTTCGGGACCGGCGGCGAAAGCGAGTCCTTCGACAGAGACCTGGAAACGGGCCTCCTGCTGACGTTCGCTGACACCTTCATCGCCCTGCTGCGGGGCGAGATCACCGGTGCACCAGGCACGGTCACGGCCTACCGACCCCGTCCCCCCACATGACGGCGACGGTCGGCCGGTTGGCGACCCACCCGGCCAGGGCGGCGAGGCGGACGGCCTGACTCGTCCCGGCGTACCCATGCGGTCACAGCGCTAGGGACGGTCCGGTGCGGGGCAGGGGAACTCCTCGTTCTCGCCCCAGCGTTGGCGGTTGTCGTCCCTGGTGAGGATGCCACAGGCCATCACCTCTTCCGTTGGCGCCTCCCGATTGGCCCGTACGATGACGATCAGCTTGTCCCCGGTCCGGCGGTCGTTCTCCACGCCCGAGGAGTCGATCCAGCCCGTCGCCCCCTCGAAACCGCCGTCGCCGAGCCCCTGGTACAGCACGCCTTGCACGAGGTCGCGGTCGAGGCGCCGGTTGCTGAGCCCGGTGGTCACCCACGCCTGGTCGACCGCCGAGGACAGGTAGCGCAGCGCGTCCCAGGCCAGCGCCGGGTGCGCGTCCGAGGCGAGTGCCCGGGTGACCGCGTCGTCGGTCTCGTCGTAGGCGCTGTGATACGCCTGGTAGAAGTCCCTGCCCTCGACGCTGACCTCCTCGGTCCCGGCGATCTTCTCAAGCAGCGGGCCCGCGCCTCCCACCACGAAGTACAGGGACAGCCTGTCGAAGGCGTCCCATGGATGGCTCTCGCTGATCCGCACATTGGTCACCTCGTCGCCGCCCAGCATGGTCAACCTGGGGCACTGCCGCGACAGCCGGTCCATCTCGTCGAGGAACGGGACGATCTCACTGCCGCGTGCCGTCCACACCACGGCCGTACGGGGCTCCCGGGACAGCTCCGAGCAGACCTCGCGGGCGAGGTTCTGCAGACTGGCCTGTGACTCCCCCTCGATGGGCGGGACGTCGTCGTCGGGATTCCCGTCGACCGGGCTGTAGAGCAGTGTTCTGGTGCGTTCGGCGCTGTAGCCGTTCGTGAAGGCCAGGCCCAGGCTGCTGCTGTAGGAGTCGTCGGGATCGACCACGAGCAACGACTGCCGTGCCCGGACGCTGCCCTCCTCCACCGTGACCATCTCCGCGTTCGCGGCGAACTCCGCCATCGCCGCACCGGCCCGGCTGTTCGTCGGGGCGATCTGGTAGTAGTGGTTGCCGTGTTCCAGCAGCTCGTCGGCGGTGCCCGAGGTGCCGATCACGGGTAGTCCCGCGGTGCTCAGCGTTTCCAGCGCGGCGTACGTGGTGTCCCGGCTCTGTCCCATGCCGATCACGCCGACGATCGAGGGATCGCGTTCCGCCAGCTCGACGATGCTGTGCGCCACCTCGGGCGCGTCCTGGAACCGCTGGCCCGCGTCGGCCACCACCAGGCGCAGCGGCACCCGTTCCTCGCCTTCGAGTGCCTGGTCGTTGGTGAGCCGCTGGGCCAGCAGGATGCCCCGCAGCTCCGCGAGCGTGCCGCCGAGCACCGGGTCCAGCTCGTGCTCGGCGCCGCTGAGGGTGCCCACGTAGACGACGGTGCGTGGCAACGGACGCGGATCGTCTCCCGACCAGTCCGCCGTGGCCTCTTCGATGTCCGCGTTCTCCCGCTCGATCTGGTCGAGCACGTCGCGCACCTTCGCGTTCTTCACCACCTGGGTGTCCTGAACGCCGACGCACGAGCCGTCCGCGCCGAGGAAGGTGCTTCCCCGGCATGGGTCGTCCTCGCCCAGCGGCAGCGGCCCCAGGACAGCGGCGGCGGCGATCCCCGCGCAGGCCAGTGCCGCCCCGGCCATGCCGCCCGCCAGCTCGGTCGCCGGCCCGTAACGGGGCACCGGCACGACGAGTCTGGGCCGCAGCCCCAGCTCGTAACGGGCGCTTTCATCGGCCGCCGGACCGGCCGGGACCCTCACCACCATGCCGCTGGCCTCCGGGGCGCGGCGCATCGAATCCCGCAGCGCGGTGGCGGCTCCGGTGAAGTCCGGCACGGTGAGGTCCTGGACGCGCTCCGCCAGCGAGGTGACCCCGGTCGCGACGACCAGCGCGGAGGTGCAGCCCCTCCGCCCGGCCCAGGTCCGCAGCTCACGAACCAGCTGCTGCTCCCGCGAATCCTTGTCCCCCACCCCGACGAACAGCAGCACGAACCGGTTCCGCCGACGCCGCCGCCACGGGTTCAACGGCCGCCGAGCCACAGCCTGTTCGAGATCCTGGAGGAGCGCCTGGGCCAGCACACGGTACAACGCCTTCTGCCGCTCCTGGGCTCCGTCCGCTTCCGTCTCGCCCGGCACCAGCTCCTGCGCGTAGGCGAACAGGCTGAACGGGCCCTGCTGCGCCCTGCCGAGCTGGTCCTTCCCCCAGCGGGTGAACCACCGCAGCCGGCGCCGCATGACCACGCCGAACCACCAGCGCGGCAGCCATTGGAAGAGCCAGGCGCTGAGCGCGTGCCAGATCAGGCCGAGGACGTTGCCGCCGCCGTCCGATTCACGGGCGTGGCCACCCAAGTCCCACAAGATCCGCGCGAGCATGGACGTCGTGCGGAACTCCGCGTAGCAGTGGTCGCGCAGAGCCCGCGGGCGCAAGTGATCCGTCCGAAGCTCCGGGCGGGCGCGCGCCACCGTCATCAGCAGCCACAGGGCAGGCAGACGCAGCCTGCCCTCCCCGCACCTCCTGCTCGTCTCCTTGAGCTGCCGGTCCAGAGCCGTGAACGGTGCCAGCGAACCGGCTCCTTCCGGCACACGCTCCAGGTAGGCATGGCGCGCCAGCGGCGCGTCCTGGCCGCCGAGCCAGTCACGCAGCGCGGGCCCGAGGCGCGCGCACTCCGCGCTGCCGCCCTCCGGATCGCGCAGGAGCACCACCGGCAGCCAGCCACGCCGCCGCCGGGGCTGCCTGATGAGCTCCTGAAGGGCGTCGACGAAAGCCCCCATGCCCGGATAGGCGGGTAAACCGCCCTGTTCTTCCCCATTGTTGGCCATGCCGTCCCACCCCATCGCCGGATCCCGGACGCAACGAGCGGATCAACCGCTTGTGGCAAGGACGTCGTGATCGCCGCGCGAGGTTCCCCGGCCCCGCCGCCAGGCTTCGGCACCCATCCTGGTCGGCATCGGCTTGCGGGCGAACTTTCGGCTCGACATCCGCCAAACAACCGGGCCGCACCTTCGCACCCCGGCCGAGGACACCGGCGAGACCGTGCACGCTGGTGGTCGTGGAGGGCAACAGTGCCCGATTCGTCGACGGCGTTCAGATCCCGCGGGTGATCCGCGTCGGGCCGCGCGTCGGCATGGTGCTGCCCGCGCACGCCACCGCCGCGGGCAAGGCGATCCTCGCCGCGCTGCCGCCGGAGCACGCTGCCGACCCTGGTGGTGCGCGAGGGATCACGTACGGAACGCTGTCCGAAGCCGGGGGATCGGGTACGAGCTGGGACCGGGGCTGTGGAGGTGGCCGGCAGAGGCGGTCCTCCACAGCCCCGGATTTCTACCCGGTTCCGCTGGACGTTGGACTGACTGCTGTCCCCGCGGGGGCAGGGGACGCGGTCGTCAGCTCATGCTGATGTTCGAGCTGCCGCTGCTCTGGTAGCCCTCCACCGCCATGATCATGTAGTAGTTGAAGCTGCCGAGGTTCATGCCTGCGCGGGACCACGCGTCGAAGTGGGTGCCGGTGTTGAGGCTGCCGCTGCTCCGGAGGTTCTGCCGGACGCTCCAGAACTGCGGGAAGGTCTTGGTGCCCTCCACCGACGGGGCGTTGTACCGCATGGAATGGACGATGGTGTAGTTGCTGCCGTCGGCGCTGAACGTGCCGCGCGTCTCGCCGCCGCTGCTGGGGTTGTACGGTCCGTGGGACTCCACGATGTAGTACTCCACCAGCGGGTTGGAGGTCCAGCCGTAGAGCGCCAGGTAGCCGTTGCTGCCGTGGTTGACCCAGCCGTTGTAGTTCACGGTCCGGCGGCTGCCGTTGCTCCAGCCCTTGCCACAGACGACGTTGTTCGGGTTGTTGAACTGGGTGCTGAAGCCGCCACCGGAGTTGAGCGTCATCGAGGCCCGGCCCTGGCTGTCGGTCCAGAACGAGTAGAAGTACCCGTTGTGGTTGCCGGTCTGGTTGGTGGTGATGGTCTGCTGGGCCCTGGCGGTCCCGGGCAGCATCAGCGAGGCAGCGCCACCGAGGGCCAGCGCGCCGCCGATCAGACCCCTGCGGCCGAGCATCGGCGCGGGGTTGTCTTCCATGGTCATGCTTCCTCCTTGTAGGGCTGGCGGAGGCCAGAGAGCGTGAGACGACTCGACAGTTCCGTCGACGACCAGGGCGAGGTCGCCGACGGATCGCCGGCTTTTGTCGTAGCAAAGCGGGAGCTGGCCGGTCGGCGTGCGGCTCACGACCGGAGGGCCAGATCGCGCGGGGGTGCCCGGATCGACAGTGCGACGTGGGGATGCGGCGGAAGAGCTGCCGATGTCATGCCCATGCTGTTGTGGTCCCTCGGAGTTGTCAACTGTTTCCGCAAGGTTTACGGGAAAAACGCTCCTGTCATACGCCCCTTTCGACCCCATCACACCAGTTCAGCGCCCTGCTTCCCGCGTAGAGCTCGCGTGAACCCTCAAGATCCCCAGCTTTCCACTCCGATAATTTTCGGAGGTCTTCCGGATCATCCACCCGGCGGTCGCGCCATGACCCCGGACCCCCACAAGCGCCGGCCCGGCTCCTCGATGACCCGGTGCGCGCCGTTCCCGAAGGGCGCCGTCCGGGGCGGGTAACGCGCCTCGGCCCGAGGGTCGTGTCCAGTGCCGTGACCGCATAGGTTCGCCGGGTTGGATCATTTACAGGTTGTTCAGGTAGAAGTTGACGAGCCGGTCGACGGCGGCGTCGACGTACTCGGGCTCGTCGTACATCTCGTAGTGGCCGGCGCCGTCGATCACCATGAGGTCGACCGGGTTGGGTGCCAGCTTCCACAACCGCATGCCGGACTCGTAGGAGCCGGTGTTGCCGATGCGTCCGGCGAGGATGACCTGCAGCGGTTGGGTCATGAGCTGGTCGACCAGGTGATAGGCGTCGTAGCCCAGCAGTAGCGAGTCGCCGCGCGCGAGGCGGCGGTTCGTGGAGTGCGGGTTCCTGCCCCGCTCGGTGCGGTAGTAGGTGACTGCCTGGGTCGTGTCGATATCGGTCAGCCCGACTGCTGTGGCTTCTTCCAGGGTGTCGGGCAGCCAGTTCACGCGAGTCAGCTCGCCGGAGCGGGTCTCTTGGATGCGCGCGTCGGCCATGGTGTCGAGTGCGGCGGCGGCGCCATCCGGCTGGAAGCTGCGGAACGACGTGCCCATGTTGCCGGGGACGACCGTGCCGACCGCCTTGATGCGATGGTCCGTGCGGGCGGTGTGCACTGCGTAGCCTCCGCCGGCGCAGATGCCGAGGACGCCGATGCGTTCCGGGGCGATGCCGGGGATCGTGCTGAGCGCGTCGATCGCGTAGGAGATGTCCTCGCCGCGGCGGTAGGGGTCTTCGAGGTCGCGGGGCTCTCCGCCGCTCTGACCTTGATGGGCGGGGTCGAACACGAGGGCCGCGACGCCGCACTTGGCGAGACGGGATGCGTAGTTCGCGCCGATCTGCTCCTTCACGCTGCTGCCGGGCGTGGAGAGCACCACGGCGCGCAGCGGCACCGCATCGTCGATGCCGTCGGGCAGGTAGAGGTCGGCCGCGAGATCGATCGGTACGCGCGGGATCGTGATGTGCTGAAGCATCTGATGGCGCCTTTCGGGTAGGTTTTGTTCCATAACCGTGTGGTACGAAAACCATCTGATACATTTTGGAACTAATTCAGAACTGTACCACCTGGACGGATGGAGGGGCTTGCGTGGCGGTTGATGGGGCGCAGCTGTGGACGCTGAACCAGCGTCTGCTGAGCGTCGTGATGGATGCCTGCACCGCTGAACTGGCCGAACTCGGGCTGGAGACGAAGGAGTTCTTCGTGCTGGCCGAGGTGGCCGCGTCGCCGTACCCTGCCGAGCTCGCGGCGGCGCTGATGATCCCTAAAGCGAGCGTGACGGTCTACGTCCGCAACCTCGTCGCGAAGGGGTTCATGCGGCGCGAGATCGACGACGAGGACCTGAGGCGGCATCGGCTCGTCGTGACTGCCGAGGGCGAGGCGGCGCGGGACCGCGCGCTCGCAGCGCTCGCGGCGGAGTTCGACCGCAGGCTGGCGAGGATTACCCCGCATGACCGCACCGAACTGCGGCGCATCCTTCTGGAGATGCTCACGTCGCCGGAATGAGGGCCATGATGACGGGCGGTCGGCCTTCCCGGCGCATGCCTTGCCCGTTGGCGTCCGCCCCAGCGGATGCCCCTCTCGCTTCGGATGCGAGCGCGTTCCTTGCGCTCCGCGGCCAGGACGTCGCGGTGACGGGCGTTGGCCTCGCGTCAACGCAGGTAGGCGTGCAAGGCCGGTGGTTGGTGCGCCTCGATCTTGTTCTTCTTCACCCAGCGCCGGATGTCGCCGACGAGGTCCTCGACGCCCTCGCCGCCACCACCACCGGACCCACCCGCGCGCGGATCGCCGCGGCGGCCCGGGCGTTCGAAAGAGCCTCCCGCACCCGCGCCGGACCGGCGCTCGGCCGGGGCCAGGACGGCGCGGCCACCGCCATGGTCCTGTCCGCGCTCATCTTGCTGGCACGCCGCCCGCGCCCACCAGCAGCACTCCGCGCAGCACCTGCGAGCCACCTACGGCATCGCCGCCGCGAGGCCGATGGCCACCTGGCACGCGCAGGGCGTCCACCTCCGCGCGCACGCCGCCGCCCTGCGCGCGGCCCACCCGAAAGGCGCCGAGCGGGTCCTGACCGAACCCGGCTGGCCTGCCCTGGCCGCCACCATCGACCACGCCGACCCGGTACCGCTGACGCACCGGGCCGTCGCCCAGCGCGAACTGCGCAGCGCCCAGTCCGCCAGCGCCCTTCTGCTGTGGCGCCTGCCCGACCTCCCGCGAGCCGGTCAAAGGAACGATGCCGAAGCCGCGCGGCACACCCAGCCCTCCGTGGTTCCGGTACCGCGGGCCGGTCAGTGGGCGGGTGGCCAGCCCAGGGTGGTGCGGACCGAGGTGGGGAGGTAGCCGTCCTGGTCTCCTGGGGGGAGGTAGAGGACGGCCGTGTCCCCGATGCGGGTGTCGATCGGGGTGCCGACAGAGGGCGCAGCGCCATCGACGCACTGCTCGGCGGGGGAACCTGTTGGCGGGCGTCGTCAGCCGAAACTCCCCGGATCCTCCCCAACCCTCACCGCAGGGGAGTCCTGTGATGCCCTGCCTTCTGGGACGATCATGGCCGCTTCGGTGTCCCTGCCCGCTCGCCACCGAACGGCCGGAGACAGCGGCCCCCGGCCGCAGCCGCAATCTGAGGCGGCGGTCCATGAGGTCGGTCATGGCAGGCGTCGAAGACCAGAATGGGTCCCTGGCCGACGTTGCCCTGGTGGTCGTGGTCCTGCTCGACGATCAGCCGGCCACTCAGCGGTACATAGGCCAGCACGCTCCAGCCGGAGGCCTGCGTGGTGGCTGGCCTTCGGGCATGGCGACACGGTTTGGCGTGGGGAGAACCGGCGACTCCGGATCCATCTGGCCGAGAGGACCGGCAGCCTCCGTGCCCAGCCCAGGATGCGCAGTGCGGAAGTTCCCGTGTTGCACCGCGACCAGATGGGCACCGCCAGGCACCGCGGCCTGTCATCCGCCCCTCCGATCCGATCAGCTGTGACTTCCCCCGTCCCGCGTGGCTTCGGGAAAGTCCGGTGGAAGGTGGTCACGGAGTTCTCGCCCGGCCTCACGCAATTCTCTCAGCGCTTGCCGAACGTGCTGGTAACTGGCTTCTTCCTCGGCCCGGCTCGCGCGGCCCGTCGCAAGGATGGAACCGCGGCGGGAGTGAATGCTGTCATGGACCGTGAGACGGTTCACGGTCTGTTCCACAGCACGCAGCAGCCGTACCAGCACCTCGGGGTCCAGAGCAACAGGATCATGTGTCATGAGTGCCTCTTCGGAACGGCGGTATCAGCGGGCACAACTGCCCCCGACGCCGACCAGACTTCCCGGCACACCCCGTGCCCAACGGCACGTTCGCCCACCTTAGCGAGAGCGACGTCACAGCGCACCATGCGAACAGCACGACGGAACTGGCCACCTGGGGTCCTGGGCCGTCTGCCTGACTGGGGCGAGCCCCCGACCACGCTCCCGGCAGGTCCCGCGGCGGGCTGCGCACCCAGGTCCATCCGCGAGCGACGCCCGCGCCCGAGGACTGGTGATCGTCGTGACGGCCGAGCGGCGCACCGGCTTCCGCCAGGGGCTGGGGACGATCCGAGGGTTCCCAGAGGCCTGGTGGCTCCGGCGTTCAGCCGATAGGGTGTAAAGAACGCGTCAACATGGCGCGCGGTGTGCCGGGAAGTCTGGTCGGCGAAGAAAAGGACTCTGTGTCCTTCCGTCGATCTCCCGGAGCCGTTCACATGTACGTCCCCCCACGGCCTCGGCCCCCGCTGTTCGGGATACTTCCGCTGCCTGAGCACAGGGCCGTGACGCGAGCGCTGCGGACGGAGACGGTCGGCGGTCTGGTCCTGCTGGCGGCGGCGGTGGTCGCCCTGGTCTGGGCGAACAGCCCGGCGCGCGAGGCCTACGAGTCGCTGCGGGACTTCCACTTCGGAATTCCGTCCCTGGGCCTGGATCTGTCGGTGCAGCACTGGACCGCCGACGGCCTGCTCACGCTCTTCTTCCTCGTCGCCGGCATCGAGCTGAAACGTGAGCTGGTGGTGGGCGAGCTGCGCACCCCGGCCACCGCGCTCCTGCCGGTGGTGGCGGCGGTCTCCGGCATGGTCGTTCCAGCTGCCCTCTATCTGTTGACGACCTCGGCGGGTGGCGGCAGGCCGGACGGCTGGGCAGTGCCGATGGCGACCGACATCGCCTTCGCCCTCGCCGTACTGGCCGTGCTCAGTACCCACCTTCCCGCCGCGTTGCGCGCCTTCCTGCTGACCCTGGCGGTCGTCGACGACCTGGGCGCGATTCTGGTCATCGCGGTCTTCTTCACGAGCAGCCTCGACATCGTGGCCCTGGGCGGTGCCCTCGTGGCCCTCGTCGTCATCCATGTGCTGCAGCGGTTCCGGGTCACCGGCTGGTGGTGGTACGTGCCGCTCGGAGTGGCGGCGTGGGCGCTGATGTACAACGGCGGGGTGCACGCCACCGTGGCCGGAGTGGCGATCGGGCTGATCCTGCGCACCCGCCGCGACGAGGGCGGTGACGGGCGTGCGGCGGAGGCTGCTTCGCCGGGGGAGCGGACGGAGCACGTGCTGCGGCCGGTGTCGGCGGGTGTCGCCGTGCCGCTGTTCGCGCTGTTCGCCGCGGGGGTGAGCATTTCCGGTTCGGCGCTGGGTGAGGTCTTCACCCGTCCCGAGCCACTGGGGGTGCTGCTCGGCCTGGTGGTGGGGAAGACGGTCGGCATCTTCGCCGCCACCTACCTCGCCGCCCGTTTCACGCGCGCCCGGCTGAACCCCGATCTGGCCTGGGCCGATGTGCTGGCTATCGCGGTCCTGGCGGGGATCGGGTTCACGGTCGCGCTGCTCATGGGTGAACTGGCCTTCGCCGACCCGGAGGTGGTCGAGCAGATCAAGGCAGCCGTGCTGGTCGCCTCCCTGCTTGCCGCGGTGGTCGCCGCTGTGCTGGTCAGGCAGCGCAATGGCGTCTACCGCCGCCTGTGGGAGGAGGAGACACGTGACGAGGATGGCGACGGCATCCCGGACATCTACCAGCGTGGCCGTGCGGACGAGAGCGTGCGGGCCCCGGCCGGGGAGGAAGTGGCTGATGGGCTCCGGGGGCATCGGTGACGACGCTGCTGATCGTGCTCGCCGCTCCGGTGATCAGGAGCGCGCCGGCGGAGCTGCCGGAACCGCGCAGTGAGTGTTGACCGTGCTGGTGCCTCGATGGGGGGAGGAAATGACGATGGCGTCGGTCTACAGAAGCGCGCGAGGACAGCGGGAGATCCGTGACTGGTGTCTGCAGCGGATCGATGCCTGGGATGTCGTCAGCGAGCGCTGGCAGATACTCACCTGCGCCGGCCTCACCAGTGCGTTGATCGCCGGACCGCGGCCCAGTCGCGACACACCGACCGTGGTCCTGGTGCCCGGCACGAACATGAGCGCGGCGGTATGTCTGGCGAGCGCGGGTGAGTTGGCGGCGCGCTGGCCGACCGTCGTGCTGGACATTCCCGGGCAGCCCGGCCTCAGCGGCGACGAGCGACCGCGTCGGGGGAGGAACTGGTGGTACGGCCAGTGGCTCGCCGAAGCCATCGAACAGACCGTTCCGGGACCGGCGGTGGCCGTCGGGCACTCCCTCGGGGGCGCCGCGATTCTGGCCTGCCCGTCCTTACAGATCGCCGGACAGGTCCTCATCTCCCCCGCGGGGCTCTCGCGGCTCGTGGCCAGTCCCCCTGTGGTGGCCACGACCGTCGCCTGGCTCGCACGGCCAACCCTCCACCGCTCGACGAACCTTCTCGGACACATGGTGGGGCCCGACAGCCCGGTGCCCACCGGACTGGCCGAGTGGATGACGGTGGTCGCCCGGTTCTGTCACAGCACCCTCACACCCGGACCGCTCCCGTCGGCGATGCTGGACCGTCGGCGCGCACGCGCCAGCGTGGTGGCGGCGGGGAGTGACGACATCCTGTTGCCGCCGGCGCGGCTCGGGCCTGCGACGCGACGCCACCTCGGAAGTGACCTGCGTGTCTTCGGAGGCCGGGGCCACCTGCTCTTCGAAGAAGCCCCGAAGGAGATCGCCACGTTGGTGGGAGAGGTGTATGCCGTGGCGTGAGTTGTTCCTGGTGCTGTGTTGAGAATCCCGGGATCAGGTGCTGTTCGAGGTGACGTTCCGCTGGATCGTCCCGAACGACATCACGGAGGTGGAAATGGATCCACTCCTATGCCGGTCATAGTGGCCGTAACCATGACGATGACGCGGTGACCGGGTCCATACTTGTCGCGAATCGGCACGGCGAATTGGCCCTCATGGCCGCGGCTCCCGCCTTCAGCGGGTGAAGTCTCGAAGGTGAACCGAGGCGCATGACGGAAAGCATGCTGAGAGCGCGCGGGTACGAATCCGGCACGGCGACGTCACTCGGCACCTGAACACCGCACGGCTCCACAACGTCTGTACCCGAGACGCTTCGCTGTTCTCCCGGACGGCCAGGAATTGCCCGACCTGCTGGGGCGGTGGTGGGTGCTCCCCAGCACGGACCGGTCGACCTCCTTCTTCCGAGGTCGTGAGTCGGCTTCCGGCATGGCTGCGCAGCGGTGAACAGGCAGGGACTGTCATGAGTTGGCGCAGGCAGGCCGACCGCTCCGGGTGATCGGCGCGCCCCGCACCGCACCCATGGAACGTACTGGATCACCCTGATGAGGTGGCCGAACGTCGTGCGGGGAACTGTGCCGGCCACAGCAGGGCATTGGGCCGCAGTCAGCCGAGGGGAGAATACCGCGTGGAATTATGAACATCAATAGATGCGCAGATCCCTAACGCAACAAATACACCCCTGGTTTCGATCGCGTTGGTACCTGCGGGGCACCTGTTGACATGGGGTCTGGCACCGGGTTTCATCGGAGCTGACCATCAGCGCGATCGCTAGCCCGTAGTGACGAGATGACCTTGACCAGCTCATCCGTCCCGGGCTCCGGTAGTCGGCGTGAGCCGCCTACCAAGTTCCTGCGGCAAAGCCTTAGATGGAACGGGGGATTGAGACTTTCCTATGGCGCACCCGCATCTTACAACGTTGAAACTTGCCCTTGATGAATCCGCCTCAAGCAGAGGTGGAATAGTAATCCTGGAAGGTCCAGCAGGATGCGGGAAGACGGAGCTCCTCTGTGACTTCTCGCAGCACGCCGCGTCGGTCGGGGTGTTCGTGCTCTGGGCTCAGGCCCTGCCGTCCGAGACCTCGCTGCCGCTGAGTCTCATGCGCCAGTTGCTCGACAACCCGTCGCTCTCCGAGGAGACCGGAAGGCGACTTCGCGCCTTGCTGGACGAGGCGGGAGCCCCCCTCCTCCGCTCCGCTGCGAGTCCGCGGGGAGGCACCTCCGAGATGCAGCGACTCTGGACCGCGCTGCGCGACCTGATGGCGACGCAACCCCTGCTGATCTGCGTCGACGGCCTCCAGTACATGGACGCCACCTCGTTGCGGTATCTGCTGTACATCGCCGGCCGCTCGCGAGGCACCCGGTTGATGATGGTTGCCACGGAGACTCCGTACTGTCACCAGCAGGACCATGCCTGCCGCACCGAGTTCCTGCGACTGTCGCACCTACGGCGTCTCCGCGTCGGCTGTCTCGAACGCCCGGAGGTGGCCGGCCTCATCGCCGAGCATCTCCACGCGGAGCCCGATGAGACGACGGTCCGGCGGTATCACGCGCTCACCGGCGGGAATCCCCTTCTGCTGAGGGCACTTCTCGCGGAGAAGACGGCCGTGTCCATGTCGTCTTCGCGGGGGACGCCGCCCCAGGCCTCGCACACCGGCGCCTTCCCGGAGGCCGTGCTCACCTGTCTGGCCAACAGCGGCCCGGCCGCGTCGGTGGCGGCCGACGGGCTGGCTGTTCTCGAGGTCGGCTCGGTCGGGGCGTTGAGCCAACTCTGTGGAACTTCCTACGCATCGACGGACCGGGGGGTGCGTGCGCTCGAAGCCGCCGGCATCATCCTTCATGGCCGATTCCGTCATCCCATGGCGCGGGAGAGCGTCCTGGAGTGGATGGATCCGGAGCGCCGAAGGCAACTGCACCGGTCGGCAGCGGTCCTCCTACGCGCCGAGGGCGCGGCAGCTGCCGCCATCGCTCCGCACGTGGTGGCCGCCGGGCGCGTCCCGGAGCCGTGGGACGTCACGGTTCTGCGAGAGGCGGCCGAGGAAGTCCTCGTCGAAGGTGGGCACCACGCGGCGCTCCAGTACCTGGAACTGGCCCACCGCCTGAGCTCCGATGAACGGCAGCGCACATCGATCCGCCTCCGGACGGCCATCGTTCTGTGCCGCACCAACCCACTGGCCGGGGAACGAGTCGCCGAGGAACTGCTCCGGGACCTGCGGTCCGGCCGGGTAGCGCTCGACCAGTGCCAAGCGGTCGCCGACCTGTTCCGTAGGCATTTCCGCTTCGCGGAGCTGGACGAGGTGATGCGAGTGGAGTCGGAACTCAGGGGCGAGGACGCTTCCGCGCCGGCTCTCACCGCGGACGCCCGGACACTCGCCTCCTACGACGCCCATGCCACGCTCCCGTACAAGCGCGTGGTCGTGCGCCCGCTCCGCGGAGGACCTCACAGCGGACGCATCCTGCTGCCGGCGCGCCATCATCGCCACGGTGCACGGCCGGAATCACCGGTCGCGGAGACGAGTACCGAAGACGTCGTGACCGCATCCGAGGCGACACTGCGCCGCTCGGCACTGAACGACTCGACACTCGAGCCGATCATCACCGCACTCAGATATCTCCTGCATGACGGGAGAACCGAAACGGCGCGGCACTGGTGCGACCTGTTCCTGAGTGAATCCCTTCGGCGGAAGGCCGACGGCTGGTATGCCCTGCTCTCCCTGCTGCGGGCCGACATCGCTTTGCATCTCGGAAAGCCGACTGACGCCGAGGCCATCACCCAAGACGCCCTGAGCCGCCTTTCCGAGCGCAAAGGTGGTGTTCTCGCGGGCGGACTGATCGGCCTTCAGGTGATGGCCCAGACCGCTCTGGGCCATTACGAGGCGAGCGCGAGGGAGCTGAACCGGCCACCGGCCGAGTCGCTGCTCGGCAGCGGCTACGGGCTGATCTATCTACGGGCGCGAGGGCTGCACAGCCTGGCCACCCGTCGTCCGCACGTCGCGCTCGACGACTTCCTGACCGCGGGAAGGCTGGCCATCCGCTGGTCCGTCGACGATCCGGCCTGGCTGCCGTGGCGCGGTGACGCCGCCGAGGCGTGCTTACTGCTCGGCCACCGAGCGGAAGCCGAGCGGCTGGTGGTCGAGCAGTTGGCGATGACCGGGCGCCGACGGACGCGAGTCCGCGGCATGTCCCTCCGGCTGCTCGGCGCGGCCACCGAACCACAGGGACGGCTGTCCCTGCTCACTCGCGCCGTCCGCAAGTTGCAAGTGGCCGGAGACCGGCTGGAACTGGCACGGGCGCTGCTGGACCTCGGCGAGGCCCATCGGTGTCTCGGCGAGACGACTCGGGCCGACGTGGCCACGCGGCGGGCCTGGCAGCTCGCGAGGGAGTGCGGAGCCGAGCCGCTGTGCGCGCGGTTGCGGCAGGAGAACGACGAGTCGCTGGGGCGGCAGGAGGACGAGGTGCGGGGCGCCGCTGACGCCTGGGCGACGAGGCTCAGCGACTCCGAGAGGAAGGTGGCCGTGCTGGCGGCCAGCGGCTTCAGCAACCGAGACATCTCCGCGAGGCTTCATATCACCGTGAGTACGGTGGAGCAGCACCTCACCCGCGTATACCGGAAGCTCGACATCAGGGGCCGCCGGCAGCTCCCGCTCGACATACCGTTCGAATTAGGTGGGGTCGCCTGACGCCGCAGGACTGCGCGGTGGATGACCGACGTGCCCTCGATTGTGCTTTTCACTCGCGAAGTGTGCCGGATCGGGTGGAGATGGGCACTGCCGGAATCCGTCTGCTGCTGCCGTGAGCAGGGGAATGCGAAATACTCGCGCGATTCAGCGCTGATTTGATCCGATTGCGTACAGTGGTCGAGGGTGGATCTGCATGCCGATATTCGCCAGAGAAGCGGAACTCTACAAGCTCAAGTCAGCGCTCGCCGACTGCCTGTCGGGAAGACCCAACGTCACCGTCCTGGAGGGCCCCGCCGGCTGCGGCAAGACCGCACTGCTCGACGCGCTGATGGAGCAGGCGTCGGCGGAGGGAGCGGTCGTCCTCAGGGCGGCCGCGCTGAGCTCGGAGCGGGACCTGCCCCTGTCGGTGATGCGACAACTGGCCGAGAGCGCGCCGGCCTCGGACGACATCGGGCGGTGTCTGGCTGCCCTATCGGCGGGCGACATGGGTTCAGGCGATCCGCCCGATGCCGTGACTCCTGGACGGGCCCACGCGGGAGAAATGTTCAGGGCCTGCGCGGATCTGCGTGCCGTCGCCCATGAGCGCCCCGTCGTCATCGGCGTCGACGACGCGCACCATGCGGACGACAGGTCCCTGCGACGCCTGCTGTACATCGCCGCGCGTGCCAGGGCGACGGGACTCATGATGGTCTTCACCGAGGTCCTGCACCACCGGCAGTGGAGCACCGCGTACCGTGACGTGTTCCTTCAGCAGCCCGAGTACCGGCGCATGCGGCTCACCAGCCTGGACCCGGACGGCGTCACGTCGCTCGTGAACGAGCACGCTCGCATGGCCGTCGACGACCTGCTGGTGGACGGTCTCCACGCCGCCACCGGCGGGAATCCCCTGCTGATCCGAGCGCTCCTGGAAGACCATCTGACGGCGAGCGCGGTGCCCGATCCGTCGGAGCGGCTGAAAGTGCTCACGGGGGGCGAGGTGTTCGCCCACGCCATTCTGACCTGCGTGGACCGCAGCGGGCCCGTGGCCGCACGCGTGGCCGAGGGGCTCGCCGTCCTGGGCGACGCCGCCGGCCTGGACCTCCTCCGGCGGCTCTGCCGGCTTCCTCTGGCCGTGGCCGAGCTCGGCACCCGCGTACTCCGGGCCACGGGCGTGACCGAGGACTTCGGGTTCCGGCATTCCGCCGCACGGACAGCCGTCCTCGACGGTATGGACCCGGGACGCCGACGGGAACTGCACAGCCGTGCAGCGGCACTCCTGTACGCGGACGGCGCCTCCGTGGTGAGCATCGCAGCGCATCTGCGGAACGCGGAACGTGTCGAGGAACCGTGGGGGGTGCCCGTGCTCCAGGAGGCCGCGGAAGAGGTGCTGGCCGACGACCGGGACACGTTGGCGATCGCCTATCTGGACCTGGCCTACCGCTTCTGCCCCGATGCGCGGCAGCGCGTCGAGATCCGCCTCAGGTCCGCCGTCATCCTCCAGCGCGGCGATCCTTGGGCCGCGGAGAGGCTGGGCGATGAACTGCTGCTGAGTCTGCGGACCGGGGAGCTCACCGCACAGCACCGCGCGAAGCTGGCCAATGTCCTCACCGGGCAAGGCCGGATCGAGGATGCCGGGGAGGTCTTCGGCACGCTGCGAAGGCTGGGCGAGGGAGAGTCTCCCGTTCCCGTCGACTGGGCGGCCGGCCCGCGGGCCCTGGTCGGCGGGCGGCACCACCCCTGGGTGAGCGAAGACGTGGGCGAGAGGCCCGGCGACGACGGATCCTCGTACCAGGGCTCGGTCCCCGGACCGGGCACGACGACGGGGTACGAGGTGGTGCCCTGGGCCGGGCCCGTCCCCGCCGCCGGGGACGAGATCACCGCCGCGGCTCAGGAACTGCTCCAGCGGTGCGTCCTCACGGATTCGACGGTGGAAGCCATCAGCAGCGCCATCAAGTGCCTGACATACGGGGGAGGAGCCGACAGGGCCCAGTACTGGAGCGGGGTCCTTCTGAAGGAGGCGGACCGCCGCGGCGCATCGGGCTGGTCCGCGCATTTCGCGGGACTCCAAGCGGAAGGCGCCTACCACCAGGGCGACATACGGCGAGCGAGGGATCTGGCCCGACTCGGTCTCGAGCGGATATCCGGGCCCAACAGGAGCCTTCTCGCCTGCTCGCTGCTGGCCGCCCAGATCATGAGCGAGACGGTCATGGGTGACTATGAGGCAGGCGCACGCATGTTGAACCAGCCAACGCCCGAGTCCCTGCTCGGTAGCACCCACGGGCTGACGTACATCCGGGCACGAGGCCACTATCACCTGGCCACCGACCGGCTCGACGACGCGCTCGACGACTTCATGTCCGTCGGACAGTTGGCACGCCGCTGGGGCACCGACATTCCGGCCTGGCTGCCCTGGCGGGGTGACACGGCCGAAGTGCTGCTCCGGCTCGGACAGCGGGAGGAGGCCGAGCGGCTGGTCGTGGAGCAGGAGGCCAGGATCGCCGACAACTGCGGCAGAGCCCGGGGCATGACCTTGCGCCTGCTCGCGGCAACCGCTCCGCCGGACAGGCGTCTTCCGATCCTGGCACGCTCGATGTCGTTACTGCACGGCGCCGGTGACCGACTTGAACTGGCCCGCACGTTGTACGACCTCGCCGACGTGTACAGGCGACTCGGCGAGACGGCCCAGGCCGCGATGGCCTCCCGCCGTGCCTGGCAGCTGGCCAGGGAGTGCGGAGCCGAGCCGCTCTGCTCCGGAGGGCACCTCGAACACGGTGAAGACCATAGGAACAGCGGCGGGATGGGGAGCACCGCCGTCGATGTCAGCACGGTGCGGCTCAGCAGCTCCGAGAGGCGGGTGGCCGTGCTGGCCGCGTGCGGATACACGAACCGCGACATCTCCTCCCGCCTCTCCGTCACGATCAGCACCGTTGAGCAGCACCTCACCGGCGTCTACCGGAAGTTCAAGATCTGCGGCCGTGAGCAGCTGCCGCTGGAACTGCAATTCGAAGTCGAGGACATAGCGTGACGGCGGAGTGCCTTCGGCCGGCACCCGTTCGGCAGCGGCAGGCAGGGCCGGGCAAGCGGCCTTGGGCATGGATGGAAGCGTAGGACGATGACCAGGATGATGACAGCGCGTGCACAGGGGCACGCGTGGCCTGCGGTGTTGATGGGAGCTTCAAGGTGTTGATGACGGGCAGGATTCTGCGGTTCGACGAGTCCCGGGGCTATGGGTTCATCGCCCCCGACGAGGGGCAGGAGGATGTCTTCATGCATGCCAACGACCTGCTGGCCGAGGAATACCTCTACCAGGCGGGGCGGCGTGTGGAGTTCTTCATCGAGGAGGGCGGCAAGGGGCCGAAAGCGTCGGAGATCCGTCTCGTCACGCCGGCCGCGGCATCGGACCCCTCACCGCCCGCCCGCCGCTATCTGGAAGAGGTGCCGCCCCCCTCGGCCCCGGCACCGGCGACCCCGGCGGCCTCGCAGGATGGACAGGACGACGAACCCACCTGTGATGTCCTGTCTCTCGCCGACTTCCGCGGCGAGGTGACCGAGATCCTCATCAACGCGGACGGGACGCTGACGGCCGCGCAGATCCACCGGGTGCGGACGCGCCTCGCCGAGGCGGCCCTGGCTCACGGCTGGGTCGAGGCCAGCGAGACCTGAACGAAGACGCGACATCTCGCGCGTGCCCGGCCGGAGTACGGCCCCGGCCGGGGCGCGGTGGCTCCTGGGCCGCCTCGTGCTGTGTTGGCGGTCCCTGATGGTCGACGATGACGGTCTTTCCGGGAGGCGGCTGTGCCGGGGCCTGCCGGTGACGGTCCAGTCGGGGCTGGTGACTCCACGCGCCGCTGCGGCGCGCGTCAGTTCCGGCACGACCTCAGCCGCGTGGGCGGCGGTGGTCAGATGTGCGCACATCCACAGCAACCGACCCGCCCCTCGGGGCGGTTGGCGCCGAGCTCAGTGGGGTGAACAGGGCACCGCGCGACGGTAGCTGGGGCCCACTGACCGCACGTCAGGATCGCGATAAGACGGCACCATACGGCCTTTCAGCTTCCGATGCGGATGTATAGCATCCTGGTCATGCATCCAGGTTCCGAGTGGCGTGACCGGCCGGCTGAGGATCTGACCAGCCGGGCACGGATCAGAGACGCGGCCTTGGCGCAGTTCGCCGAACACGGCACCAAGGGAGCGACGATCAAGGGCATCGCCGAGGCGGCTGGGGTGTCCCCAGGGCTGCTTCAGCATCACTTCGGGTCGAAGAGCGCGCTGCAAGAGGCGTGTGACGCGTACGTGGTCGAGGCGTTCGACGGGCTGGACCGGTTCGGTCTGAACAGCGGCGAGATCACCAAGTCGGACTTCATGGAGGAGCTCCTGGCGAAGAGCTCGCTCGTCATTCGCTACATGGCCCGCGCCATGGTCGACGGTTCCCCCGTGGCGTCCGCGTTGTTCGACACCGGCGCGACGGTCGCCGAGGAGTTCCTCACCGGTATCGCACCCGAGAGGTTTCCCGCCGGGTCGTCCCAGGCGAGCGACGCCGCGGCCGTCATGGCCGCGATGCACATGGCGACGCTCGTGCTGCACGACCACCTCTCCCGCCGGATGGGCGACGACATCCTCGCCCCGCAGAGCTCGCACCGCATCGGCGTGGCCATGCTCGACATCTACACGGCCATGGCCGAGTTCGCCGCGTCGAGCGTCGGTGACGGCATTCGCAGCGCGGTGGACAGCCACGAGAAGCGCAGTAACCAGTCATCCCCCTCCTCGACGAATGGACGAGATGATGAGTGAGGCGATTCAAATCGAGGGCCTGATCAAGACGTTCGGGCGTACCCGAGCGCTCGACGGCCTCGATATGACCGTGCGAACCGGTGAAGTCCACGGCTTCCTCGGGCCGAATGGCGCCGGGAAGACGACGACCCTCCGGGTCCTGCTGGGTCTGATGAACTCGGACGCCGGGACGGTCCGGCTGCTCGGCGATGATCCGTGGGAGAAGGCGGTCGAGTTGCACCGCCGGCTGGCCTACGTGCCCGGCGACGTGACCCTGTGGCCCAATCTCACCGGCGGCGAGGTCATCGACCTGCTGGGCCGCCTGCGCGGCACCGCCGAGCAGCGTCAGCGCAAGGACGCCCTGATCGAGCGCTTCCAGCTGGACCCGACCAAGAAGTCCCGCACCTACTCCAAGGGCAACCGGCAGAAGGTCGTACTGATCGCGACCCTCGTCTCCGACGTCGAATTGCTGCTGCTGGACGAGCCCACCTCAGGGCTCGATCCGCTGATGGACGCCGTCTTCCGCGAGTGCATCGCGGACGAGAAGGCCAAAGGGCGCACCATCCTGCTCTCCAGTCACATCCTCTCCGAGGTCGAGGCGCTCTGCGACCGCGTGAGCATCATCCGGGCCGGCCGGATCGTGGAGACCGGCTCCCTGGCCGAGTTGCGTCACCTCACCCGGGTCTCCGTCACCGCCCTGGTGACCTCCTCCTCCGCCGACCTGGCCTCCCGGCCAGGAGTGCACGACCTCACCACCGACGGCGACCGGGTGCGGTGCCAGGTCGACTCCGAGAACATCGGCGACGTCGTCGGGTATCTCGGCACGCTCGGTCTGCGCGACATCACCACCCAGCCGCCGACCCTGGAGGAGCTGTTCATCCGGCACTACCGGACCACGGACGTCGGTGCCGGCGACTCCGCGGCGGTGGCGCGATGAGCGCCCCGGCCGCCACGCTGCCCAGGCCGGCTCCGGCGAAGGCCGTGGCGTCGGGCCCTCTGACCGGCGTGCCGCGGCTGATCCGCCTCATCCTGCGCCGTGACCGGGTCTGGCTGCCCGTGTGGCTGGTGGTGACCCTCGGCATCGTGACGAGCCGGGCGAACGCCAGGGAGACCACTTTCCCCGACGCTCAGGCGGTCCAGGACCGGTACAACGAGGTCATGCACGACGTCCCCATGTTCAAGCTCTTCCAGGGGCCGGCGTATGGGATGGACATCAACGCCCTGGTCGCCCAGGAGGCGATCGGTGGCGCCACCCTGATCGCAGCCCTCGGCGCGGTGATCTTCGTCGTCCGGCACACCCGGGGCGAGGAACAGGCCGGCCGGAGCGAACTGGTGGGATCCACGGCGGTGGGTCGGCATGCTCAGCTCGGCGCCGCCCTTACCGTCGTGCTCGGCTCCGGCGTGATCATCGCGCTCTTCTCGGCCGCCGGGATGTCCAGCGCGGGCATGCCGGGCGCCGGGTCGCTCGCCTTCGGCCTGGTCATGATGGGCGCGGTCTGGCTAGCGGCCGGCATGGCGGCCGTCGCCGCCCAGCTGACAGAGAACGCGCGGGCCGCCACCATCGGCGCGTTCGCGCTCTTCATCGGCCTTCACTTCGCCCGGGGCGCGGCCGACATGGGTGACGGCTTCGTGAGGTGGCTGGGCTGGCTGACCCCCAACGGCTGGCTGCAACGCTCCCGCCCCTTCGCCGAGGAGCGCTGGTGGCCCTTCCTGCTCGTGGCGTTGCTCGTCGGCGCACTGCTGTGGACCGCCGGACGCCTCGCCGCCCGCCGCGACCTGGGTGCCGGCATGATGTCCGCCCGGCCCGGCCCGGCCCGGGCCGCCCCCGGACTGCGCAGTTCGAGCGCGCTGACCTGGCGGCTCCACCGCGGTATGGCGGCGGTCTGGCTGGTGGGTGCCATCGCCATCAGCCTGCCCACGGGATTCGTCGGCGCGGACGCCATGGAGGAGTACTCCGACAGCGAGCAGTTCCGCGCATGGGCCGACGCGATGGGCGCGAACAACACAGGTGAGGCGTTCTTCGCCTACATCGCCTTCATGATGTGCTTCCCCATCGCCGCCTACGCCCTCATGACGCTGCTGCGGCTGAGTGAAGAGGAGACCGACGGACATGCCGAACTGTTGCTGAGCACCCCGGTCAGCCGCGTCCGCTGGGTCGTGGGCCACCTGCTGGTCGCCCTGGCCATGCCGGCGGTCTTGCTGCTCGCCGTCGGCCTGTGCTTCGGCGTCGGCAGCGATGACGTCGGCGACATGGTGACCACCAACGCCGGCCTGATTCCTGCTGTATGGGTGATCGTGGGGATCGCCATGGCGGCCTACGGCCTGATCGGCCGCGGCGGCGTGATCGTGGGCTGGGGCGCGCTGGTGGTCGCCCTGACCGTCGAGCTCGGTCGGCACGCGGGCATGCCGGACTGGGTGTTCGAGACGTTCTCCCCCTTCGCCCACGTACTGCCCTTCTTCGGCCCGCCAAGCGCGCTGACGTTGGGCACGCTCACCCTTATCGCCGCGGCGCTCATCGCGGTGGGGCTCGCCGGAGTCCGGCGTCGGGATCTGCCCGCCTGACGCGACGCGGTTCCTCGCGGGCTCCGCGAGGAACCGCCGACCCGCCTCAGCCACTGCTTCCGCCGCCCGCTGGACGGCGACACGGGGCGGCGGGCCTCACGTCCCATATCCGGGCGAGGGCCGCCGCCCCTCACCATCGACGCCAGAGAATTGGGATAAGGTGAAGAAGCGGAAGATTCGAGACGGGTGAGTGGCTGAATCCTCCAGTGCATTGTGGCGCTTTCCTCCGAGGCGGAGTCGATGGCCGCTCCCTGCGCTTCGCCGAGGTGCGAGATTCTCGCGATTGCGGTTTCACCTCCCCCGGTCAAGGCATTACTCGTTACCCCTCGTAGCCGTCAACCCCTAGGGTGCATCGGTCAACCCCTATAGCGCTCCGGAGGGGCTGGGGAATTCCTCTATTGGACCCCTGATCGCGGCCAGGGGTGTCGTCCACGACGCCAAGTCCCTTATAGGGTCCGCTGGCATAGAGGATGTGACGACGGAGGAGCCCAGCCGCCATGTCGAACGATCCCGTTTCGAACGAAAAGACTCTTCGCGATTACCTGAAGTGGGCTTCTGCGGAACTGTACGAAACCCGCCAGCGTCTCCAGGAAGTGGAGGAGTCGGCACGCGAGCCGATTGCCATCGTGGGAATGGCATGCCGTTTTCCGGGTGGTGTGGAATCTCCCGAGGAACTGTGGCAACTCGTGCACGACGGGCGGGACGCGATTTCGTCGTTCCCCGACGATCGTGGCTGGGATATGGCGAGTCTCTTCGACCCGGATCCCGACCGTCCCGGGACCTCGTACACCAGGGAAGGCGGCTTCCTCAAGAACGCGGGCGAATTCGACGCCGACTTCTTCGAGATTTCGCCGCGCGAGGCGTTGGCGATGGATCCGCAGCAGCGGCTCATCCTGGAATCCTCCTGGGAGGTGCTCGAAAGCGCCGGCATCGACCCGGCCACGCTGAAGGGCACCAAGACCGGTTCCTTCATCGGATTCAACCTCGTGGACCACGGCTCCACCCTCCCGAAGATCCCTGACGAGCTCGAAGGCCACTTCTCGACGGGCAGTTCGGCCAGCGTGCTCTCCGGGCGCGTGGCTTACACCCTTGGCCTCGAAGGCCCCGCCGTCTCCGTCGACACCGCCTGTTCCTCGTCGCTGGTGGCGCTGCACCTTGCGGTGCAGGCGCTGCGCAACGGCGACTGCTCGCTCGCCCTGGTCGGCGGCGTCACCGTCATGTCCAGCCCGGGGGAGTTCGTCACCTTCAGCCGCCAACGCGGACTCGCTCCCGACGGGCGGAGCAAGGCGTTCTCAGCAGCCGCGGACGGCCTCGCCATGTCCGAGGGCGTGGGCATGCTGCTGGTGGAGCGGCTGTCGGATGCTCAGCGGAATGGTCACCGTGTGCTGGCGGTGGTGCGGGGCAGCGCTACCAACCAGGACGGTGCGTCGAATGGTTTGACGGCGCCGAATGGTCCGTCGCAGCAGCGGGTGATCCGGCAGGCGCTGGCGAACGCGCGGCTGTCGGTGGGGGACGTGGACGCGGTGGAGGCGCACGGTACGGGGACGGCGCTGGGCGATCCGATCGAGGCGCAGGCGTTGCTGGCGACCTATGGGCAGGACCGAGGCGAGAGCCGGCCGTTGTGGCTGGGCTCCATCAAGTCGAACATCGGGCATACGCAGGCGGCCGCGGGTGTGGCGGGCGTCATCAAGATGGTGATGGCCATACGCCATGGCCTGCTGCCCAAGACGCTGCATGTGGACGAGCCGTCGCCACGGATCGACTGGTCGGCGGGCGCGGTGGAGTTGCTGACCGAGCCGGTGGCGTGGGAACGGAACGGGCGCCCGCGGCGGGCGGGCGTGTCGTCGTTCGGGATCAGCGGGACGAATGCGCATGTGATCGTGGAGGAGGCGCCGGAGCGGGAGGCCGGTGCGGTGGAGGTGGCGGAGGGCCCGGGGTTGGGTGTGGTGCCG